>CALMVT010000321.1 GCA_937873175.1 uncultured Acetobacteraceae bacterium | reverse complement strand
GCACAAGCACACCTGGTCCGACGAGATCTTCTACATGCTCGACGGCGAGATCACCTTGCTGATGGGCGAGGAGATCAGGACCGCCCGCAAGGGCGACTTCATCGTGGTGCCGCGCGACACCCGCCATGCCTTCCGCGTGGACAACGAAACCGCGCGCTTCCTCAACGGCTACACGCTTGCGAGCATGGAAGCGCTGGTGGTCGAACGCGGCACGCCCGCGACCGAGCGCGTCCTCCCACCCAAGGACATGGGGCCGCCGCCGGTGATGAGTTCCGTCTTGCCGGGGCGGTATGGCATGGACGCCCTGCCCGGCCCGGACCCGCTGCGCCCTGACAAACGCTGAGCCTGGCCGGCCGCGGCCTGTCCGTGGCTGGTCCCAGCCTGCCGCCGTCCCGGGCGCCCCGGCATGACGGGGCTATCGCGACAGGCCGGGAACCGGACATGGTGGTCCCACCATGGCACAGCCTCCCATCCCGCTTTCGTCGCTGCGCGCCTTTGAAGCCGCCGCACGCACCGGGTCCTTCCGCGCGGCGGCGGACGGCCTGAGCCTCACGCCCAGCGCGGTGAGCCACGCGATCCGCGGGTTGGAACGCTCCCTCGGCGTGGCGCTGTTCCTGCGGGAAGGCCGCTCGATTCGCCTGACCGGGGAGGGCGAGGTGCTGATGCACCACGTCCAGCGCGGCTTCGGGGAGCTGCAATTGGGCCTGGGCAGCATCTCGGCGCATGCCGGGCATCACCTGCTGCGCCTGCACTGCGCGCCGAGCTTCGCGGCGCAGTGGCTGGTCCCCCGGCTGCGCCGCTTCCTGGACGAGACCCGGGGCCTGGAGGTGCGCATCGCCGCGGGAACGGACTACACCCGCTTCCTCGCCGACGAGTTCGACGCCGACATCGTTTACGGCCCGCCCCCACCGTCCTTTTACGGCCCGGTGCATCGGAGCGTGGCGCTGCTGCCGCTCGGGACGGAAACGGTGACGCCGCTCTGCGCCCCGGCGCTGGCCGGGCGCATCCGCGCGCCTGCGGACCTGCTGGCGCATACCCTGATCGAGAGCGACAACAAGCGGGTGCGCTGGCCCAACTGGTTCGCCGCCAACGGCATGGCGGCGCCAGAGCCGCGCGGCCCGCGCTTCGACCGCAGCTTCCTGTCGCTCAGCGCCGCGGCGGACGGCCTCGGCGTGGCCCTTGAGTCCACCCGCCTGGCCGAGCGGGAGCTGGCCTCGGGCCGGCTGGTGCGGCCTTTGCACGGCGCCTGCGAGGACGTGGCGTATACCGGCCATTGGCTCGTCATCCCGCGCGCCAAGCTTTATGCCCGGTCCGTGGTGCTGCTGGCACGGTGGCTGGGCGCGGAGTTGGGGGTTGACCTGTCCCCGTCGGCCGCGGTCGAGCATGGCGCGGCTTCGCCCAGGGCAACAGCTTTTTGATGAGACGGCCTCACCGGTAGCAGAGAATTTCTCGTTTGTTGGTGAATTCTGGCCCCGCTATTCAATAGCCAAACCAACATGCGAGGGAACGGATGCTGCTGAACCACAAGACCGCCGTGATATCCGGCGCCGCCAGCCCGCGCGGGATCGGCTTCGCCGCCGCCCGCCTGTTTGCCCAGCACGGGGCGCGGGTCGCCATCCTGGACCTGGACGCGGGGGGCGCGCAGCGCGCAGCGGCGGAGCTGGGGGACGGGCACATCGGCCTCGGCTGCGACGTGGCGGACCGTGAAAGCTGCCAAGCCGCGGCCCGGCAGGTGATCGAGGCGTTCGGGCAGGTCGACATCCTGGTCAACAACGCCGGCATCACTCAGCCGGTGAAGGTCATGGACATCACGGAAGCGGATTGGCACCGGGTCGTCGATGTGAATATGACCGGGGTGCTGTATCTCAGCCAAGCCTTCATCCCGCACATGCGCCAGCGCCGCGCAGGCTCCATCGCCTGCATGAGCTCCGTGTCCGCCCAGCGCGGCGGCGGCGTCTTCGGCGGCCCGCATTATTCCGCGGCAAAGGCGGGCGTGCTCGGCTTGGCCAAGGCGATGGCGCGCGAACTGGGGCCGGACGGCATCCGCGTGAACGCGGTGACGCCGGGCCTGATCCAGACCGACATCACCGGCGGCAAGCTGACGGACGAGATGCGGCGCGACATCCTGAAGGGCATCCCGCTGAACCGCCTGGGCGACGCCGCGGACGTGGCGAACATCTACCTGTTCCTGGCTTCGGACCTGTCCGCCTACGTCACCGGCGCCGTGATCGACGTCAACGGCGGCATGCTGATCCACTGAACGCCGCCGCCAGCAACGCAAGCAACAAGAAGGAGACATGGGATGGAAGCGCGAACAACGCTCGCCAACGCCCCGAGCCTGCAGGAACGCGCTTACCGCATCCGGCGGAACGCGCTGCGCATGGGCGAGGTGCAGGGACAAGGATACATCGCCCAGGCGCTCGGCGTTGCCGACGTGCTGGCGACGGCATATTTCCACGCCCTGCGCTACCGCCCGGAGGACCCGTACTGGGACGGGCGGGACCGTTTCCTGTTGTCCATCGGCCATTACGCCATCGCGCTTTATGCGGCGTTGATCGAGGCCGGCATCATCCCGGAAAACGAGCTGAACAGCTATGGCTCCGACGACAGCCGCCTGCCGATGTCGGGCATGGCCGCCTATACGCCGGGCATGGAGATCAGCGGCGGCTCGCTCGGGATCGGCCTCGGCATCGCCGTGGGCATGGGCTTGGGGCTGAAGCGCAAAGGGTCCGACCGCTTCGTTTACAACCTGATGAGCGACGGCGAGCTTGACGAGGGTCCCACCTGGGAAGCCGCCATGTCGGCCAGCCATTGGCAGCTCGGCAACCTGATCTGCCTGGTGGACGTGAACCGGATGCAGGCCGACGGCGCGTCAGCGGGGGTGCTGAACTCCGAGCCGCTGGCCCCGAAGTGGGACGCTTTCGGCTGGCATGTGCAGCGGGTGGACGGCAACGACATCGGCGCGTTGGTGCAGGCCTTCGACGCCGCGCGCGCGCTGGCCGAACCGAAGCCCCGGGTCATCATCTGCGATACCAGAATGGCCAAGGGCGTGCCTTTCCTGGAAACTCGCGAAAAGTCGCATTTCATGCGGGTGGAGCGGAACGAATGGGCGCAGGCGCTCGAAGCGCTGGATGCCGGGAGGACAGCATGAATCGGAAGAGGGGACCCTGGCGCGGCATTGCGCCGCAGGTGGCGCAGAGCGGCGACCCCACCCAGCCGCGCCTGACCACTTCGGCGATGATCGCCTCGCTCGCGTCCGAAGGGCAGCGGACCAGCCCGGCGCCGTTCGGTCGCGCCCTGGTGGAAGTGGCGCGGAACCGGCCGGAGATCGTCGGCATGACCGCCGACCTCGGCAAGTACACGGACCTGCACGTGTTTGGCCGGGAGTACCCGGACCGCTACTACCAGATGGGCATGGCCGAGCAGAACCTGATGCTCGCCGCGGCCGGCATGGCGCATGAAGGCTTCGTGCCTTTCGTCACGACCTACGCGGTGTTCGCGTCCCGCCGGGCCTACGACTTCATCAGCCAGGGCATCGCCGAGGAAGGACTGAACGTCAAGATCTGCTGCGCCCTGCCCGGCCTGACCACGGGATACGGCCCGAGCCACCAAGCGACGGAGGACCTCGCGATCTTCCGCGGCATGCCGGACCTGACAATCGTGGACCCCTGCGACGCTCTGGACACCGAGCAGGCCACCCATGCGGTCGCGGCGCATGACGGCCCGGTGTACATGCGCCTGCTGCGCGGCAACGTGCCGTTGGTGCTCGACGAGTACGACTACAAGTTCGAGCTGGGCCGGGCGAAGCTCCTCCGCGACGGCGCGGACGTGCTGGTGATTTCCGCCGGGTTCATGACCATGCGCGCTTTGGAAGCGGCGGACCGGCTCCGCGCCGATGGGGTGGCGGTGGCGGTGCTGCACTCGCCCACGGTGAAGCCCTTGGACGAGGCGACGATCCTGCGCGAAGCCGGGCGCACCGGCCGCATGGTGGTGGTGGCGGAGAACCACAGCGTGGTCGGCGGGCTGGGCGAGGCGGTGGCGGGCCTGCTGATGCGCCGAAACGTGCGCCCGCCGGCATTTCAGCAAGTGGCGCTGCCTGACGCTTTCCTAGACGCCGGCGCGCTGCCAACATTGCACGAACGCTACGGCATCTCGGCGGAGGCGATGGCGCGCTCCATCAAGGGCTGGCTGTAGCGCAAGCACGGTCGCGCCGGGCTTCGGCGCGACGCATGGGACCCGGCGCTGAACGCCAGGCCCAGGCACATGGTTAACGCAAACGGGAGGAACGACCATGCCTACGACCACTCCGCGCCCCACACGGCGCTCCCTGCTCGCCGCCGGCGCCGCGCTGCCGCTGTTCGGCATCCTTGCCCGGCCCGCCTCGGCGGCCGAGTTCAACTTCAAGCTGGCGACGGGGCAGGACCCGACCCACCCCGTCAACATCCGCGCCCAGGAAGCGATCGACCGCATCCGCGAGGCGACCGGCGGCCGGTTGGACATCAAGCTCTTTCCAGCCAACCAGCTCGGCTCGGACACCGACCTGCTGTCCCAGGTGCGCAGCGGCGGGGTCGAGTTGTTCAACCTGTCCTCGTCCATCCTCGCCACGCTTGTGCCGGCCGCGGGCATCGTGAACACGGGCTTCGCCTTCGCCGACTACGATGCGGTGTGGAAGGCCCTGGACGGCGACCTCGGCGCCTATGTCCGCGCCCAGATCGGGAAGGCCGGCCTTTTGGCGCCATTCCGGGCGTGGGACAACGGCTTCCGCCAGATCACGTCCTCGACGCGCGAAATCCGCGGCCCCGAGGACCTACGGGGCTTCAAGATCCGCGTCCCGCCGGCGCCGGCGCTGACCTCGCTGTTCAAGGCGCTCGATGCCGGCCCCGCGCCCATCAACTTCAACGAGCTTTACTCCGCCCTACAAACCAAGGTCGTGGAGGGCCAGGAAAACCCGCTGCCGATTATCGCCACGACCCGGCTCTACGAAGTGCAAAAGTTCTGCGGCATGACCAGCCACGTCTGGGACGGCTACTGGATACTTGCCAACCGACGCGCCTGGAGCCGCCTGCCCGACGATGTCCGGACAGCCGCCGAGCGCGAGTTCAATCGCTCCGGCGCCGATGAGCGGGCCGACATCGCGCGGCTGAGCATCTCGCTGCGCAAGGACCTGACCGAAAAGGGGCTGCAGTTCAACGACGTGGACCGAGAAGCCTTCCGGGAGGCGCTGCGCAAGACCTCGTTCTACCGCGACTGGAAATCGAAGTACGGCGACGAGGCTTGGGCCACCCTTGAAACGTCCACTGGCAAGCTGGTGTAGCCGCCATGACCCATCCCGAAAACGTCCCGATGGCGGGCCAGGACCTCGCCTTTGTCAAGCATAACTGGGCGGCGTCCGCGGACTTGGCCCTGCGGCGCCTGGTCGAAATCCCGGCCGCG
>CALMVT010000320.1 GCA_937873175.1 uncultured Acetobacteraceae bacterium | reverse complement strand
CGGCAGGGGGGGGCGGCCGCCGCGGCCCGGCTGGGGACCATGTGCCACGACGCCGCCGGCGGCCCGCGCGATCCGCTGGAGGCTGTCCGCTGGTGGCGCGTCGCCGCAGTGGCCGGGGATGGCGACTCCGCGGCCCGGTTGGGTGCCGCGCTTCACTTGGGCCAGGGCATCCGGGAGGATCAGGTGGAGGCGATGGCTTGGCTGCTGGTGGCTTCCGGCCGATACAGCGCGTTGGTGCGCCCGTTTCTCACCCGGGTCAGGGATGGGCTGACCCCGGCGCAGCTCACGGCGGCGCAGGACATGGCGCGAGGGTTCGGCTGGATCGGCAAGTAGCACGCCGGCGTCGGCGCCGCGGGCAGCGGGCGTGGGAAGCGCCACGCCCGCCCCCAATGCGGTTACGCCTGCGGAACCAGCCTCGGGATCTCCACGGAGCCGGTCGGGTAGCCGCTATACTGACCCCGCAGGAACACGCCGCCCCCGTCCAGTTGCGCGACGCCGATGTGGCCGGAATAGCCAGGGCCAAAGGACTCGGCCACGATGTCGGGCGTGAAATGCACTTGGTCCACGATGTTTGCATTGTTGAACAGTGTCATCGTGTGGCTGCCGTCGTCAAAGCTGAAGGCGGTGGCGGTGAGGCCCGCCAGCGTCACGTCCTGCGCGCCGTAGGAGTAAGGCTGGCCGGGAATGCTCTCGTCGGCGCGGAGGTCGATCTGCCCCGCGAAGGCCATGGGATGGTCGATCAGCAGGTGGCCCATGCGGATGTCAATGGTTTCCCCGGCACCGACGCTGCCGCCCAGCTCAAGGGTGCCGACCTGCGCTGCTCCGAAATACTGCACGTCGCCGTTGGTCATGTAGATCGTGCCGGTGCCGGCGAGCGGCGCGTTCACCACGACGCGCCCGCCCTCGATCGTGGAATTTGCGGCGCTGAAGGATGACGCCTCGGTTCCGTTGACGGTCAGGGTGGACCCGTCCTTGACATCGAACGCCGTGTCCAAGGTGGCGGCCGCGTTGAGCGTGACCGTCAGGATGTCCGGCGCGGTCAGGGGGCCGTGGCCGTAAGGGTCCGGGGCGCGCACCATGTTGGCGTAGGCGCCGATGTCGAGGCTGCCGATGCTGCTGTGGCCGAAAACCCTGATGGTGCCGTATTCCGATGGTGCCTGGGGCGGCCTGTAGGGCTGCTGCGGCAGGTCGGCGGGCATGGTCAGCCGGCTGACCGACGAGTTGCGCAGGTCAAGCACCGGCTGGGAGCCTGCGTCGAGGCCACCCAGCGTCACCGTCGCCGCGATGTCCTGACGCCGCGCGACGACCTCGCCGCCGTCGATGACCGCGGTGTCCCCGGCGGCCGGGACGCCGAACGGGTCCCAATGCCAGGCTGCGCCATACCGGCCATATCCGCCGAACCAAGTGGATGTTGCCACGCTGCTTCTCCCACGTTTACTGGTGGAAACTCGTTGTCCGCACCGACATATTGCAAATAGCACCGCTGAATGCGGTATGCAAAGAAACTGCTAAGAAAAACCCTATCGGCCAACCGATAGATGACCGACGTGGTATTTCTGCATGTTGGCAAAAATGCGGCAGGTGACTTCTCATGCCGCCATAACCCAGTCTCAATTCTGCACCAGGCCAAAATCGGTGCCCCGATTTTGACTTTGAGCAGATTGGTCCTGTGCCGGCACGGATTTGCCGTGTGACCCAGTCTGCATAGGCGGCCGATTGTCTTGACCGCGTTTCGCGTCATTGAGCGCAGCGACGCGGCAAACCAGGGTCGGCTAACGCCGTGCTGGGAATCCTGAATTGCCACGCCGCAGGAGCGGCTCGCAATGAACCTAATGGTCGGGGGCAAAGAACCAGTGGCGTGACCCCAAGACAGAAAGCGTTCCAAGGCGAATGCTTGTCGAGGCCGTCACTCCTGAAAGGGCAGGCTGACGGCCAGGGTCTCTTGCTTGCTGGACAGGAAGCCGCTGCCGACGTTTCCTTTCCCGGCCTCAGCGCCCGCATGGAGACCGGCAATGGATCGGCTGACCGAGATGACCTGCTTCGTGCGGGCAGTCGAGACAGGTTCCTTCGCGATGGCCGGCCGGGTGCTGTCCATGTCTGCGCAGCTCGTCGGCAAGCACGTCGCGGCGCTGGAACAACGTCTCGGCGTGCAGTTGCTGGTGCGGACCACCCGGCGGCACAGCGTCACCGAGGCGGGGCAGGCGTTCTACAACCGCTGCTGCGCCGTGGTGCGGGAAGCGGAGGAGGCCGAAGCCGCCGTTGCGGAGTTCGGCCGCACGCCGCGCGGCCAGCTCACGATCAGCGCCCCCTTCACCTTCGGCAGCACCAGGCTCATGCCCTTCATCGCCGACTACCTGGCGCGGAACGAGGCGGTGAGCATCAAGCTGGTGCTGACCGACCGGACCGTCGATGTCGTCGGCGAGCGCTTCGACGTCGTGGTGCGGATCGGCACGCTTGAGGACTCAAGCCTTGTCGCCCGCCGCTTCGCCTCTTTCCGGCTGGCCCCTTGCGCGTCGCCCGCGTATCTGCGCCGGCGGGGCCGGCCGCTGACGCCGTCCGACCTTCGGGGCCACGAGTGCCTGCTTTACAACTACTGGCTCAAGCCTCCGCTCGCGGAATGGACGTTCGAGAAGGACGGGACCGTTGAAACGGTCACGGTGGCCGGGCGCTTGCAGGTGAACGACGGCAGGAGTCTGATCGCGTCCGCCATCGCCGGCCACGGCATCGTCTTGCAGGACATCGAGATCCTGAAGCGCCACTTCGCAACGGGGGAGCTTGAGCATTTGCTCCCGGCCTATGCGGGTCCGCTGCGCGAAATGCACATCGTGTATCCGCCGGGCCGCCAGGCGTCGCCCAAGCTGCGCAGCTTCATCGACGCGCTGGTCCAGGATTTCTCTGGGCGGGCGCCGACCCATTCCAGCCGCGCCGTTTCGACAGCCGAAACGTAGGGCCGTCTGGCTCCGCCCGGCCCGGCTCTCCACGTCCGGTACACAGCAACGGGAGAGTGCCATGGACAGGACATTGCGGGTCGGGATCATCGGCGCCAGCGCCGAGCGGGGCTGGGCCAAGATCTCGCACGTGCCGGCGGTGCAGGGGCTTGCGGGCCTGGAACTCGCCGCCGTCGCGACCCGGGACCAGCCGTCTGCGAACCGGGCCGCGCAGGCGTTCGGCGCGCGGGCGGCCTACGCGGACCCCCGGCAGTTGTTCGCCGATCCCGGCATCGACATCGTGGCGGTGGCGGTGAACGTCCCGGCCCATCGCGACCTGCTGCTCGGGGCGCTCGCTGCGGGCAAGCACGTTTATTGCGAGTACCCGCTCGGGCGCGACCGTGCTGAGTCCGAGGCGCTGGCCGAGGCGGCGCGAACTGCGGGCGTGCATGCCGCGGCCGGCCTGCAAACCCGGAACAACCCGGCGGTGCGGAAAGCGCGCGACCTCATCGCGTCCGGCGCGGTCGGCCGCATGCTGAGCGCCCGGATCATCTCCACCACGGTGTCCTTCGGGCCGAAGGTGGAAGCGGCGATGGCCTTCGGCGAAAAGTCGGAGAATGGCGTTACGCTGGCGACCATCCAGGGCGCCCACACGCTTGATGCCGCCATCGCGGTGCTTGGCGATTTCGCTGGGGCGTCCGCGCTGGCATCGACGCAGTTTCCGCAGGTCGAGGTGGCAGCGGAGGGCGGTCCGGCGCGGCAGGCGCGGACCACGCCCGACCACCTCCTCGTGCATGCGCGCCTGGCCGGCGGCGCCCCGCTGTCGGTCGAGGTGGCGGGCGGCCGTCCGCCCGAGGCGACGCCGTTCCGCTTCGTCGTGACGGGCGAGGGGCACGAGCTTGTCCTGGAGGGTGGGGCGCCGCGCGGCTTCCAATCGGGCCGGCTGCGCTTGCTGCTCGACGGCGCGGCCGTGCCGGTGGACGAGGGGGAAGCCGCGCCGATGCCGGACGAGGCTGCCAACGTTGCGCTCGCCTATGCCGCCCTCCGCGACGACATCCTGCGCGGGACCACGGCCGCGACCGGCTTCGGCCATGCATTGCGGGTGGCGAGGCTGATGGGGGACGTGCTGGAGTCGTCGCGAACGCGCGCCTGGAAAGCGGCTGAAGGCTGGCCGGAACAGGCGCAGCGGATCGGGTGAAAGCCGGCCTACGCCGCAGCTTGTTCACGGACCGTGCCTGACCCAAGCTGAGCGTGCGGGCCGGGTCGCCCGCGTTGCAGCTTTCTCAAGGCTGGGTGCGCGGGCCTCGCCGGGACGGCTGCCCTCGCCGGCCTGAGCCGACCCGCGGCGGCGCAGGAGCGGGTATTCCAGATCGCCCTGTCCAACTCGTA
>CALMVT010000319.1 GCA_937873175.1 uncultured Acetobacteraceae bacterium | reverse complement strand
CCGCGTGTCCAGGAATGACCCGGCCGGTGGGCAAAAACGTTTCCAGACGCCCCTTTTCATCACGCGATCGTTCCAAAGATGCGCCGTGAAGGCGGACTTGCACAGTTCCCCGCACTCGTCGCGATACTCCGGCAGGAACAGCTTCCACGACTCGTTGTAGTGCACCGGGAAGAAGTATTTGGGGTCGTATGCCTTCTGCATGATGGTATGCCGGTCGAGCACGGCGGTCAGCAGGCGCGGGCCGGTGGCACCCCAGACCAGGTCCTGGTCGCGCAGGGCCTCGGTGCGGGCGATCAGCGCGCCGAGCTTGGGATGGTGCCGGTCCAGCCGCATGATGGCGCCGCACACCATGCTGGCGTCCTCCTTCGCGATCAGCTCGGTGTAGGATGGCAGGTCGAGCGGCCGCAGCAGCAGCATGTCGGTGTCAACCCAGATGTGGTCGGTCCGCTTGAACAGCGCGTAGCGGAACAGATCGGAGAAGTGGCTGAGGTTGGGGCGGCCCTTGATGAGGAAGCGGCGGACGTTCGGCTCGTCGGTGATCTCGCGGGCGTCGCGCAGTTGGACGCCCTCCGGCAGGTTGTCCATCTTGTCGTAGCTGTACACCGTGTATTCGTAGCCGTGCGCCAGGAACGAGGTGATGCAGGCGGCCTCGAACGGCGAGACCGTCCGGCCGGCCCAGAAGGTTGCGAAGGTAGGGGTGGTTACGCTCATGGTTTGGGTCTCGGCTCACAGGTCGTTCGGTCAGGGGTGGACATAGCAGGTCATGCGGGCCGGGGCAGCGTCAAATGGTCCGGCGGCCGGGGTTCGCCATCGCCGCGGCGGTGAGGTCATGGACATGGCGGTCACCCACCATGCAGCCTCGCCCACTTGTCATTTCGCACTGCACAAAACCTCCGTTATGCAGTAGAATGGTTGGGCCGGATAGCGGCGGAGTATGATGATGGCTGGGAAAGCAGAGGGTGCTGGGGTGCCACACTACGCCGTGATCTTCAGGACGCACTTTTGGGACGACTTTGCCCAGCGTCAGTTTGACCGCCTGTTATCCCGTGTTGGCACAGGCGACGTTTTCGTCTTGGTGGATGAGACCAATGGACGCGTCGAAGGCATTAAGCACGACCGGGTCGTGCGGCTGACGGAACAGGATGTGCTCGACATGGGCCTGCCGCGGGCAGGCACTGGCAACCTGCTGTGGTTCAACGGGGACTACCCGCTTTACTACTTCTTGTCGCAGCATGGATCCTATGATTACTACCTGCAGCTTGAGTATGACGTCTGGCTGAACACCGACGTTGACGACATGGTCAGCCGCGCAGCCGCCGAGGAAGCGGATTTCGTCGGGTTGACCAAGGGCGAACCTGTGCACGAGTGGGCCTGGCTGTTCACCTGCGATGGCATCTACGAGCCGGCAGACATCCAGTATAAGCTGATTTGCTTGTCGCTGTTCTCGCACCGGGCGCTGCAGGCCCTCGCAGCGCGTAGGATGCAGATGGCTGGGGAGTTGCGCGATGGCACGATCAGGAACTGGCCGTTCTGCGAGGGCTTCATTGCCACCGAAATGGGACGCGGCGGCTTCAAGAGCGTTGAGCTGTCTCACTATATTGGTACTGACGCCTACGACACCTGGCCGCCGTTCGTAGAGGGCGACCTTCCGGTTCTGGCGGACAGCCCGGTGGTGCATCCGGTCCTCGATCAGGAGCGCTACATCAGCAGCCTGTTGAAGTACAAGGC
>CALMVT010000318.1 GCA_937873175.1 uncultured Acetobacteraceae bacterium | reverse complement strand
CGCAGCCGACCATCTCGCGCTTCGAGAACCTGCCGGACGCGCGCGCCTTGTTGCGCATGGGTCGTGCGATGGTCGATCACTATTGCCACAGCTTCCGCCAGGTGCCGCGTCGCATCGTGCTCGATATCGACGACACCTTCGATGCCGTGCATGGCGGCCAACAGCTGCGACTGTTCAACGCGCATCATGATGAGTATGGCTTCCAGCCGATCGTGGTGTTCGACGCCGAGGGCCGCGGGTCTGTCAGGAATTTCGTGTTTGGGATCCAAATAGGACGAAAGGACCCCCACCATGGCGCGCCGCAAATCCCCTGCTATTCCGGATGCCCTGCTTGACCAGTTGCTCGACGGTGCCGATCCCCGCACCGCCTTCAATCCGAACGGCGTCATTGATGCGCTGAAGAAAGCGTTGGCCGAGCGGATGCTCAACGCCGAAATGGACCACCATTTGGACGGAGGTGCCGACGGGTCGGTCAACACCCGCAACGGCTATGGCCAGAAGACCGTGCTGACCGATTCCGGCCGCATGGCGCTCGATATCCCCCGCGACCGCCAGGGCACGTTCGACCCGCAGTTGATCGCCAAATATCAGCGTCGCTTTCCAGGCTTCGACGAAAAAATCGTCTCGATGTATGCCCGCGGCATGAGTGTGCGCGAGATCCAGGGGCACATCCGCGAGCTGTATGGCCTCGACGTCTCGCCGGACCTGATCAGCACCGTTACCGACGCCGTGCTGGAGGAGGTCGCCGTCTGGCAGAACCGGCCGCTCGAGCTGGTTTACCCGTTGGTGTTCTTCGACGCTCTGCGGGTTAAAATCCGCGATGAAGGGCTCGTGCGCAACAAGGCCATCCACGTGGCACTCGGCGTCAGAGCCGACGGCACCAAGGAAGTTCTCGGGCTCTGGATCGAGCAGAATGAAGGCGCCAAGTTCTGGCTGCGCGTCATGAACGAGCTCAAAAACCGTGGCACCGAGGACATTCTGCTCGCCGTGGTCGATGGCCTGAAAGGCTTTCCAGACGCCATCCGGGCGGTCTTTCCCGAGGCGACGGTGCAAACCTGCATTGTCCATCTGCTGCGCACTTCGCTGGACTTCGTGTCCTTCAAGGACCGCAAGGCTGTCGCCACGGCGCTCAAAGATATCTATCGGGCAAAGGACGATCTTGCCGCCGTTTTGGCCCTGGATGCATTCGAGGCCGGACCATGGGGCGAGAAATACCCCGCCATCGTGCAGAGCTGGCGCCGCGCCTGGCCGGAGGGCATCCCATTCTACGCCTTCCCGGGTGACGTCCGCCGCATCCTCTACACCACGAACGCCATCGAAGCGCTGAATGCCAAGCTGCGCCGGGCGGTTCGAGCCCGCGGCCACTTCCCAACCGACGAGGCGGCCATCAAGCTGCTATTTCTCGTCTTGCACCGTGCCGAGAAGGAATGGATCATGCCGCCACGTGAGTGGACCATGGCAAAAGCCCAGTTCGCCATCCTCTTCGGCGAACGCTTTGCCAAAGCCCAGGCCTGATCAGTGAACCAGGCCCCATACACGGAAATTCCGACAGTCCCGCTCGTCTGCGGTCGTCTGCCGGACAGCGGGCGCGATTTATGCTCGCAGCCGACCGTGTCGCGTGCGTGTTCCGGTCCATCGTGAACGCTGAATCCGGTGGATCGTGAACACGGATTCCGTTTGATCCTGAACATGGTTTCCGGTGGATCATGAACACCCGTGTGGTGTTCCTGATCGCTACCGGAGGACAACCGGGACGGTGGCGCTGACAGTCTTCAACCCAGGGTAGCCTTGTTCCTGCCGAGCAGCAGGGGGCCGGGATGCCAGGTGAGAGAGTGTCGATGCGGAACATACGTGACGTCTTGCGGCTGCACCTTGGACAGGGTCTGCCGCAGCGGGTGATTGCCCGGAGTTTGCAGCTCGGTCTGGGCACGGTGAACGGCTACGTGGGCCGGGCAAGACGGGCGAAGCTCGGCTGGCCGTTGCCGGATGGGTTGGATGACGAGCGGCTGGAGCTGCTGCTGTTCCCGCCGCTGCCGGACCTCCCGACAGATCGTCGCCCGGTGCCGGACTGGGGCGAGGTGCATCGCGAGATGCGGCGCCGCGACGTGACGATGGCGTTGCTGTGGGAGGAGCACCGGGCAGCGGCGCCGGATGGGTTCGGCTACTCCTGGTTTTGCGACTTGTATCGGGAGTGGGTGGGCCGGCTGAAACCGACCCTGCGGCAGGTGCATCCGGCCGGCGAGCGGCTGTTCGTCGACTTTGCCGGGCGCACGATGGAGGTCAGCGAGGCAGCCGGGGAGAAGCGGCAAGCCGAGATCTTCGTCGCTGTCCTTGGGGCGTCGAGCTTCACCTACGCGCGGGCAACCTGGAGCCAAACGCTGCCGGACTGGATCGGCGCCCATGTGCGGCGTTCGGCTATTTCGGTGGGGTCGCACGCCAGGTGGTCAGCGACAATCTCAAAGCCGGGGTCACGCGCGCCTGCTTCCATGAGCCGGCGGTGAACAGAACCTACGGCGAGATGGCGACGCACTACGGCACGGCAATCGTCCCCGCCCGGCCGTATAAACCCCGCGACAAGGCCAAGGTAGAGGTCGGCGTACAGGTCGTGCAGCGCTGGATCCTGGCACGCCTGCGACACCGGCAGTTCTTCTCCCTGGCCGAACTGAACGCCGCCATCGCCGAACTGGTCGAGCAGCTGAACGACCGGACGATGCGCGGCTGGGACACGACCCGGCGCGCTTTGTTCGAGCGCTTCGACCGTTCCGCGCTGCTCGCGCTGCCGCCGGTGGCCTACGAGTATGCGGATTGGCAACGGCGCCGGGTCGGGCTCGACTATCACGTCGAGATCGACAAGCACTTCTACTCCGTGCCGCATCACCTGCTGCGCCAGGAGGTCGAGGCGCGGATCACCGCCGGCACGGTCGAGATCTTCCATCACGGCAAGCGGGTGGCCAGCCACGTCCGCAGCACTGCCGGCCGACAGCGCCCGAGCACGACGGTCGAGCACATGCCGAGCTCGCACCGCCGCTATCGGGACTGGACGCACGACCGCATCCGGCGCGAGGCAGCGGCGATCGGCGATGACACGGCGACGCTGGCCGAGTTGATCCTGCGCTCTCGCCCGCATCCCGAGCAGGGGTTTCGTGCCTGCATCGGCATCCTGGGCCTGGTCGGTCGCTATGGCACGGAGCGGGTCGACGCCGCCTGTGCTCGGGCGCTGGCCCTGGGGACACGCTCCTACACGTCGGTCACCACCATCCTGAAGAACCGCCAGGACCAGGTGGCCAGTCCGGCCGAGGCGCCCAGCCTGCTGCACGAGAACATCCGCGGCCCCGGCTACTATCATTAAGGAGAGTGCGATGCTGACCCACCCCACTGCCGAACGCCTGCGAAGCCTTGGCTTGTCCGCCATGGCGGAAGCCTTTCTCGAACTGCAAAGCATGGCCGATGCGGCGGAGTTGTCGCGCGAGGACTGGCTTGGCCTGCTGGTCGACCGGGAGGCGACAAGCCGGGACAACAAGCGCCTGGGCCGCCGGCTGCGCGAGGCCAAGCTGCGACAGGCGGCGGTGATCGAGGACACCAACTTCCACGCGCCCCGCGGCTTGGACCGAGCGCTGTTCCTGAAGCTCGCCGGCTGCGGCTGGATCCGCGAGCATGCCCACGTGGTCATCGAGGGTCCGACCGGGGTGGGCAAGAGTTGGCTGGCTTGTGCACTCGGTCACAAGGCCTGCCGGGAGGGCTACTCGGTGCTCTACAAACGGGCGCCGCGGCTGTTTGCCGATCTTGCGACCGCCCGGGGAGAAGGCCGACTGCCGCGTCTGCTCGCCATGCTGGAACGCACTCGCCTGCTCATCATCGACGATTGGGGGCCGGAGCCACTGACGGCCGAGCAACGCCGAGACCTGCTGGAGATCGTGGATGATCGCTACGACAAGGGCTCACTGATCATCACCAGCCAGGTTCCTGTGAAGCGCTGGCACGACGTCATTGGCGACATGACGCTTGGAGACGCCATCATCGATCGCCTGGTCCATCGTGCCTACCGCCTCAATCTCAAGGGCGGCAGCTTGCGCAAGCCACAGGGGGCCGACAGGGAAGAAAGCTTGACCGACGCCATGGCGGAGTGAGACATCCAAACCCGTCAGTGACACCGCCCCAATGTCCAACACCACGCCGGCAGCGCCTCGCTCAGGCAAGCTCCGGCGCGTGTTCAGGATCAGCGGATTGAGTGTTCACGATGGACCGGATTGGACGTCCAGGATCACCGGAATACGCAATCGAGCTACCCGGACCCAAGCCTTTCAGGTTTGGGCCGAGCCCACTAGTACCACCACGGCGGCATAACCACGAACGCGTCGTCCTCATTGCGGGCCATCGCGATCTTAGTCCAACAAGTTGACGG
>CALMVT010000317.1 GCA_937873175.1 uncultured Acetobacteraceae bacterium | reverse complement strand
GGGAACGCCAAGATCGGCGTCGAGACCGGCCCCATGACGCCCTGGCTTGTGCATGAGCTGCGCGGCCGAGGGCTCGATGTCACTTGCCTCGACGCCCGGCACGCCAGTGCCGCGCTCAAGATGCAGATGAACAAGACCGACCAGAACGACGCCGAGGGCTTGGCGCAGATCATGCGCACAGGCTGGTATCGGCCGGTGCACGTGAAGTCGCTCGACGCGCACCGGGCGCGTGCCCTGCTGGGTGCCCGGGCGCAGCTCGTCGGCATGACGACGCGGCTGTCGAACCACATCCGGGGCGTGCTCAAGACCTTTGGCCTGCTGCCCGGCGCCATGCGCGGGCTTCCGTTCGACCGGCGCGTTGAGGAGTTGCTGGCCGACCGCGACGACTTGGCGCCGGTTGTCCGGCCCATGCTGGTGGCCTGGCGCCAGCTGCGCGAACAGGTTGTCGCGTTCGACAAGGAGGTGCGTGCGTTGGCAAAGGCAGACCCGACCTGCCGGCTTTTGGTGAGCGTGCCTGGCATCGGGGTCTTGTCCGTGCTGGCTTATGTGAGCACGGTCGAGGACCCCGAGCGTTTCGCCCGGTCGCGATCGGTGGGCGCACACATGGGGCTGACGCCCAGGCAGTATCAATCGGGCGAGGTGGACCGCAGCGGCCGGATCTCGCGGTGCGGCGACACGCTGGCGCGCACGCTGCTGTATGAGGCGGCAGTCGTGCTGCTGACGCGGGTCAAGCGGACCTCGCCGTTAAAGAACTGGGCGCAAGCGATCGCGAAGCGGTCCGGCATCGGCAAAGCGCGCGTGGCGCTGGCCCGCAAGCTGGCCGTGTCCGGCGAACCTCTCGGTTCGACGATCCTGCACAGCATTTGGCGGTCCGGCGAGCCGTTCCGCTGGACGGAGCAGGCAGCGGCGGCCTGACCAAACCCTGACGAGATCCACCCGCGCAAGACGCCGGCGCGGGTGCGGGTTGCCCGCCGGGGCGAGAGTGCAGGCGAGCTGCGAGGGGGGCCGTTGGGCCGCATGGTTTCCATGCGAGCCCATTGTAAACATTGCAGCGCCTGTGCTTCGGATCAGATGTTGCGGCGGCAAACGCCGACCGCGGAGAGAACCGTGACCCCGGCATGGCGACAACAGCAGCAAGCATGAAGCCGTTGACAAAGGAGACGCGATTAGAGAACGGTCCAGCCGGACAGCTCCGCCGTTTGCCCGCCCAGATAGCGCTTGACCGTCAGGCCAAACGCCCGGGTGTAGAACGCGATCCCGGCCCCGAGGTCCGGAACGTCGATGTTCACCAGGATGGCCATTGTTGACCCTTGGCCTCAACGCGCAGGGGCGGGACGACGGGCGAACAGCGCCTCGAACAGCCGCTCCGCTTCGTGCAGCCCGTCTTCGGTCAACACCACCGACTTCGCCTTGTTCGCCGGGTTGAGGATAAGGCCCTTGCGGTGCAAGCGGTCGAGCGCGTCCCAGTCGTGGCCCTTCCACGCCCGTGCCCCGTTGTGCAGCGTCAGCCACAGCAGCGCCAGCACCGCCTCGTCGATCCGGTCCTCGTCCACGTCCATGCCGATCCACCCAGCCGCTGGTGCACTCGATGTAGCATAGGCCAGGTCGGCCGAGCATGCTCGGCTCGGCTCGGCGCTTCCGTGACGTGCGGGGGGCCTCCGGAAGTCGGCTCCCTTGCAGGCGCTGCATGCCGCACACGTGCGGGAAGCGCCGTTCCTTCGTTCATGGCTCGACGCACAGCGGTCAAGTGTCCGCTGTGCGCCATCATGAACTCTACCGCCTCGGCTTCCCTGCCGACAAAGGTGGCGCCTTTCAAACTGCCTGCCCTCGAATGGGGCCGGGGCGACCACGCCTACTCCCCGGATCTGTGCAATATGCTGACACGGCGCTCGCACGAGCATCGGCGATTCACATGCTACTTCACCATTGCAGGCCGACCGGCCATCTTGCGCATTCCGTAGCGGAGCGAATTCGGCAGCATGGTCCGCAACGCGAAGCGGGCGGCGACAAGTGGATAGTATCTGACCGGCGACAGCCGAAGGGCGGCAGAGACGTGACCCTGCGCCGCAAGCCGCGCAGCGGTCCCCGAAAGTCTTCGCACGCATAAGGTCCGGTTGCTCAGCGTCATCGACGGCAGCGCGCGCATGATCGTATCGCGGATAAAGGCGCAGTCCTGACCGTCAAGCTCGTAGGGACGATAGGCCGACACTTCCAGCAGCTTTGCCGAGGTGGACGCCGCGAGCCGCGTAGTCTCTTTCGCGTCCAGCCCGCGGCTGCCCAGTCGTACGATGTCCTTGAGGGTGCGCGCCTGCTTATACTCAGACAGGGCTGATGGCGGGAACGCGATGTCCGGACGGCCAGCCCGGCGCCGCATGGCCGAGAGGCCGCACAACTGCGAACTCATCGCGGCGATCCGACCGTTAAGCGTCGAGGCGCTCGTCACGCTTTGGCTATGGATGCGGTAGCAGCCGAGCAAGTCCGGCATGTTAGCCAGTTGCCCGATCTCCTGCAGCCGCCAATACAGGTCCGTGTCCTCTGCGTGGAAAACGTAGCGGTAGCCGCCGACCGCCTCTATGGCTGCGCGGCGCAGCATCAGGAAAGGGTGGACCAAATGGGGTTCCCATTGCGGGTAGTGCTCGGCGTCCGCCAGGTCGGGCGAGCTCGGGACGCCTTGTGGTCTGAGCTTGCGGCCAGCTTCGTCGATCTCAATGATTGCTCCGGATACCGCACTGCATTCGGGGTGGCTGCGCAGCCAGTTGAGCTGTTTCTCGAACCGATCGGGCACGGCGATGTCGTCGGCGTCGTGGCGCGCAATCAGATCCGCCGTGCAGGCGGCAAGGCCCGCATTGAGCGCATCGACGATCCCGCCATTGGGTCGATTGATGAGCACCAATCGGCTATCCACCGCTGCCAGCCGTTCAATGATGGCCTGCGTGCCGTCGGTCGAGCCGTCGTTGACGACGATGATCCGGATGTCGCGCAGGGTCTGGGCTTGTATAGAGGTGATGGCGCTTTCTACCGTTTTCGCTGCGTTGAAGACAGGGATCAGGACATCAATGGTTGGGTTCGGCACCACGCACTCCCAGCACTCAGGCTGTCACGATTGTTTCACATGAAAATCGGGTAGTTTGGGGAACGCAGGCACCCCAAGGCAAGACGGCTTGTATCACGGCGGGTTAGTTACCGGTTCAAGCGAAGGCAGCGATGGTAATGTGCAGCTATAGCATTTTGTAAGCCTCGGCTGTCTTAGAGCCTGTTTGAGTGACCCGTTTGTGCCTCGATCCCATTTCCACTCTCAGAGATCACGAGGGTCCGCCTGGCCGGGCGGATGGGAGCAGAGATGTGGACCAAGGCGCATCGGGCACGCCACGAGGCGGGCCTAAAGGAGATGGTGTCGACCTGCGCGGTCGAGAAGATGGCGCGGTGGCTGGAGCGGGCGGACCCGCCGCGCAGCGAGAAGGCGACGCCCGTGTTGCTTGTTGTCGGCGCGATCGCCTGGCACTTGCGCGTCGGCGGGCCCTGGCGCGCCCTGCCCGCCGGCTTTCCGGCATGGCGGACCGTGTACGGTTGGTTCCGCAGATGGCTGGAGCTGGGCTTCTTTGACCGGCTGCTGTGCGACGTGGCTTGCCTGCAGCGTTGTGCGGCGGGCCGCAAGCCCGAGCCCAGCTTGGGCATCATCGACACGCAGTCGGTGAAACCGGCGTTTCGCGCAGCGAAAGCGCCTGCCATCCCGGTCCAGCGCAAATTCTACGGTTTTCGCGGGGCCGCGCGGCTTTGACGCCGCCAAGACGGTGCTGGGGCGCAAGCGCGTGGCGTTGGTCGATGCCGACGGTACCTGGCTCGCCGTCGCCGTGGTCCCGGCGTCCACTAGCCGGATCTTGCGCCCGTCCCGGGTGCTCGCCGAAACC
>CALMVT010000316.1 GCA_937873175.1 uncultured Acetobacteraceae bacterium | reverse complement strand
GATCCCGGGCTTCCCAAGCCACTCCCGCAGTGACCGGCCCAGTTCGACCTCGCGTGACTGCGTCCGCAAGGCTTCGGTTTGAAGATAAAGAAGGATCAGGCGGGCATGCGATCCATAAGGGACACCGATCCACTCGAGATCCTCGGTGCCTTCTACCGGGCGCCGTCCAGGCTCCACGACGAGACGTACTTTCTCGCTCGTGATGCCCCAATGCGCATCGTCGGCAAGTTTCTTGTGGGGCAGGGCGCACTGCGCCCAGCCGCTGTATGCGAACCCCAAGCCGGTGTCTTCGTCCGACAGGTAGTTGACTGCAACCTCGACAAGGGAACGCTCAAGGCCTGCTTCGAGCGCGCCTTGCTTCCCCCGAGCCTCAATCAAATCATGGACCGCCGCCATCCGACCCACTCCAACAAACTGGGCTGATATTGCCATGATCAGCAGCGTTCGTCGCTGTGGAATCGAGGGATTTATCTATTAGGAAGATATTAGAAGAGTCTCTATTAGCTTGGTCCCCGCTTTCCACGGGATAACTGATTAAACCATTGATGTTTGATGTTGCGTGTCCCTCGTTTCCACAGTTCGCTCACTGCTTTCCACACTTGGGTTTGTGGGTGACGCGGAATCTGACGTGCCATGCGATCCCTCGATTCCACACCTACGACGTACGACTCGCAACCCGTCTTGGACTGAGTCTCCTCGTTAGCAGGCTACCCCTGTTGTGCTGGACCCGATCGGACGAAGACTGGTGGACGTAGATCACCGCCCTGCGCGCCAGGTGCTGCGCGCAGACCTTCTCGGCGCTCACCGGCATCACCACTGGGTGCCGGCGTGGAGACGCCAATGTGGACCTTGGACAGACAGGCCAGCAACCCAGTCAGCGCCTGCCGTGTCCGGTCGACAAGGCATCCCATGTAGGTGCTACGTCCGGTGCTGCCCGATGGTCCGGGAGAGAACAGGTCAGGCTGGCCTACCAAACACTTCAACGGCTGGATGATTTAACGAGCCATCCGGCGTTGCTGAACAGTTTACCAAATCTGCTGAACGAATATGGGAAATTTGATTTCGCGGCTCCTGTCAATGCACGATTAAATCGTTCAGCAAGTACTATGTCTGATCAGAGGTAACTGCCCAGGTTTGCTGAGGGATCAGCCGGTGCGCAGTTGCGCGAGCAGTTGGGAGGGCTGAGCGGTGAGTGTGCTCAGAATGTCCCATCCCTGCTTTTTCGCCGTCGAGAGCAGCGAGCGAATGGTCCCGAACTCGGCGGCTGCGTCCACGGTGCGGAAGCCGCCGGAGATCTTCTGCCGCAGTTTCATCATCCGGCCGTCGCGTTCGGCCAGGTTGTTGGTGAACGGCACGGCGGGATCGGACAGGAAGCGGAGCACATCCTGCTTTCGGCTGCTCAGACGCAGCAGCAGGTTGTGTCCGACCCGGCGTGGTTGGCGTCCGCGGCGTTTGGCTTTGCTGGCCGGGCGGACCAGGGGGAGTTGGCCATCATGGAACGCGAGACCATCCGCAAGGACCGCGTCGTAGCATCGTTCGAACAGCGCGATGAGACGCGGCGGCAGCGGCTTGCCCTGCTCGCGGGCGAGATTGGCCGCATGCCTGGCCCGGCGCAGCAGGCGTTGCATCTTGCGCGCCCAGTCTTCTTTCTCGATCTCAACCAGCGCTTTGAGTTCACGTAAGTGGTGCGCATTGCATAACGCGTGCAGCACGCCCTTCAGGGTATAATACGGCCTCCAGTGGTCATGGACGACAACGCCGGTGACGTTGTGCGGCAGGCTGCCCCGCTTGGGGGAGACGCGGTAGAACGTCAGCAGGATGGTCGATGCGATATGCAGCCACTGCGTCTTGCCGCCGATCCGAAAGCCGGTCTCGTCGAGGTGTTTCACCGCCGCCGCCGCGACATGATCGCGCACCGTGGTGGCAAAACCCTCGAACCGCGCGGCACAGGTTTGGCTCATGGCGGCGACGGTCGCCGTTGCCAGGTTCACACCGAACAGATCGGCCATCAGTTCGGCCAGACGCTTCTCGGGCAGCAACTGGTAGTGCAGCAGATAGACGACAAAGGCCGCGACCCGGGCGCCGTATTGCACCGGTGCAGTCACGCCTGCGGGGAACGCCGCGCGCGTCTGCCTGCCGCAGGCGGTGCAGTGGCACCGGTGGGCGCGGTGTTCGGTCACGACCAGAGGCCGCGGTTCGGGCAGATCGAACACCTGCCGGGCGGTATGACCGGTGGCCATTGCCTCGCTCAGGGCCGCTCCACAGCTGTCGCAGGCCGGCGGAAAATGATCGACCGTGGCATCGGGTGCCTCAGCACGGCGCAACGTCTTGCCCGGGTGCCCCTTCTGCCCGCCGGGCTTCTTGCCCGACGTCTCGCGC
Source organism: uncultured Acetobacteraceae bacterium (assembly GCA_937873175.1). Classification (GTDB taxonomy): domain Bacteria; phylum Pseudomonadota; class Alphaproteobacteria; order Acetobacterales; family Acetobacteraceae; genus CAHJXG01. The sequence continues at coordinate 614 of CALMVT010000316.1, read as the reverse complement.
AGGCTGCTGACACGGACAGGCTTCTTCAAACCATCGCTCGACGGCGGCTTGCCGCTGTTGGCGCTGTTCAGCCCAACCTGGCGTTCAAGCTCAGCCACGCGCGCCAGCAGGGCCGCGTTCTGCGCGACGAGCGCCGCGTTCTGCGCACGCAATTCGGCAACCAGCGCTTGAAGCCCAGCCGCGTCGTCGTCCGCTGTCTGAATGTCCATGGATGGTGTCACCAACACCCTGACTCATGCTCGCCCGTGACCGGTCAACAATTATCTCAGCCGATCAACCTGGGCAGTTACGGGCAAACTTCTTACGTCAGCCCATCCTGCGCTGCCACAGGCCACCTCCGTGCAACATGCTGCCACCCGCGATCCTCGGCAAGAAACCCCGCGACCCATTTACTCGGGCCGGGCCGCAACGCGTCATTGTGTCAGCCCAGTGCATTTCTGTCCTATAGACGACGCCGTCCTCAGCTTGACTTTGGCCTTTTCAGGCTGGGTAGCAAGCAGCTTCGGTGAAGCTGTCGAGGAGTGCGCGCGGGATTGTCGCCATGTTCCGGTCCGGCGCCGAGGTTGAGAAAGCCTGTGCGATCCAGAGTTGGCGGCGAACGGCGGCAAGCGCAT
>CALMVT010000315.1 GCA_937873175.1 uncultured Acetobacteraceae bacterium | reverse complement strand
TTGCCGGCATCCGGATTGGCAGACGCCAGCAGGGCGGTGACATCCGACCCGGCCGCCGGAGGAGCGCCGTCCGCTGGCGCCGGGTTGGGCGAAGCGTTGGCAACGGCCGCCTTGGGCGCCGCGGCGTCGGCCTTTGGCGCAGCGGCAGCGGCCTTCTGCCCCGCCGGGGCGGCCGGAAACGGCACCGGATCCTTGGCCAAGGTGTGCAGGTAGTCGATGATGTCGGCCCGCTTCTTCGGGTCCGACAGGCCGGCGTAGCTCATCTTGGTGCCTGGAGCATAGGCGCTTGGCTTTTTCAGCCACTCGTTCATCGCCTCATAGGTCCAAGGGCCTTGCTTGCCCTTCAGCACCGTCGAGTAGGCATAGCCTTCCATGTGGCCGTGCGGCGCGCCGACCACGCCATAAAGGTTCGGGCCGACCCCGGCCTTGCCGCCCTCGTTGAAGCTGTGACAGGCGACGCAGCCGGCGCTCTTGACGCCCGCCTCGCCGCGGGCAGGGTCGGCGGAAGCGAGCAGGGTGGCGATCGGCGGCTCCGCCTCTGCCGGCGCCGCAGCCGCGGTCTGCTCGCTGGGCAGGTCAACCTTGATCGCCGTGCCCTTGATGGCTTTCGGATGCACCAGGGCATCGCTGATCAGCCCGGACCCCATGAAGGCGATGCCCGCGATCAGGAACGCGGCAACCGCCTTGTTGATCTCCATGCTATCCATGCGCGACCCCTAGCCCCTCGTCGAATTCAGCGTCCGCGGAAGCGGTCGCACAACGGGCCGCGCATCGCAACCCGCACCGCGAAGTTTTCCACGTGGACTGGATATGATGGGAAGAAATCGAAGGCCGGCAAGGCCGGCGCACGAACGGGGCGCGGCCGTGGCCGCACCCCTCGCACGAATTATTGGCTGATCTTCTTACTGGCTGATCTTCTTACTGGCTGATCTTCGGCTGATCCGCGGGCTTCGCCTGCTCCAGGCTGCCGCCCGGCGGCGTCCAGGACGCATTGAGGTAGGCCAGCCCCGCCCCGCCGGGATGCGCCAGTTCCGGGAAGTCCTTCAACATGCTGACGCCATAGAGCGGCTTGTAAACGCCCTGGTGGCAGGTGGCGCAGGCGAGCTTCGGCGAGTCGCCCGTGGCACCCAGCCGATTGGCCGGCCAGGCGTTGGTGAGCGACTTCAGGTAATCGTTGTTGAGGTTCCGGGTCATGTTGATGCCGTGCCACGCGACCACCTTGGCCGGGCTGCTTTGCGACCAGTCGCTGAAGGCCCGGCTGTTGTGGCAGTACGTGCAGTTCACCCCGAGCGAGTTGCTGAAGTAGTTCATCAGCGCAAAGGTCCACTCCGCTTCCTTGATGGAGTGCCGGTTGGAGCCGGGCAGCGCCTCATCCCCCTGCACGCGGATCGAGTGGTCGTTTTCCAGGAACGGCGTGAACGGGTCATACGGCAGCGAGGCATAATTCACCGACTTGGCCGCAAGATTCTGGCCCGTCGCTGCACCGGCGGAGATCATGCCGCTGCCCGATGTCCGCGGCCCCGGATCGGTGAACCAGATGTTCTTGGGCACCGGGTTGCCGCGGTGGCAGGTGTAGCACGTCACCCCGGTGCCCTGCACATGCTGCTGCCAATCGGCGTTGATGTACTGCGTCATCTGGAACATGCGCCGGGACACGATCTTGGTGTAAAGGTTGTCCTCGGCCATGTTGGCGGTGTTGTGGCAGTAGGCGCAGCCCTGCTTCGGCGACACCCAGTTGGTGATCGACACCATCAAGCGGGTGAACTGGCCGACGCTGAGGTCACCCAGCACCTGGACGTTCTTGTAAACGGCCCCCGCCTTCGCCCCCGCAGCCGGCGCCTGCGGCAGCGACGCCGGGACCTTGTTCTCCGCGAGGTAGGTGGCGAGCTGCTTCTCGTTGTAGTTCACCTCCATCGCCACGCCGCGGAAGCCGCGCTGCACCACCTCCAACGGCGGCGCCTGAAACTCCGAGATCATCGCGACCCCGAGCAGCGTCGCGCCAACGGCGCCGAGCAGGCCTAAGCCTAGCTTCATGCCGGGGATCATCGGATGGCTCCTTGCGTCAGCGCCGGGTCAACCACCTGGCCCCAAACGGCCGGGTAGCTAGGCGCGATGCCGTGCTTTACGCCCCAGAGAAACCAGTTGTCCACAACGGTGCCGGTCAGCAAGATACCGATGCCGCCGGTCAGCGGGGTCAGTATCGCGAACCACCAGGCCCAGCGGTGGATGCTCTCCGCCGAAGCGGCCCAGCCCATGGTCCAGCGCCAGAACAGCGTGCCCCGCTCGAACGCGGTGCCGCGGTCGATGATCTGCTCAAGCTCGCGCTCCGCGCCGAAGCGGCTGATGGCGAGCACGGTCGCGCCGTGCATGGCGAACAGCAGCGTCGAGCCGTAAAGGAACACGATGGAAAGCATGTGGAACGGGTTGTAGAACAGGTTGCCATATCGGAGCGAGAACGCTGCGGTCCAGTCGAGGTGCGGGAAGATGCCGAACGGCACCGCCTCGCTCCAGCTTCCCATCAGCAGCGGCCGGATGAAGCCGAGCACCAGGTAAAGCCAGATGGCCGACGCGAAGGCCCAGGCGACGTGGTTTCCCAGGCCGAGCACCTTTGCCCGCAGATAGATCCGCGTCCACCACAGCAGGATGGACGCCGTGAGGAAAAACCCGGCCATCAGCCACCAGCCCCCCTGGGCGAGCGGCGGGAAGCGCAGGCCGTAGCTGGGCGCCGGCGGTTCCAGCGCCAGCCAGAACAGTTGGCGGACGAACTGCACGGGGTCCCAGTTCACCGATGCCCACATGTTGAGGCCGATGATCTCGAACGCGATGAAGCCGCACACCAGCGAGGCGATGCCGGTGATGCCCAGGTAAAGCGGCCCGACCTGCGCGTCGCCGAGCTTGCCGAATATGTGGATGTAGAACGGCTTGCCGGACCGGGTCCAACTGGTGCCGGTGACGGGCACCCCGGCGTAAACGGGTCCGCGGACCTGGACGCGGGTGAATAGGTTCTGGTACTCGGCCATGATTGCGCTCCTTTCCCGTTCGTTATCGCCAGATCGGCAGGTTGAGCCACCAGCCCCACCATTCCGGCCAGCCGCGGGTCCAGAAGGGTCCGCTGATGATGATGCACACCGCGCTCCAGAACCCGGCGGACAGCGCCAGGAACAGGCCCAGCCGGTGGATGCCCAGCGTGCCGATGGACCAGCCGATGGTGTCGCGGAAGAACGTGTTCTCGTGCTCCGCTGTCTTCACCGCCTGCCCCTTGGGCGGGTTCGCCGCCGACAGCACCAGCGCGCCGTGCAAGGACAAAGCCAGCGTCGTGGTGAAGAAGAAGGTGATCGCCAGCATGTGCGCCGGGTTGTAGTGGAAGTGCAAGTATTGGTAGCCGGTGTTGGACACCCAATCGAGGTGGCTCAGGATCCCGTAAGGGAAACCGTGGCCCCAGGCGCCCATCAGCACCGGCCGGATCACCACCAGCGAAACGTAGGCGAAGATCGCGACGCCGAAGGCGAACGGGACGTGGTAGCCCATGCCGAGCTTGCGGCTGATTTCCACCTGGCGCAGAGCCCAGGACACAAAAGCGCCGATGGCGCAGATCGTGATGACCTGCCACAGCCCGCCTTCCCTGAGCGGCGCGAAGCCCAGGCCGTAGCGGATATCCGGCGGCGCGATGTTGATGCGCCAAATGTTCCAATCGCCGCCAATTGCCGCGCCGTAGATGATCAGCGCGGTCCCAAGCGCCGAGAAGAAGATCGACGTGACGCCAAAGAAGCCGACGTAGAACGGGCCAACCCAGAAGTCGAACAAGTCGCCGCCGACCAGGGTGCCGCCTCGGACGCGGTACTTCTCCTCGAATGTAAGCATCGCCATGGTGAAACCCCTTGGTCGAACGACGTGGTGCTGGCGGCGGGCTGCGCCGGGATAGCCCGGCGCAGCCCACTGCCACGGCTAGGGTTATCGAGGCGCCGCCTGCGGCAAAGGCGCCAACTGGGACACTGTGCCGGGCCGGGCCGGGCCTTCCAGCCAGTTGAACCGGCTGGTGCTGAGCAGGATGAAGTGGATCAGCAGCGCCAGAACGAACAGGAAAATGGACAAGGCGACCAGCACGCGACGCGGGTCAAACAGCAGCCATACACGCCACATCGGTTTTCTCCCTTATGCCAGGAATGATTTCGCGAACATCACGCCGTCCAGCAGCGCCTGCTGCCCCGGGTAGCCGTTCGGCCCGGGCAGCCACGGGCGCCACTGCCAAACCAGGAAGTGCGCGATGATCGCAATCACCGTGAACACGATGAAGCTGGTGACGAAGATGCTGTGGAACTCGCGCGCCTCCGAGTCGGTCAGGCCCGAGCTCGAACTGGCCCGCATGTTGACGTCAGACATGATTGGAACCTCCTTTCTCCGCTGTGGCCGCACTTTTCCCGTGCGGCAGGGTTTTCGCCGTGGCGCACGCCACAGCCACCGTCCCGCGGGCAGCGCCCGCCGGATGTCTTGCGCCGGGACGCCTGGCGTCCGGCGGTGCCGCGCTCGGCGTATGCCGCCCCGCTCACGCTGCCCGCCCCGCCGCCATCGCGGCCAGCGACTGCTCGACGCGGGCCGCCGTGACCCGGCCTTCCCGTGCCCGCTTCGCGTCCTGCTCCACCCGGTCCCGCGCCCGCTTGGCGGCGGAGATGCGCAGCAGGAACGGCTCGGCCGCGACGTGCTGATCCAGTAGCGCCACCGCGTTGTCGTCCCACGGGCCGGCGTTCCACTCGGCGGTCGCCACGGGCGTGGGGTCCACCCGGTCCATGTCCGTGCTGAGCGGCAGGATGTGGAACAGCGCGTCGAACAGGGCGTTGCAGAATTCCTGGACGAGGTAGGTCGCCCCCGCATAGCCCATGAACGGCGTGCCCGTGGCCCGGCGCACCACGGCGCCGGGGAAGGAGGCCGGGATATACATGCAGCGCGCCCCTTGCTCCGCCGCATACATCCGCTCGTTGAAGGAGCCATACAGGACAAAGGGCGGCGACTTGCGCATGGCGGCGCGGACCGCCGCGTTGTCCGGCTTGGCACCCGCCGTGCGGCTGAAGCTGAAGGTGCAGGGGATGCCCAGCTCGCCTTCCAGGAAGCCCCGGAGGCCCCGCGCATAGGTGTCGGTCGCCACCACGGCGAAGCTCGCGGTCGCGAAGAAGTCCTGCGTCACGCTGCGCCACAGGTCCCAGACCGGCTTGATCGTGGTGTGCTTCTCGGCCTCGATGAACGGCTCGGGGTCGATCCCCGCAAGCTCGCCGAGCGTGCGCAGGAAGTTGGTCGTGGCGAACAGGCCGATGGGCGCCTGCAGGTACGGGCGGTCCAGCTCCTCGCAAAGCTGCCGGCCGAATTCGCGATACAGGCAGATGTTCACGTCCGCGTCCGGCAGGCGCGTCACGTCTTCAATGTGCGCCCCCAAGGGGAACACCAGGTTGATCTCGCACCCCACGCCCTCGACCAAACGGCGGATCTCGGCCAGGTCGGACGGCATGTTGAAGGTGCCGTAGATGGGTCCGATGATGTTGACCCGCGGCTTCGCGCCGGGCGCGCGGGGGGCACGCGGCTTCGGCTTCGCCCGCTTGGCGCCGAACTCGGTCCACAGCCAGTAGATCGCCCGGTCGGCCGCCTGCCACTGATCCTCGTCAATGGTGCGCGGGATGAAGCGAAGGAGGTTGCTGCCTTCCGGCGTGACGCCGCCGCCGATCATCTCGGCGATGCTGCCGGTCACGACGACGGACGGGATATCCACATCCCCGGTTGCCGACGCCCGGCGCAACGCGCCTTCCGTGCCGTCCATCGACAGGTTGTCCTCGGACAGCCCGGTGACGACCACCGGCAGCTCGTGCGGCGGCAGGCCGTCCGTGTAGTGCAGCACCGCTGTCACCGGCAGGTTCTCGCAACCCACGGGGCCGTCGATCACCACCCGCAGCCCGCGTATGGCGGTGAAGGCGTAGACCGCGCCCCAGTAGCCGCCGGCCCGGTCATGGTCGAGCACCAGCATCGCCTAGTTCCCCACCGCTTCGGCGGCCCGCGCCCGCGCTTCGCGCGCCCGGCGGTAGCGGTCCCGCGCGCCCTTCGGCTCCCGCGGCACGCCGTTGAAGCCGTAGCCCGCAGTTTCCCCGGCGCCAGCGCCCTCGAAGAACGCCACCATGCGGTTGAACCGGGCGCCGCCGCCGATCTGCGCCGCAACGATCCCGGCCAGCGCCCCCGCCCCGGCCGCGCCGAACAACGGCCGGGCAGAGACCATGTTGGTGAAGTAAAGCGCCGGGATGCCCATCTCCTTGGCCTTCTGCACCAAAGGCGTCGTGCCCACGGCGAGGTCCGGGCGCACGTCCCGCATCGCCGCCATGTCCTGCTCCAAGGAAGCGCGGTACTGGACGTGGACGCCCCGCTCTTGGAGCCATTCGCGGTCGGCATCGCTCCATTCGGTGCGCGGGCAGGCGGTGCCGACATAGGGCACCTCCGCGCCCGCCTCGATCAGCAGGCGCGCGACCAGCAGTTCGGACCCCTCGTAGCCCGACACGGTGACGCGGGCGCGGATCGGGTTGGCGTCGAGCGCCGCGCGGATGGCCGGCAGGGCGCGCGCCTTGGCGGCGTCGATGCGGTCCGCGGACACGTTCGCCGCCTGGCCGACCGCCTCAAGCCAGGCGGCGGTGCCCTCCACGCCCACGGGGGCGCTGCCCACCACCGGGCGGCCCGCGGCGCGGAATTCCCGCACCGTCGCCGTGTAGAACGGGTGCGCCGCCGCGGCCACCTGGCAGTCCAGCGCGGCGTAAAGGTCGCGCCATTCGCGAGACGGCAGCGGCGGGGCGGGCGCCAGCCCCATGGGCGCCAGCAGCGCGCCGACCCCGGGCGGGTCGCCCGGGAAGAACTCGCCGATCATCGCCACGGTCGGCAGGTCCCCCTGCTGGCGGGGCCGGGCGACGGGGCCTTGCTCGGCCTCCGTCCGGGCGTAGCGCAGCATCGCGCCGGCCAGCACGTCCTTGGCCTCGGCATGGGTCGGCACGCCGAAACCCGGCACGTCGATGCCGATGATCCGCACGCCGTCGATCTGCTTCGGCAGCCGGTCCAGCGGCACGCCCGAGGCGGTCGGCACGCACAGGTTGATGACCACGACGGCGTCGTAGTCCGCGGGCTTCGCCACCTCGTACACCGCGTCGCGGATGTCCTCGAACAACTGGCCGCGGACCAGCGTTTCCGAGTTGAACGGCACGTAGCCCACGGTGCGCCGCGCCCCGTAGAAGTGCGAGGTGAAGGTCAGCCCGTACACGCAGCAGGCGGAGCCGCTGAGGATCGTCGCCGTGCGCCGCATCCGCAGGCCCACGCGGAGGGAGCCGAAAGCCGGGCACATGGACTGCGGCTGGTCGTGCGGCCCGCGCGGGTAGTCGGCCATCAGCCGGTCCATCGCGTCGCTCTTGCCCGCGGCCCGCGCCGCTTCGAGCATCGTGTCCCGGCCGCCGTGGCAGCCGGACCCGGTGTCGGGCGGGGTGGGAGGGACCGAGCCGTCCATGCTCAAACGCCCTCGTAGATCACTTCAAGGGAAGCTTTGCTGCGCACGGTGGCCGGGCACATGTCGGCCTCCGTCGCGGGCTGCAGCACGACATTGCGGCCCACGGCGTCGCCCTTGAACAAGTTCAGCAGCGCGTCATGGGCGAGCGGCGTGGGACGGACTGGCGGCGCCTCGGCCACCTGCTCCGCCAATTGCTCGAACATCGGCGCCCAGGTGCCGCCGGGCATGCCGATGATCTCGTAGTTGGCCGACTTGCGGCGGATGTCCTCGTTGGCGGGAATGGCCGACAGCACGGGGATGCCGACCGCCTCGGAGAAGGCCTGCGCTTCCCCGGTGCCGTCGTCCTTGTTGATCACCATGCCGGCCACGCCGACGTTGCCGCCCATGCGGCGGAAGTAATCCACGGCCGAGCACACATTGTTCGCGACATACAGCGACTGCAGGTCGTTGGACGCAACGACGATCACCTTCTGGCACATGTCCCGCGCGATCGGCAGGCCGAAGCCGCCGCACACCACGTCCCCCAGGAAGTCCAGCAGCACGTAATCGAAGCCCCATTCATGGAAGCCGAGCTTCTCCAAAAGCTCGAACCCATGGATGATGCCGCGCCCGCCGCAGCCGCGCCCGACCTCCGGGCCGCCCAGCTCCATCGCGAACACGCCGTCGCGGATGAAGCACACGTCGCCGATCGACACCTTCTCCCCAGCAAGCTTCTTCTTCGACGAGGTTTCGATGATGGTCGGGCAGCTCCGCCCGCCGAACAGCAGGGATGTCGTGTCGCTCTTGGGGTCGCACCCGATCAGCAGCACGCGCTTGCCCTGCTGCGCCATCATGTAGCTAAGGTTGGCGAGGGTGAAGCTCTTGCCGATGCCGCCCTTGCCGTAGATCGCGATGACCTGCGTTTCCTTTTTCGCGGGCGTCGTGGCGACGGCATCCGGCTCGACCGCGGCCTCCGCCCGGAGCGCCTCCGTCATGCTCATCTTCGCTGAAGCCTGCGGAGCGGGTGCGACGGCGTTCATGGGCAGTCTCTCCAGTCGAGGATCATCTTGAGGCATGCCGGGTCGTCAAAGGCGGTGCGGTAGGCCCCGGCGGCATCGCCGGCGGCGCTGCGGTGCGTCACCAGCCCGGCCAGCGACAACTCGCCCGACCCAGCCAGCCCTGCCACCGCCGCAAGGTCCGCAGGCGCCCACTGCGCGGCGATGCGGATGCGCGCTTCCCGCATAAAGGCCGGCGGAAAGGCGAAGCTCAGCCGGTCGCTGTAGAACCCGGCCAGCACCACCTCGCCGCCCGGCGCCAGCCGTCCGATCAACGCGTCCAGCAGCCCGGCATCGCCGCTCACGTCGAAGATGGCGCGGTAGTCGCGGCGGCTGTCCGCCTCGGGATCGATGACATCGTAGCCCTCGGCGCCCCCGGCGCGGGCCGGGTTGCGCTCCCACACCACGGGCCGCACCCCGGACAGCACGGCAAGCCGGGCCAGCAGGCGGCCGAGCACGCCGTGGCCCACGATGAGGTCGGGCGCCGCCACCCCCGGCAGCGCCAAGGCGTGCCGCGCCGTCGCGGCCAGCGCCAGCAGCACGGCGTTTTCGCCCAACCGCTCGTCAAACGCGGCGACACGCGCGGCCGGCACCACGACGCGGGACGCGGCGCCGCCGAACAGGCCGCGCACGTCGCCGAAGCAGCGAGCGCCCGGCACGAACACGCGCTCGCCCACCCGCAGCCCCGCGGCAGTGCCAACGGCGGCAACCCGGCCCACCGATTCGTAGCCCGGCACCAGCGGGTAGCCCATGCCAGGAAAATGCGGCATCGCCCCGGTGTAAAGCAGGCGCTCCGTCCCCGTGCTGATGCCGCTCCACTCGACATCGACGACGATGTCCTCGGGACCGGCGGCGTCCAGCGGCAAACGGCTGAGCGCCAAGCGTTCGGGAGCGGTGAGCACAACTGCCATTGCTTCCATCTGCGCCCTCCCGAAGCTGTGCGGGCCGATACGGCCTCAGTGTTCCGTCAACGTATCCTGACGGTTCAGTATGTCAACTATCATTTACAGATGTGCCGCCTGACGCCTCAGCAACGAGGACGCTGACCAGCAGCGGCGTGTGCGTGGGGACACGGCGCACGCTGCTGAACCTGGCGGCGTGCAGCAGCGCGACGAGTTCGGCCTGCGTCCGGGCACGGCCACGACCCATCGCCAGCAGGTAGAAGCCGAAATAAGCGTCGCCGATCGGCTCGGCGCCGGGCGTTCCGGCCATGGGTTCGGCCAGCAGCAGGGTGCCGCCCGGCGGCAGGGCGCGCCGCGCCGCGCGCAGGATGGCGAGCGCGGCCGGGTTGTCGTGGTCGTGGATCACCCGGACCAGCGAAACGATGTCCGCGCCGCCGGGAAGCGATTCGGCCAGGAAGTCGCCGCCTGCGACCTGGAACCGGCCGGTCAGCCCGGCCGCCGTCAGCCGGGCGCGGGCCTGCTCCGCGACGGGCGGCAGGTCGAACAGCATGAGTTGCAGCCCCGGCGCCCGCACCGCCGCGGCTTGCAGGAAGCTGCCGTCGCCCCCGCCCACGTCCAGCAGGCACCGATGCCGGTCGATGCGGTAGGCGGCCAAAACCTCGTCGGCGACCAGCGGCTGCGACGCGGCCATCAGCGCCGTGTAGTCGGCGACCTCGCCGCGGCCCAGGCCGGCGGCATCGGGGTTGCCGGAATAGGCCCAGTACCGGGACAGCCCGGTCGCGTCCCGCCCCTGCAGCAGCCCCACCGGGTCGCTCAGGTCCGCGTAGAGTTCGCGGTGGTGCAGCACCATGGCCGACACCGCGGCGTTGCCGACCATGGCCGCGCCGAGCGGACCCAGCCCGAACCGCCCGTCGCGACGCCGAGCCAGCAGCTTCAGCGAGGCGGCGGCCAGCAGCAGCCGCTGCGTCCGGTCCAGCGGAATGCCGAACCGCGCCGCCAGGGCATCCACCGTTTGCGGGCCATCGGCGAGGATGTCGAACACGCGCAACTGCACGCAGGCCAGCAGCACCTGCGAGTAAACGAACCCGGCGCACAGGTCGAACAGCGCGCGGGTGCGTCGCCGGGCAATGGGCCGGGTGAACGGGAAGGCCGCGGCCCAGCGTCGGAAGCGCGGGCTGGCGATCAGCCGGTCGCGCTGCGCCCGCAGGTCGATCCGCCGGGCGGCTTCCCCGAGGATCGCCGCCATCACGCCGCGTGCCGCGCCAGCTCCTTCGGCAGCAGGCGCATGGTCTCGGTCAGGATGTGGCTGCGCAGCGCCGTGGCGCCGGGGCAGGCCGGCACGGCGTCCACGGCGGCGGCGGCCAGCGACTCCAGGCGCAAGATCGCGCCGTCGAGGCCCAGCTCGCGCACGGCGCTGGGACGGTCCAGGGCGAGGTCCCGGCCCACGGGCTTGCCCACCGCGTCCGGGTTGGCCGTGGCGTCGAGGATGTCGTCGGCCACCTGGAACGCCTCTCCCAGCCGCGCGCCCAGCGGACGCCACGGCTCGGCTTCCGCCCCCACGGAAGCAGCGCCGGCGACGGTCGCGGCGGCGAACAGCGCGCCGGTCTTTTCCCGCTGATACTGCGCGAGGTCCACGGAGGCCTCGCATTCCCACGCCTGCCCGGCGACGATGCCGCAAGGCACGCCCACTGACCCGGCGATCGTCAGCATCAGCGGCGCCAGGCGCTTCGGCGTGACCGCTGCGCCATAGGCCAGGGTTTGGAACGCCAGCACGATCAGCGCGTCGCCCGCCAGCACGGCCAGCGGCTCGCCGAACGCCCGGTGCACCGTGGGCCGGCCCCGGCGGGTGTCGGCGTCGTCGAAGCACGGCAGGTCGTCATGCACCAAGGACGCGCAATGCAGCAGCTCGATGGACGCGGCGGCGGCGTCGGTCACCTCCGGCTCGTCTTCCCCGCACGCGGCGGCGACGGCGAGGCACAAGCGCGGGCGGATGCGGGCGCCGCGCGGGAACACGGCATGGCGCATGGCGGCGGCGAGGCGGGGCGGACAGGCCTCGACATCGGCGCGCGACACCGCCGCATACAACGCCCGCTCGATCCGCCCCATGACATCCATCGCGTTTCCCCTGGTTGCCGTTCTGTCAGGCTGAGTTGTCAAACGGAACTGTCAACGTTAATTGACATGAAGGTCAAGCGGTTTTTGGAGGGCGGGGTGGCACGTCGGGTCGTCGTTGTCGGGGGCGGGGTGGGCGGCTTGGTGGCGGCGCTGGACCTGACGGGCGCCGGGCTGGACGTGACGCTGCTGGAGCGCGCGGAAACGCCGGGCGGCAAGCTGCGGCAGGTCGCGGTGGCCGGGCGGCGGCTGGATGCCGGCCCCACCGTGTTCACCATGCGCTGGGTGTTCGAGGGGATTTTCGCCGACGCGGGCGCGGCGTTGTCCGACCACCTGACCCTGCGCCCGGCCAGCGTGCTGGCCCGGCACGCCTGGACCGCTGACCAAAGGCTGGACCTGTTCGCCGACGGGGAGCAATCGGCCGACGCCATCGGGCGGTTCGCGGGTGCTTCGGAGGCGGCGGGATTCCGAGCGTTCTCGGCGGAAGCCCGGCGCATCTACGCGACGCTGGAAAAGCCGTTCATCCGGGGCGCGCGGCCCTCCATGGGATCGCTGGTGCGCGACGCCGGGGCCGTGGCGTTGTGGGGCATCCGCCCGTTCGACACGCTTTGGAAGGCGCTGAGCCAGCATTTCCGCGACCCGCGGCTGCGGCAGTTGTTCGGGCGGTATGCGACGTATTGCGGGTCCTCGCCGTTCCTCGCGCCGGCTACGCTGATGCTGGTGGCGCATGTCGAGCAGGATGGCGTGTGGCTGGTGGACGGCGGCATGCACGGGATCGCGCAGGCGCTGGCCGGGCTGGCGGCGTCGCGCGGGGCCACGCTGCGCTACGGGGCGGAGGCGGCGGAAATCTTGGTGGAGCGCGGCCGGGTGGCCGGGGTGCGGCTGGCGAACGGCGAGCGGATCGCGGCGGAGGCGGTGGTGGCCAACGCCGACGCGGGCGCGGTGGCCGCCGGGCTGCTGGGCGCGGCTGTGCGCGGCGCGGCCCCGGCCGTGGCGGCGCGGGACCGGTCGCTTTCGGCCGTCACCTGGGCAACCGTGGCCCGGAGCGAGGGCTTCCCCTTGTCGCGCCACAACGTGTTCTTCTCGGGCGACTACGCCGCCGAGTTCCGCGACCTGGGTGCAGGGCGGCTGCCGCGGGAGCCAACCGTTTACGTTTGCGCGCAGGACCGCGCGGACGAGAACGCACCCCCGGCCGGGCCTGAGCGCCTGCTGTGCCTCGTCAACGCGCCGCCCACCGGCGACTCGCACCCCCCCACCCCCACGGAGATCGAGCAATGCGCCGACCGGAGCTTTCGCCTGCTGGCCCGATGCGGCCTGACGCTGACACCGGAGGCGACGGAAACAACGACGCCGGAGGGATTTCACCGACTGTTCCCGGGCACGGGCGGGGCGCTGTACGGCCCGGCGGTGCATGGGGCAACGGCGACGTTCAAGCGGCCGGGAGCGCGGACCCGGGTGCCGGGGCTTTACCTGGCGGGCGGCAGCACGCATCCGGGCGCGGGGGTACCGATGGCGGCGCTGTCCGGCCGGCTGGCGGCGGCGAGCTTGCTAGCGGACCTGGAAAAGACGGCCTGGACTTCGACCGCCCGGTCGCCCGCGGCGGCTACGCCTGGTGGTATGTCGATGCGCTGAGCGACGACGGGCAGCATGGGATCACCCTGATCGCCTTTTTGGGCAGCGTGTTCTCGCCGTTCTACGCCTGGTCCCGGCGGCGCGGCGGCGGCGATCCCCTGCAGTTCTGCGCGCTGAACGTCGCCCTGTATGGCCGGCCGCGGCGCTGGGCGATGACGGAGCGCGGCGCCGCTGCCGTGGACCGCGGGCCGCGGCACCTCGCCATCGGGCCGAGTTCCGTCCGCTGGGACGGCAGCGCGCTGGTGATCGACATCGACGAGGTGACGGCCCCCCTGCCCTCCCGCCTGCGCGGCACGGTGCGCGTTCATCCCTCCGCAGTGACGGGCCGGCGCTTCGTGCTGGACGGCGCCGGGCGCCATCGCTGGTCGCCGATCGCGCCCGCGTCCCGGGTCGAGGTTGCCCTGACCCACCCGGCGCTGCGCTGGTCCGGACCGGGCTACCTCGACACCAACGACGGCGACGCGGCGCTGGAAGACGATTTCATCGAGTGGGACTGGTGCCGCGCGCCGATGCGGCGTGGGGCGGCGATCCTGTACAACGCGACCCGGCGGGTGGGCGGCGACCAGTCCTTGGCGCTGCGGGTCGGGCAGGACGGCGGGGTGGAAGCGTTTCCGCCGCCGCCGCCGGCCGTGCTGCCGCCCACGCCCGTGTGGCGGGTGGCGCGGGCCACCCGGGCGGACGCTGCGCCCAGCGTGCGGCAAACGCTGGAGGACACGCCGTTCTACTCTCGCTCCGTGATCGAGACGCGGCTGCTCGGCCAGGCCGCGACCGCGGTGCATGAAAGCCTGCTGCTGGACCGCTTCCGCGCGCCCTGGGTGCAGGCGATGCTACCGTTCCGCATCCCGCGGCGGTGGCGCTGAGGTAGGCGCAGGCGGGGAGTCCTTGGCGCGGCGGATCGAGCGGCGGACGGAGACGAGTTCCGCGACCAGAAGGCACAGGAACACAAGCCCCAGGACCCATTCTATGTTGCCGGCCATCAGGGGCGCTCCCGGCTCATCTGCCGCGCGTCAAGCTGGTCGAACAGCGTGCACAGCCAGGCTACCCGGTCATCAAAGGCCGGCCAAAGCGGCGCACGCGCCCCGGGCCGCGGCGGGGGCGGCGCGGCGGAAACGGCATCCACCAGGAAGCGCGCGGCGTCCAGGGCCGGGACCGGGCCGGGCGGGCG
>CALMVT010000314.1 GCA_937873175.1 uncultured Acetobacteraceae bacterium | reverse complement strand
GGGGTCGAGGCCGTGCGCGCCGGGCGCAGCGTCTACTTCTCGCCGCTCGCCGACATCCTCGACAGCCTGGCCAAGGCCGAGCGCGAGGGGCGCCTGCGCGAGCGCATCCGCTATCTTTGCCGCTCGCAGCTGCTGATCATCGACGAGATCGGCTACCTCGCCGTCGGATCAGCCGCTGGAAACCTGTTCTTCCAGCTGGTCAACGCCCGCTACGAGCGCGGCGCCATGATCCTGACCTCCAATCGCGGCTTCTCGGAATGGGGCAAGGTTTTCGGGGATCCCGTGGTCGCCACGGCCCTGCTGGACAGGCTTTTGCACCACGCCGTTGTCGTGCAGATCGAGGGCTCCAGCTACCGGATGCGCCAGCATGCCGGCCTGCTGCCGCCCGCACCGCGTCCCAACCCCGCGGCCGGGCTCGCCGATCCCATGCTGCCGCGTCGCCGGGGCCGCCCGCCCAAGGCTGCCGCCGCGTCGCCCGCACAGGGCGCATCGCATGCGCCACCGCCAGGCCGCTGCAATGCGTTACATAACGGGCTCGGCCCCCAACCTGCAGCGCTCGCCACCGGCGGAGCCGCCCCGCGGCTCCGCCGGTGGCGAGCGCAACGGAGTGAGGAAAATTACTCCGCCCGATTTGCGGACGGTCGAACCACCATTGACACCTGCCGCCCGAGGAAGGCTGGCTGCCCTTCCTCCTCGTGTGCGACGTGGGATTCTGCTTCGACCTGTATGCGGATTTTTCCGGCACCAGCAAGTATTACGCGCAGTTCCCGGACCGCGAGCGCTTCCGCATCTACCTGCCGGACCTGCGCCGGGCGGAGGTGCGGGAGATGCTGCGCCGAGTTTGGCTCGATCCCGGGTCGCTCGACCCGGTCCTGCGCCGCGCTGAGGTCACGCAGGACATCGCGGCCCTGCTCGCCCGGCTGGCAACGGCGCTGGAAAGGCGTCACGCGCCCGCCCACGTCGCGACCTTCCTGATGCGCTGCATCTTCTGCATGTTCGCGCAAAGCGTCGGGCTGCTCCCGGCGGGGAGCTTCAGCAGGCTTTTGCAGCGGTGCCGGGCCAACCTGCCGGGGTTCGTGCCCATTGTGGGCAATTTCTGGCAAACCATGTACGTGGGCGGCTTCAGCGTGGCGCTGGAAGCAGTCGTGGCGGGGTTCAACGGCGGCCTGTTCCGCCCCGGCCCGCACGGCGGCGCGGACCCGCTGCCGGTCGGCGCCGATGAGCTGGGCCTGCTGATGGAGGCCGCCGGCAAGGATTAGGCGGAGGTGGAGCCGGCGATCTTCGGCACGCTGCTGGAAAACACGCTGGATGCCCGGGAGCGCGGCCGGGTCGGCGCGCAGTTCACCCCGCGCGCCTTTGTTGAGCGCCTAGTGCTGCCCGCCGTCATGGCGCCGATGCGCGAGGATTAGGACGGCGTGCGCTGCGCCGCAGAAAAGGCGATGCAGGGCGACGACGCCCCAGCCGCCGCGGCGTTCGTGCGCGACTTCCACGCCAAGCTTTGCACCGTGCGCGTGCTGGACCCGGCCTGCGGCACCGGCAACTTCCTGTATGTGACGCTGGAGTTGATGAAGCGGCTGGAGGGTGAGGTATTA
>CALMVT010000313.1:3111-4206 GCA_937873175.1 uncultured Acetobacteraceae bacterium | reverse complement strand
CGGCTGGGAACCGCTGGTATTCCCGCGACGTCGCGGGAATCACCCGGGCGCGCGGGCTGAGCGACACCGCGCCCTACTTCATCGACGCCGCGGCCGGATCAAACCGGGCCGCACTGCCGGTCGGCGGCCTGACCGTGATCGCATTTCACAACAGCCATCTCGTCTATGCCCTTACCTGGTTCGGTCTGGCGGCGCTCAGCCTCTTCGGCCTGTCGATCGTGCTGCACGCCGCCCCGTCGCAGGACACCTGATGGACCGGCCCCTCCTCGCGTTGACCCGGCGGCAGGCGGCCCCGCTGGGACCGTCGCCCGACGCGGTCGCGGCCGACAACATGCGCCAGTTGATCCAGCTGCGCTGGCTCGCGGTGGCGGGGCAGCTCGTGACCATCCTCGTCGTCTGGCTCGGGTTCGGCGTCGCGCTTCCCCTGCGCGCCCTGCTGGCGATCGTTGCCTTGCTGGCGCTCGCGAACCTGATCGGGCTGCTGCTGCTTCGGCGCCACCGCGTGACCAATGCGGAGATGCTAGGCGCCCTGCTGTTCGACGTGGGAGCGCTGACGTTGCAGCTGCTGCTCAGCGGCGGATCGACCAACCCTTTCACCTCGCTGTATCTGGTGCAGGTCGTGCTGGGGGCGATCCTGCTGCGGCCCTGGTCGGTCTGGGTGCTGGTCGTCGCGACCTTCCTCTGCTTCGCCGGGCTGACGCTGCAGCCCGCGCCGTTGGAGTTCCCGCCGGGCCTGCTGCCCGCCATCGCGGACCTTTACACTCTGGGACGCTGGCTCAGCTTCGCCCTGGTCTGTGCCCTGCTCGTGCTGTTCATCACCCGCATCAGCCGCAACCTCCGCGCGCGCGACGCCTATCTGGCCGAGATGCGCCAGCACGCGGCGGAGGAGGAGCACATCGTCCGCATGGGCCTGTTCGCATCCGGGGCAGCGCACGAGCTGGGAACACCGCTGGCCACCCTTTCGGTGATCCTGGGCGACTGGCAGCGCATGCCCCGCATTGCCGGCGACGCCGAACTTGCCGGGGAGGTGGCGGAGATGCAGGCCGAGGTGCGGCGGTGCAAGACGATCGTCACCGACGTGCTGCACTCCGCCGG
>CALMVT010000313.1:0-3011 GCA_937873175.1 uncultured Acetobacteraceae bacterium | reverse complement strand
AGGCCGAGGTGCGGCGGTGCAAGACGATCGTCACCGACGTGCTGCACTCCGCCGGCGAGCCACGGGGCGAGGCGCTGGGCCAGATGGGCGCAGCCGCCTTCCTGGACGAGGTGGTGGAGGCCTGGCGTGTTCACCCGCATGCTCCGGCTCCGCTGGACTATGCGCGGGACGGGCTGGACCGGGCCAGGCTGGTGGCCGATCCAGCACTGCGCCAGGCGATCTGGAACCTGCTCGACAACGCGGCGGAAGCTTCCCCTGCGGGGCTGAGCCTGCGGGCGGCGCAGGAAGCGGAGGGCTTGGTGCTTTCGGTGCGGGATCGTGGTCCCGGTTTTCCCACCGGCATCCTGGCCCATCTCGGGCAGCCCTCGCCATCCGGCAAGGGCCCTGGGCACGGGGTCGGCCTGTTCCTGGTCGCAAACGTCGCTCGGCGGCTTGGCGGGCGGTTGGAAGCTGCCAATCTGAAGGGGGGCGGCGCCGAGGTCAGAATAATCATACCGCTGGCCCGACCCGGAAAGCAGGAGCACTAGGGATGCCGGTCCGCTCGCTTGTCATTGTCGAGGACGACGCCACCTTCGCCCGCACGCTGCAGCGCTCCTTCGAGCGCCGGAACTATCGGGTCCGCCTGGCGCGCGGCCCGGAGGAGCTGGGCTTGCTGCTGGAGGCGGAAACGCCCACCCACGCCGTGGTGGATCTCAAGCTCGGCACCTCTTCCGGCCTTGGCTGCGTGCGAAGCCTCCATGTGCACAATCCCGCCATGCCGATCGTCGTGCTCACGGGTTTTGCCAGCATCGCGACGGCTGTGGAGGCGATCAAGCTCGGCGCCTGCCACTACCTCGCCAAGCCGTCGAACACCGACGACATCGAGGCCGCCTTCGGCAAGGCAGCCGGCGACGCAGGGGTGCGGATTTCCGACCGCGCGACCTCCATCAAGACGCTGGAATGGGAAACCATCCATGAGACGCTGGCCGACGCAGAGTTTAATATCTCCGAAACCGCCCGTCGCCTGGGCATGCACCGCCGCACCCTGGCGCGGAAGCTCGGCAAGCGCCAGGTGGGCTGAATGAGTGCTCGGATTGATCCGGGCGATAATCGCTCAAGGCGCCTGGAAAGCCCATTATCGGGTGTACAACAATCCAAAAATCGGACCGTTGAAGCGCACTCAATATGAACCGTTGCCGGCGTTATCGCGCCGCAGGGGCGCTTCGGCCTGATCGACGATCCCGAGCCGCTGGACCTGCGCCTGATGAGGATGAAGAGCGTGTCGATTCATTGGAAGGCGATGTTCATCCGTCCAACGTTCGGCACGGGCGACATGGTCCGGCAGCACGCGATCCTGACCGAGGCGGCCGGGCTGGTGGACGGCGGCGTGCTCAGGGCGACGGCGACGCGGAACGAAGGCGTCATCAATGCCGCCAACCTGCGGCAAGCTCATGCAGCCATCGAGGCCGGGCGCACGGTCGGCAAGCTCGTGCTTGCAGGCTTCCGACCAAGCGTGCGGACTGCCTAGGATCGATGGTCGGCTGGGTGTGTAGCAAGCTACGCGGCGCAACACCCAAGCGCACATGGGAATTGGAACTGATGCCTGCCTGATCCCAGCAGGGGCGCCCCAGAAGGATGCCGGGTCCGGTTCGGCCGGGTGGTCGGATCAGTTGTCGGGCGGGGTGTCCCGCGGCGTTCCGGCCCTCGCGGCCAGGATGCCGCGCCCGGCGAGCAGCAGGAGCAGCGCGGAGGTTCCGAACAGCAAAAAGGCCCCGAACGCCTTGTATGCCAGGACGCCTGCCACGCCGCCGGCCAGGAACGACGCCACGGTCTGGCCGTGCATCCGGAGCTTGTCCTTGTTGAGGGCGACCTCCTCCTCGTGCCCGCGCCGCCCAGCAAGGTCGACCAGGTTGCCCAGTTCAATGCCGATGTCGGTGACCATCCCCGTGACGTGCGTCGTCCGCACACGGGCGTTCGAGATCCGGGTCACGACCGCGTTCTGCAGCCCCATCAGGAAACTCAGCCCGAAGGCCAGGGCGGGGCCGCGCCCCACCCCCGACACCCACAGGTCCGCGCACCCCAGCGCGGCCAGCAGGAGCGCTTCGGCAAGGACGCTGAAGGCGTAGATGCCGGCCAGCCGTCGGCGCCGACCGGCGTTGATCAGGAGGGTGGAGACGATCGCGCCCAAAATGAAGGCCGCCACGAGGGCGAGGTAAAGGGCGGCGACGGCTAGGTCGCCGACCCCGAGGTGGTTGGCGAGCGCGGACACGTTGCCCGTCATGTTGGCAGAGTATAGGCCCACGGCGTAGAAGCCGGCCGTGTTCAGCGCGCCCGCGATGCCGGCGAGGGACCAGGCAAGGCGCCGGTCCGCCTCGCCGCTGCGCGCTTTCCCTTGCTGGACGAGCATCGGGCCAGCTTGCGACGGCCGATCCATGCTGCCAAGAGGACGGAGCGGCACAAAGGACCGCTTGGATCCATGGTGGCTGCATTGTCCACAGCCGATGAGCCACGACGCTGCCCGCCTTTGGCGTGACAGTCCTATCTGTCAGCTGGATTTTGATCCGCAACGGAATGGTTTTGGATTAACACTGCCGAAATGAAAAGCTGGTTATCCAGTTTTGTCAGCGTGTTGCAGCAAGGCACGAAGTCTAGCGTTTTGAATCTAGTTGCTTTTCAGATCGGTACCTTTGGCATGGAGGCTACGACAAGGCCGACGCGCTCGCACGGGCCGCACGCTTCCTTATATGCTTGATATGCTTGACGGCAGGCATGGAGCGAGACACATGGAAATTGTGCGTTTGCGGAAGGACGAGGACCCGCCTCGCGATGCGCAGCGGGTTATTGTCACATGGGATAGCTCCGGGGCGGATGTATCCGAGGGTTCCGTTGTGGAGCACGAAGGAGGCGTCACCTTCTACGTAACCCATAACGCGAGCGCGGCCCAACTCAATGACGTGATCAAGAAGGCGGAAGAGTGGGCGTGGTTCAGAATCTGGCCTTTTTGGGTTACACAGGGCGTGCAGAAAGCGCCG
>CALMVT010000312.1 GCA_937873175.1 uncultured Acetobacteraceae bacterium | reverse complement strand
GCCACGTTCCGGCAGCTTGCCGAGCGCAAGGACGCGGCGTTCCTGGGGCTGCGCGGCTTGATGCGCCAGGCGACGGCGCGCGAGGACTGGGCCGCGGCCGACGAACTGGCGCGGCAGGCCGAGGCGGTGCGGCCCGGCGCGCGGTGGCTGCAGGAGGAGCGCCGGACCTTGGCGCTGCGCACGGGAAACTGGGCCGACGCGCTGCGCTTGTCCGGCCCGAACCT
The DNA here is from genome assembly GCA_937873175.1 of uncultured Acetobacteraceae bacterium. Lineage (GTDB taxonomy): Bacteria > Pseudomonadota > Alphaproteobacteria > Acetobacterales > Acetobacteraceae > CAHJXG01. Next base: position 13,873 of record CALMVT010000312.1, on the reverse strand, counting down.
GCGCGCGCCGCTGGCGGTCGCCGCGGCGGGCGCTGAACGTGATCCCGCGGTGGCGCTGCGCTATGCCAAGCAGGCATGGAACGCGAACCCGACCCTGGCGCCGGCCGCCATCGCCTACGCCAGTTGCCTGCGCGCCGCCAACAAGGCTGGCAAGGCCAACGACGTGCTGCGGCGGTCCTGGGCGATGCAGCCGCACCCCGACCTCGCCACGGAGTACATGGCGGACCTGGACAACAAGCAGGACCGCCTCCGGGCGGCGAGCGGCCTCGCGCAGCAGAACGCCAACCACCCCGAAAGCCACCTGCTGCAGGCACAGGCGGCATTGGACGCCGGGATGGCAAAGGAGGCCCTGCGCCACATCAAGGCCGTGCGCGACGCCGGGCTGAACCAGCGCCGGGTTTGGGTGCTGCTGGCCGACATCGCGGACCACCAGGGACACGGCAACGAAGCGCAGGACGCCTTGCGCCACGTCGCAACGGCGGACCCCGACCCGTTCTGGCGCTGCGCCGCATGCGGCACCGCCCATGGCCGTTGGCAGCCGGTCTGCGATGCCTGCAACACGCCGGGCGAGATCAGTTGGGTGCAGCCCAGCCAAAGCCAAGGCCAAACCGCCGTCGTGCGGCAGGCGCCGCTGCTGGACCATGCGGGCAGCAGCGGCGGGAGCCTGGCCCCGATCTGACAGGAGCGGCGCTTACAAGGACAGGGTACGTGTTTCGCCGAAGCCCAGCACGTCGAATGCTTCCGACGGCAGCCCGGCGTGGGAGCTTGCCTGGCGCAACGCGTCCAGCGGCGCGGCCATCGCCTCGTCCGTGAGCTGGAAGGTGCCGAAGTGCATGCCGATGGCCTGGCGGGCGCCAAGGTCGGCGCGAGCCTGCACTGCCTCGGCCGGGTCCATGTGCACGGCCTGCATGATCTCGCGTGGCAGGTAGGCGCCGATCGGCAGCAGGGCAACGCCGGGCGGGCCGAGCCGGTCGCGGATCGCCCCCCAGTGCGGCCCGGCGCCGGAGTCGCCGGCAAACAGCAGGCGGCCTTCCGAAGTGCCCAGCATGAAGCCAGCCCATAGCGTCCGGTTGCGGTCGCGGGCGCCGCGCGCTGCGAAGTGCCGGGCCGGCGTCGCCGTCACTTGGACCGGGCCGGCCGGGGTGGCGTCCCACCAGTCAAGCTCGACCGCGCCCGGCACGCCTGCGGCGCGCAGCGGCCCGGCGTTGCCCAGCGTCGTCAGCAGCAGCGGCCGGAACCGCTGGTGCAGCGCCCGCAGGCTCGGCAGGTCCATGTGGTCGTAATGGTTGTGCGACACCAAAACTGCGTCGATCGGCGGCAGCGCTTCCAGCGCCAAGCCAGGTGGGCGCACCCGGCGCGGTCCCATCCATTGCACGGGAAAGCAGCGCTCGCTGAAGATCGGGTCGGTGAGGATCGAGAACACGCCGCCCGGCGCCGGCAGCCGGATCAGGAAGGTGCTGTGGCCGATGAAGGTCAGGCTGACCTGGCCCGGCGCGACCGCGTTGCCGGGCGGGGGAAACACCGGGTTGGCAAGACGGGCGGGCCAGCGCGCCCTTTGTCGTTTCAACTGCCAGCGCAGCACGGCGCCCAAGCCACGGGCTTGGGATGCGCCGGGGTTGAAGAAATGCTCGCCGTCGAAGTGGTCGCTCACCGGGCGCTTCACCGGCATCGCGGCACGCCCAGAAGGGGTTCTGGATCGATGGCGGTGCCGTCGCGCAGCACGGCGAAGAACAGGTGCGTGCCGTAGGTCACGCCGGTGCGGGCGACGTGCCCCAACGGCTCGCCGGCGCCCACGCCGCGTTTTCCCTCCGCAATGGCGGGCATCAGGTTGCCGAGATGGGCATAAAGCGTCGTGGTGCCGTCGGGATGGCCGAGGTGCAGGGTGACGCCGCCAAGCCCTTGGCGCTTGACGCGCAGCACCGTGCCGGCCGCCGCGGCGCGCACCAGCGCCCCGGCCGATGCCGGCAGGTCGATGCCGTTGTGGAACGCGGCCGGGGCGTGCGGCCCCACCGCATGGCGCCAGCCGAACGGGGAAGAAATGCAGGCAGGCTCGACCGGCGGGCGCAGCGGCGGCGCCACCGCGCAACAGGGTGCGAGTGCCACCACGGCCAGCAAGGGATGCAGCATGGCTGCATCCTGGCCCGGCTTCCTGCTTCCTGCAACACGGCCCGTTTGATCGGCTCGGTTGATGGGGTAGGCCATCCTGGCCGTGCTGGCGTGCATGACGGTGCTGGTGGCCAGCTTTGATGTGGCCGCTATCTCCAGCTCGTCAGGTAGAAACGCGGCAGTTCGTCGCCGAAGGCCTTGAAACTCAGTCCGCGGCTCATCGCGTAGTTGGTGACAAAGGTGAACAGCGGCGCGTAGTAGGCGCGCTCGGTGATGCGCTTGATCGCGGCGTTGTAGGCGGCGCGGCGCTTGTCGGGGTTGGTGCTGCCGCTGCCGGCCTCCACCATGGCCTGCAGCTCGGGGTCGCGGGCATAATCTTGCCCGCCGCCGGTGAAGAAAACCGGCATGAAGGCGGAAACGTCGTTGATCGAGTAGCTGCCCCAGCTTCCCAGCTCCATCGGGTTCTTGCCTTCGATGCTGCGCTGGACCACGGCGCCGGCCTGAAGCTCGTTGATCTTCGCCTGGATGCCGACGGCTGCCAGGTAGTTCTGGATCGCACCCTGCCATTGCGGCAGCAGGTAGCCGACGATCTCGGTCGTGAAGCCTTGGGGATAGCCGGCCTCCGCCAGCAACGCGCGCGCCTTGGCCGGGTCATATTCATACTTGGTGGCGATGGCCTGGTCGCAGCCGAACTGGGTGGGAAAGCACGGCGCGTCCAGCACGCGGGAGCCGCCGGGCATGAACTGCTTGGCCATCGTCGGACGGTCCAGGGCGTGCAGGATCGCCTGGCGCACCTTGGCGTTGGTCAGCGGGTTGTCCGCCCCGGTCCGCCCGGCGCTGTCCATGTTCAGGTAGGCGACCCGCATGCCTTCCTGGCGCATGGTCTGCAGGGCCGGCATCCGGTTGAAGCTGTCGATCTGGTCCGGGTTGAACATCCAGATCCAGTCGGCCTGGTTGCCTAAAAGCGCCGACATCTCGCCGGTCGCGTCCGCCACCTCTTTGATGACCAGGCGGCGGATGGCGGGCTTGCCCTTGGGGCTGTCGAAGTAGTCGTCGTTGCGCTCCATCTCGATCTGGCTCACGCCGTCCACGGTCGTGATGCGGTATGGGCCGGTGCCGACTGGCGCCTTGGAGTACTCGGCGCCCACCCGCTCCCGGTAGGCTTTCGGGTAGATCGGCAGCACCATGGCGATGTATTCGAGCGCGGCCGGGAACACCCGCTTCAGCTTGATGCGCACGTGCATGTCGTCCGTCGCCTCGGCGCCCGCGATGAAGCTGAAGTTGCTGGGCACCGCCACCTGCTTGTCGGACAGGGTGCTTTGCACGGTGTAGACCACGTCATCCGCGGTGAATGGGCTGCCGTCGTGGAACTTGACGTTTGGGCGCAGCTCGAACTCGATCGTCGTGTCGTCGGCGTAGCGCCATGACGTGGCGAGCAGCGGCTTCAACTGGAAGGTTTCGGGGTCGCGGTAGATCAGCGTGTCCCAGGCATGATGCGCCACCACCAGCCCGGTGCGCAGCGTGTTGTAGTAGGGATCGACGTTCGGCACCGCGTCCCGCCATGCGACCCGCAGCGTGTCCTGCGCTTTCTGCGCCGCCGTCGGGCTGCCCGCCAGCAGGCCCGCAGCAAGGGACAAGCCGCTAAGCAACAGGCACGTCCGCATCATCCAAAACCCCCGGCACCGCCAGGATTGAACGTTACGTGCGGCGGCCCAGCAGCGCAACGCTGCAATGTCTCAGCCGGCCTGCCGTTTTTTAACCCATGGTCGCGTTGAACGCGCCGCCGTCCAGCAGCAGGTTCTGCCCCACGATGAAGCCCGAGGATGCGGCGCACAGGAACACGCAGGCGTCGCCGAACTCGGCGGGGTCGCCGACCCGGCCGGCCGGGGACTGTTGGCCGCGCTCGTGCAGCAGCTCGTCCACCGGGCGCCCGGCCTGCTCCGCCGCCGCAGCGGCATTGGCACGCAGCCGGTCCGTGAGGAACGGACCCGGCAGCAGGTTGTTGACCGTGACGTTGTGCCGCGCCACCTGCCGGGCCAGGCCGCCCACGAATCCCGTCAAACCCGCGCGCGCCCCGTTGCTCATGCCAAGCGTCGGGATCGGCGACTTCACGCTGGCCGAGGTGATGTTGACGATCCGCCCGAACCGCCGCGCCGCCATGCCGTCCACCACGGCGCGGATCAGCGCGATGGGGGTCAGCATGTTGGCGTCGAGCGCCTTGATCCAATCGTCGCGCTCCCAGTTCCGGAAATCGCCGGGCGGCGGGCCGCCGGCGTTGTTCACCAGGATGTCAGGGTCGGGGCAGGCGGCGAGCGCCGCGGCGCGGCCGGCCTCCGTCGTGATGTCCCCGGGCGCCGCCGTCACCGCGGCCCCCGTGGCGACGTGGATCTCGTCCGCCGTGCGCTCCAGCGCGCCGGCATTGCGCGCCGTGATCGTGACCGCGACGCCTTCCCGTGCCAGGGCCATGGCGCAGGCGCGTCCCAGCCCCTTGCTCGCGGCGCACACCAGGGCGCGCTTGCCGTGCAAACCCGTGTCCATCGTTATTCCTCCTTTGCGGATGCGCTGGGCATCTCGGATTCCAGGATCTTTCGCCACCGGTCCGGCAGCGGCGCGGGCCGCCGTGTCGCCACATCGACGCAGACGTGCACGAAGGTGCCCTCCGCCGCGGCCGTGTCGGCGCCCTCCCGATACACGGCGATCTCGTGCCGAATCGAGCTGGTGCCCAGCCTGGCGAGCCGCAGCCCGGCGGTCAGCCGGTCGGGGAACGCGACCTCCGAATGGTATCGGCAACTGCTTTCGGCGACCATCAGCCCGTGGCTGCCGCCCTGCCAGCTCAGGATGCCGCATTGCACCAAGAAATGGGTGATTGCCGTGTCGAAAAAGCTGTAATACGCCGCATTGTTCACGTGCCCGAACACGTCGTTGTCCATCCAGCGCGTGGTGATCGGGAGAAAGCGGCGATAATCGGCACGCAGGCCGGGTGAAGCTCTGCTCATGGTGTGGGGATCATGGCGGTCCCTGCGCCACCGCGCCAGAGCCGTGCGCCATCAGCCAAGGATTTCCGCCCATGCTGCGCCTCATGCTGTTGCTTGCCATCCCGGCCGCCGCTGGGTGCATGTCCCCCGGACGCGCCGCAGCCCACGCCATCCTGCTGGACAGCGAGCCGGCAGCGCGCGCCACCGTGCCGCCGGGGCCGACCGGGGTCAGGCTGCGCTTCAACAGCCGGATCGACCATGCGCGCTCCCGCTTGGCGCTGCGCAGCGGCCGGGACGAGCGCGTGCTGGCGCTCGACCCGGCAAGCCCGGCGGATGTCATGGCTGCAAGCGCCGTTCTCGCGCCCGGCGACTGCGTGCTGCGCTGGCAGGTGCTGGCGGTGGACGGGCACATTACACGGGGGGAGGTGCCGCTGACCGTGCAGGCCCAATCTGCGCAGGCCCAGTGACATGGCGCTGCTGATCGACCTGTTCGGCTACCTGTCCATCATCCTGCACGGCCTGACCATCGGCGCGCAGAGCATGGCGATGGGCGGCGTCCTGTTCCTGGTGTTCCTTGCGCGGCCCTTCGCGGCGGCGCTGCCGGACGGCGCAGCCCTTGCCCGGCGCACCGGCGTGATCGCGGGCTGGAGCGCGTTTTCCCTGGTGGCTTGCGAACTGCTGGCAGTCGCCCTGCAGGTTGCCGTGCTGATGGGCAGCGTGGACCTCAGCCTGACCAACGCGTTGATGGCGCAGTTCGCGGTGGCCGGCCTGGTCAAGGCCGCCGCGGCCGGGGTGCTGGGCGTGATCTTGCTGTCGCCCCGCCCGGCGCCGGCGCCGGCGCTGCTGGGGTTGTGCGCCGTCGTGCTGGCGGCCGCGGTGATGACGACCCACGCCGCCGCGCGGCTCGCCGACGGCCCCGTGCTGCTGGCCGCGACCGGGCTGCATATCCTGGGCGCCGCGATCTGGATCGGCGGCATTCCCTTTTTCATCGTGGCGCTGCGCCGGCTGCGGGACGGGGCCGCGTTCCGCCGGGTGGGCGCGCGGTTTTCCCGAATCAGCATGCTCGGCGTTTCCTGCATCCTCCTGTCGGCCGCGACGATGACGTGGTTCTATATCGGCACCTGGCCCGCGGCGTATGGCACCGCCTACGGGGTCATGGTGGGGGCCAAGGCCGCCATGTTCGCGGCCTTGCTGCTGCTAGGCTTGGGCAATTTCCTGGTGGTCGAGCGGCTGCGGGCCGATCCCACGACGCCCGTGCTGCGCATGCGGCGATTTGCCGAGGTGGAGGTGGGCATCGGCTTCAGCATCTTCTTCGCGGCTGCCTCTTTGACCTCCGTGCCGCCGGCGGTGGACCTGTTGCAGGACCGCGTGACTTGGGCCGAGATCGTTGAGCGCAACACGCCGCATGTGCCGCGCCTTGCATCGCCGGATCACGACAGCCTGGCGCTTTCGGAACTGCAAGCGCAGTTGGACGCGGAAGCCGTCCGCGCCAAGATTGCGCCGCCGCCGGCGGTTGTGCCGGGGTCGGGCGAACTGCCGGCGCGCAACGCCGCCGACATTGCCTGGAGCGAATACAACCACCATTGGGCCGGGCTGTTCGTGGTTGCTGTCGGTCTCATGGGATTGCTGCAGCACGCCGGCCTGCACGCGGCGCGGCACTGGCCGCTGCTGCTGCTGGGCTTGGCGGGGTTTCTACTCGTGCGGTCGGACCCTGAAGTCTGGCCGTTGGGCGATGTCGGCTTTTTTGAAAGCCTGCGCGACGTGGAGGTGCTGCAGCACCGCGTGTTCGTTCTGCTGATCGCGGCGTTCGCATTGTTTGAATGGGGGGTACGCACCGGTCGGTTGCGGCGTCCCGGGGCGGCGCTGGTGTTCCCGCTGCTGACGGCCGCCGGCGGGGCGCTGCTGCTGACCCACAGCCACGCCATTTCCAACGTCAAGGATCAGTTGCTGATCGAGATGTCGCACACGCCGCTGGCGCTGGCCGGCATCGGTGCGGGCTGGGCACGCTGGTTGGAATTGCGGGCCGACGGCCCGATCCGGCGCATGGCAGGCTGGGCCTGGCCGGTCTGCTTCCTGGTGGTCGGCGCGATCCTGCTGCTTTACCGGGAAGCCTGAGGCGCCGGCCGGCCCGTCTCGACCGGCACGAGACTGTCCCGCGCGGACAGGAAACCCGGCCCGGCGGCCAGAAGCCACAGCACGGCGAAGAACACCAGGCTTTGCGCCACGGTGCCAAGCAGCCTCATGCCATGACCCCTGCTGTGCTGCGCAAAGCGCAAGACATGGCTCCAGCGACTCGGGAACGGTCGGTCCAGAATGGAACCAGGCAGGACCAAGTGCATCTTAGACCCCTTTTGTTCGGCGTAAGTTCCAGTTACAAAGCATGACTGCGTGCGTGACATGTTCACTTTATGTTCTAAACTAGCGGGGGTCAAGCCCCGCGTAGCAGCCAAGCGTTGGTGTGGCCGGATGGCCACGTTGCGGGTTACCCGCCGTGTGGAAAAGGCTTCACTGGACGGCGCTCAGTGGCTTAAGCGCAGGAACCGCGCTCCGCTGCATCGTCAGCCCGCTGCGCCGCCCGCTTCGCCCAGAAGGGCCGCGACCTGCTTGAGCAACGCGCCGAGCCGAATCGGCTTCTGCAGCACGACCAGCCGCCCGCCGGTGAGGGGGGCCGTGACCGGCGCCAACTTCTCGCCGTTGTAGCCGGTCAGCAGGATGGAGGGCATTCCCGGCCAGCACCGCTGCGCTTCTCCGATCAGCCCCAGCCCATCGGTGCCCGGCATGGACAGGTCGGTGATGAGCAGGTCGGCCGGCCTGCCATGTTCCAGGTGCCAAAGGGCGGCCGCCGTGCTGCTGAAGCATTCAACGGCGTAGCCGGAGGCTTCCAGCATTTCGCTGATCGCTTCAAGCACCTCGGCATCGTCGTCGACCAGCATGATGCGGCGCGGTTCCGTAGCGGCGGGAGCCGGGGCGTCGCCCGCCGCCACGTCAGCCGGGGCGCGAAGTTGGGGCAGGAACAGGCTCGCCGTGGTGCCCTGCCCAGCCTGGCTCCGCAGGACCAGCGCGCCGCCGGACTGCTCGGCGAAACCCCGCGCCATCGCGAGGCTCAGGCCCGTGCCGCGCCCCCGCGCTTTGGTGCTGAAGAACGGCTCGGTGGCGCGCTTCAGCACGTCGGAGCGCATGCCGGAACCGGTGTCGCCGACGTCGATCCGGATGAAGCGCCCCGCTCCCAGTCCGGCCACGGTGCCGTCCGACGCCTCGGCCGACAGCCTAAGCGCGTGGACAGGCTCTCCTGCCCCGTCCGCCGGCTCGTCGCCCATCGCATCCCGGGCGTTGGCCACCAGGTTGCCCAGCACCGTCTCAAGCTGGTTCTTGTCCGTCCAGGCCGGCGGCATGGCGTCGGGCAGGGCGAGTTCGACGGTGATCCGGCTCCCCAGGCTGTCGGCCAGGATATCGCGCAGGTCGGTTAGCAATTGGCCGATGCCGATCTCACGCGCTTGCAGCGGGCTACGCCGGGCAAAGCTCAGCAGGTTCCGCGTGACCACGGCGCCGCGCTCGGTCGCATCCACGACCAGCCCGGCCAACCGTTCCACCGCGGCGGCGCTGTCCGGGCGGCGCTGGATCAGCCTGGCGCCCCCGGCGATGGCCTGCAGCACGTTGTTGAAATCGTGCGCGACGCCGCCGGCCAATTGGCCCAAGGACTCCATGCATTGCATTCGCCAAAGGCGCTCCTGGGCTGCAACCCGTTCCGCCACCGCTTCCGCCACGCGCTGCTCCACCGTCGTGGCGAGATCCCGTGCGGTGACATCGGCCGCCCGCCGATGAGAAATGTCCAGCACGGCAACAACGACGCCGGCCAGCCGTCCGCTGCCGTCGCGGGTGAGCGCCACGTGGCTAGCGGCCCAGACATGGCTAGCGTCCGCCCGCACCAGGCGGCTCTCGATCCGGAACGGCTCCCCGGTGGCGAGCATCTGGGCGTGCTGCTGCAGGTGCGACGGGCGATCCTCGGGGTGGGTCAGGTCGTGCAGCGTGAGCGTTCGCAGGCGCGCCTCCCCGTGGCCGGTCAACTGGCAATAGCAATGATTTGCCAAACGGATGCGCCCGTCCAGCCCAGTTTGTACAATGCCGATCGGAGCGCAGTCCATAATGGCGCCGAGCTGGGCCTTGATGTCGCGCAGCGCCGCATGCGATTGGCGGAGTGCCTGCTTGAGATGGCCGCTGTGCTGCCAACCGAGCAGCAGCGCCGCCGGCATCGCGTATTGCATGTACTGCAGCACGCGTGCCATCGACGGTTGTCCGGCCCGGGCCTGAATCGCGGCGCGTTGTGGTCTGATCATGGGGCCACAACGCCGCATGGCGTCATCGGCTCCCGCAAAGCCCTTCGTCACGGCATCGACCTCGCGCTGGCTCGGGCGTCGCGAGCCGGCGCAACCGGCGTCAGGCCGCCGCTTCGCGCTTGCGGCGGCCGGGCAGCACGGCCTCCGGCGTGCCATCGTCGGGCGTTTGCAGGGCCGCCAGCAGGGCCTTGCGCAACACGGCCAGCTTGCGCTCGTTCTCGATCTTCAGGCCGAACACGTCCTTGACATAGAACACGTCCACCGCCCGCACGCCGTAGGTCGTGACGTGGGCCGAGGCGATCTGCAGCCCTTGCTCGCTGATGGCCGCCGTCACGTCGTGCAGCAGCCCCGGGCGGTCGCGGCCGTTTACCTCCAGCACCGTGTGCGTGTTGCTGGCGCGGTTATCGACCACCACCCGCGGCGGCACGTGGATCGCCCGCATCCGCCGGCCCAGCAGTGCCCGGGACGCCCGGCGGATCTCGCCGGCCAGCGCCAGCCGCCCGGACAACGCCTGGTCGATCAGCACGTGCAGCCGGGCCAGGCGGTGCGGCGCGTCGAAGGCGCCCCCAGCCGTGTCCTGTATCCAGAACGTGTCAAGCGCGCTGCCGTTGGTCAGCGTGTGGATGCGCGCGTCCACGATGGAAGCGCCCGCCACCGCCAAGGCGCCGGCGATCCGGCTGAACAGCCCGGCGTGGTCGGCGGTGTAGATCGTCACCTCCGTCACTGCGCGGGACGGCAAAGGCTCGGTATCGACGGTGAGCGGCGCGCCCCGGCGCTCCGCGTCGCGGATCAGCCGGGCGTGCCGCGCGTGCGTTTCGGGATCGAAGCTGAGCCAGTAGCCGGGGTAGCCGAGGCCGTAGTAGAATTCCCGGTCGGCCTCCGGCCAGTCGGTCAGGTAGTGTCCGGCCGCTTCCTTGGCCCGCGCCACCCGCACGTCGCGCTCGGTGGTGGCGAGGCCGCCGGCCAGCACGTCGGCGACCCGGGAGTACAGCTCCCGCAGCAGGGTCGCCTTCCAGCCGTTCCAAACCTTGGCGCTGACCGCGCGCATGTCGGCCACCGTCAGCACCAGCAGCAGCTTGAGCCGTTCCGGCGATTGAATGGTGTCGGCCAGGTCGAGGATGGTCTTGGGGTCGTCGATGTCGCGCTTGAACGCCGTTTGGCTGAGCATCAGGTGGTGCAGCACCAGCCAGCTCACCGTGTCCGTTTCCTCGGCTGACAGGCCGATGGCCGGGCCGATCTGGACCGCAAGCTCGGCCCCGAGTTCGGAATGGTCGCCGCCGCGGCCCTTGGCGATGTCGTGCAGCAGTGTCGCGACGTAAAGCGCCCGGCGGGATTGCAGGTCCTCGATAAGGCCGGAAGCGACAGGTGCCACGTCCGCGAGCTCGCCCCGTTCCAGGGCATTGAGCACGCGCACCGCCTCGATTGTGTGCTCATCCACGGTGAACACATGGTAGGTGTCGAACTGCATCTGCCCGACGATGCGCGCCCAGTCCGGGATGTAGCGGCCGAGGAAACCGGTCTCGTTCAGGACCGCCAGCCATTTTGCGCCGCCCGCGCGGCTGTGCTCGCCGTCCCGCCCGCAGAGCAGGTCAAGGAAAAGCTCGGCCGCCGCCGGGGTGCCGCGAAGCTGGATCGCCCCGCGCTCGTGGCGGATCAGCGCGCGCAGCGCCAACGGATGCAGCTCCAGCGCCCGGTCCCGCGCCACCTGCAGGATGCGCAGCATGGCGACGGGATGATGGCCGAACTGCCGGTTCGGCGCGGACATCAGCTTGCCGTCCGCCAGTACGAAGCCCTGCTCCAGCAGCGCCGCATCGGTCATGGCCGCCAGCGCCGGCGGCCCCAGGGCGGCACGCAGGATGGCCGGTTCCAGCACCATTGTGATCCGGGTGATCTCGCGCGCCGTCAGGAAGTAGTGGCGCATGAACCGCTCGACGCCGTCCTGCCGGCCGTGGCGGATGTAGCCCATGCGGGCGCCGACCACCGGCTGCAGGTCGAAGGTCAGCCGGTCCTCGGCACGCCCGGCGATGTAGTGCAGGTGGAAGCGCACGGTCCACAAGAAGTCCCAGGACCGCCGGCCGTGCTTGGCTTCCTGGTGGGTGAGGATGCCGCCGCCGGGGCTTTCGGGACCGACCAGCTCGCCCATGACCTGGGTGCCGAACACGTAGCGCGACATCCAGTAAAGCGTTTGCACGTCGCGCAGGCCGCCGCGGCCCTCCTTGATGTTGGGCTCGACCAGGAACGGCGTTTCGCCGTAGCGGTGGTGGCGGGCGTCGCGCTCCGCCTGCTTGGCCGCGATGAAGGCGCCGGCACCGGCGTCGGTGCAGGATTGCTTGAAGCGCGCCTGGAATGCCTCGAACAGCCCGGAATCGCCGGACAGCAGCCGCGCGTCCAGCAACGCGGTGCGGACGGTGAGGTCCCGCTCCGCCTCGGCGATGCACTCCGCGACTGACCGCGTGGCATGGCCGACCTTGAGCCCGAGGTCCCAAAGGAAGTACAGCATGAACTCGACCACGGCGAGCGTCGGCGCGGCGGGGCGGTCCGCGGTGACGAACAAGAGGTCGATGTCGCTGAACGGCGCCAGCACGCCGCGCCCGTAGCCGCCGGTGGCAACGACGGCCATCCGTTCGGGCTTGGCCGAGGCCGCGCCAAGATTGATCGCGCTGGCGGCGCAGGCGTAATCGCGCAGGGACCCGATCACGCCGTCCGTCAGCCGGCCCAACAGGCGCCCGGCTTGCAGGCCGCTCATGCCCCCGGCCTCGAACCGCTCCTGCACGTGATGCTGCACCCGGGTCAGGTAGCGGCGGAACACGCTGAGCGCCGCGTCGCGCGGCGGCGGCCCGCCGCCTGTCGCGGCGCCGCGGATCGCCGTGTTCAGCAACGCAACGGCTTCCTCGGGCCGGTCGGGCAAAGGCAGAATTTGGGACATCAACCCTATGCTACCCCCGGACGCGCCGGGGGAACAGCAGCGAGTGCCTTGAGGCGATACAGAATCTCCACCGCGTCCCGAGGGGTCAGCCGGTCGGGATCAACCTCGTCCAGCGCGTCCCGCAGCGCATCGGGGGGAGCATCGGGCGGCGCATCGGGCAGCGGGGCGGGTTCAATGCCGGAATCGTGAACGGCGGGGGCCAACTGGGCGAACAGCGGCAACTCCTCCGGCCTGCCGTGGCGTGCCTTTTCCAAGGCGCCCAGCAGGGCGGAGGCCCGGCGCACCGTGGCCTGCGGCACACCGGCCAATTGCGCCACGTGCACGCCCCAACTGCGCCCGGCCGCGCCTTCCGCGACCTCGTGCAGGAACACGACGCTGCCACGCCATTCTTTGACCCGCATCGTGTGCGGGCGCAGCCGGGGCATCTGCGCCGCGAGGTCCGCGAGTTCATGGAAATGCGTCGCGAACACGGTCCGGCAGCGGACCTGGCCGTGCAGGGCTTCCAGCACCGCCCAGGCGATGGCCAGGCCGTCCAGCGTGCTGGTGCCGCGGCCAATCTCGTCCACGATCACCAGCGACCGCGGGCCGGCCTGGTGCAGGATGGCCGCGGTTTCCGTCATCTCGACCATGAAGGTGCTGCGCCCGCGCGCCAGGTCGTCGGCCGCGCCTACCCGGCTGAACAGGCGGTCCACCACGCCGATCCCGGCGCTTTCCGCCGGCACCGGCAACCCGGCCTGCGCCAGGATGGCGATCAGCGCGTTCTGCCGCAGGAAGGTGCTCTTGCCCGCCATGTTCGGCCCGGTCAGCAGCAGCACGCGCCGCGCGGCCGACAGGTCGCAATGGTTCGGCACAAAGGCCGCCGTGCCTCCCAGCGCGTCCTCCACGACGGGGTGGCGGCCGGCGCGGATGCAGAACTCGTCGCCGTTTGTCACCGCCGGGCGGCACCAGCGGCCGCCCTCCGCCAGGCGGGCGCAGGATTGCAGCGCGTCCAGCCGGGCCAGCGTGTCGGCGCAGGCGGTGATGGCGTCGGACTGCGCGAGCACGGCCTGCACCAGCGTCGCGAACACCAGCCGTTCCCGCGCCGCCGCGCGGTCGGCGGCCTCGCTGATGCGGCGGTCGAGGTCGGCCAGCTCCGCGCAGCCGAAGCGGGCGCCGTTGGCCATGGCCTGGCGCAAGGTCAGGTCCGGATGCCCCTGCAGCCGCTCAACGGCCACGGCCGGCGCTTCGATCACGTAGCCGAGCTGCGCGTGGTGCCGGATCTTGAGCGACGCCACCCCGTACCGCTGCGCGTAGTCGAGGGTCAGCCCGGCGATCACCCGGCGGCTGTCGTCCCGCAGCCGCCGCTCCGCGTCCAGCTCGCCGTCGAAGCCCCCGGCGATCACCCCGCCGTCGTCGAGCCGCGCCGGCAGCGGATCGGCCAGCGCGCGGGCCAAAAGGCCGCCGAGCGCCGGGTCGATGTCGAGCGCCGCCTGGTCCAGCGGGGCGCTGGCCAACGCCGCCGAAACCTCGCGGGCCGCGGCCAACGCCTGCGC
>CALMVT010000311.1 GCA_937873175.1 uncultured Acetobacteraceae bacterium | reverse complement strand
AGTGCCTGCAAACTCAATGACCAAGACATGGCCAGCCTGCGTAGTACGCTCGACGACTTTGCTTGGCCTGATGACGGGCCTCGCGATCAATAACCAGCATTGGATTTTGAAGGAGGTAGTTATGGTGCTCCAATTTGTTTGGCCCAATATTGAGTCAACATCCAGAAGCATGTTGTCGTTCGAAGAGACCACCCGTGTCCGCCGCTCGATCCGCGGTTTTCTTGGCAAGCCCATCCCCGACAGCGTCATTCGCGAGGTGCTGGAGGATGCGCAACACGCTCCATCTAACTGCAACACGCAACCGTGGAACACTCATGTCGTACGCGGCGAGAAGCTGAAGCAGCTTTCGCAATTGCTTCACGCCAAGAACAATGCCGGTGATTTCACGCCGGACTTCTCGTTCGACGTGAACGATTTCTACGATGAATATCGTGAGCGCAACAACGCACTCGGCAAGGCCTACTACGAAGCCATGAATGTCATGCGCGAGGACAAGGAGGCACGTCACCGCGCGGGCGCGATGAACTATTCCTTCTTCAACGCGCCCCAGGCGGCGTTCCTGTTCATGCCGTCGTTCGGCGACAATGTTCGCGTCGCGGGCGACATGGGGATGTATGGGCAGACCTTCCTGCTCTCCCTTGCGGCACGTGGTCTCGGTGGTATCCCGCAGACCGCGCTCGGCTTCTTCGCCGCCACGATCCGCGAGTTCCTCGGCATCCCCGATGAGTTGAAGCTGCTGTTCGGTATCTCCTTCGGCTACCCCGATGATGACGCGCCGGGTAACCGGGTGCGAATGGGCCGTGTGCCGCTCGACACGAGCGTGACCTTCCACGCCTGAACAGACCCCGGGGTGCACCGGCCATCCCGGACAACACGGTCCCGCACTGAGCGAGCCGTTGCGTCTGCTGGACAGCCAAATCAACGAAAGAGAAGTTTATGAAGATCGGTATTCTGGGTACGGGTCATATTGGCACGACGCTGGTGAAAAAGCTGAGCGCGGCCGGGCACGACGTGAAGGTCGCCAACTCCCGCGGCCCCGAGACAATCAATGCCGAAATCCTCAAGAACGGTGCCCGTGCAGTCACTGCCGCAGAGGCGGTCACCAGAGTTGATGTGGTGATCATGTCCACGCCGCTTGGCGCGATCCCCCGGATCGCACCGTTGTTCGTAGACCTGCCTGCCGCAACGGTCGTCATCGACACGTCCAACTACTACCCCAAGCGTGATGGTGAAATTGCAGCGATCGAGAGCGGACAAACCGAGAGCGAGTGGGTCGCTGGGCAGCTCGGTCGCCCGATTGCAAAGGCGTGGAACGCGATCACGTCTGCATCCTTCGCCGAGAAGAGCGCGCCTGCGGGGGCGGTGGGTCGCATTGCAATCCCCGTGGCTGCCGATGGCGATCGGGAGCGCGACGTGGCGATGACGTTGGTCGACGAAACCGGGCTCGACGCCGTGTACTCGGGCACGCTTGCCGTATCCTGGCGCCAACAGCCGGGGGCACCCTGCTACTGCACCGACCTCAGCCGCGAAGAGATGCCCGCCGCGCTCGCATCGGCAGAGCGTGCCCGGCTGCCCAGGCGCCGCGAGCTGGCAATCGAGGCGATCATGGAGCGGGTCGGGGACAGCACCACCAACCCCGACTCCGACTATGCCGTGCGACTGACCCGCGCGCTGTTCATGTGAACGCCGCGAAAGGCCGGAGAACATCCAGCCCGGAGCCCGACTCCCGTGTCCCGGGCTGCGCCGGCTGCCGGATCGTGCGGCGCTTTCGAAACTCATTGACGACTGACTGGAAGACATAAATGACGACCGATCCCACCCCTCTCATCTTCCTCATGGGCACAACCGGTCAGACCGGTCGGCTGATTTTGGAGGATCTTGACCGGAACCCCGGTGGCGTGCGCATCCGTATCGGTGCGCGCAAGCAGAAGGATCTGGAGCGGCTGCGTGCCGAGGGGCGTGATGCGGTCTTGTTCGATCTCGACGATCCGCGAACCTTCGGCCCGGCGCTTTGTGGTGTGGATCGCATGAACATCCTCACCGGCTACACCATCGCCATGACCCACCAGACCAAGACCGTGGTGGACGCGGCGAAGAAGGCGGGCGTGCAGCACATCGTCAACCAGGGCGTTTTCGCGGCGGAAGACGCTACCGACTCGAAATACTGCTGGTTCGCGCTGGTCGAAGCCTACATCGAGGCCAGCGGCATCGCTTGGACGCACTTACATCCCAACGTGTTCCTCGAGAATATGCTCAGCGTATCGCAGCCCATTGGCGGAACGTTCTCAATTTTCTGGGGCGAGAACCGCGTCGGTTACGTTGCGCTTCACGATCTGGCTGCAATAACCGCCAAGGTCTTGCGCGACGGTCCGGAACGTCATGGTTCGAGAAACTATTATCTCAGCACCGAAACCATGACCGGCCCGGAACTGGCCACCGCACTCAGCGAAGTGCTCGACCGTTCAATCCGCTGCAACGTACTCGATCCGTCGGAGATGGAGGCGCTATTCAAGAAAGGCACGGTGGAAGTCGAGGATTGGTATGCCCGCAGCTCGCTCGAGCTTCTGACGCAGGTTGCCGACGGACGCATGGGCTATATGGGCACCGTCAAGGACGACGTGCCCTACCTGCTGGGAAGGCCCGCCACCGGGGTCCGTGCTTGGACGGAGATGCATAAAGCGCAGTTGCTCGCACTCGTCGACCAACCTTCAAGCTAGGTCTTCGGCTTTGCGCTGGTCTACGCCTTCGCCCAGCCGCCGCGCGTGCTGGTGGAGCAAATCCTGATCCGGCCGGTCAGGCAGGTCTCGCCCTAAGGCCACCATGGGGATTATGCGGTTCGAGGGAGTGGAAAACATGGGCAAGGCACGCTTTGGCGTAGGAATCATCGGCATGCAGCCGGGCAGGAGTTGGGGCGCCGTGGCACATGTCCCAGCGCTGCGCGCGCTCGCAGATGACTTCGCCATCATCGGCGTCGCCAACACGACTCAGGCCAGTGCAGAAGCCGCCGCCAAGGCCTGCGACTTGCCCCATGCCTTTGCCAGCGCCTCGGCGCTGATCGCCAGCCCGGAGGTCGACGTCGTCGTGGTCACCGTGAAGGTGCCGCACCACTTCGCCATCGTTCGGGAGGCGATCGCGGCGGGCAAGCACGTCTACTGCGAGTGGCCGCTCGGAAATGGCCTCGACGAAGCACGGGAATTGGCACGGCTGGCACAGACCGCGGGCATCGTCGCGGTGGCGGGCACCCAGGCGCGGGTGGCGCCGGAGATCCAGTATCTGCGCCAGTTGGTGGCCGAAGGCTATGTTGGCGAGGTGCTGTCCACCAGCCTGATCGGCAGCGGCATGATCCTCGGCCCAACGGTGGAGCCACGCAGCATCTACTTGATGGATAATGCCAACGGCGCCAACATGCTCACCATCCCCGTCGGCCACACGCTTGCCGCGGTGCGCGAGGTGCTGGGCGAGGTGACCAATCTGTCGGCGCGGCTGGTCAACCGCCGCACCTCGGCCCGGGTGGACGGCACGGGCGAGGTCCGCCCCATGACCGCACACGACCAGGTGCTGATGGAAGGCGTGCTCGACGGCGGGGCGACGATCTCGCTCCATTACCGGGGTGGCCTGTCACGCGGCACCGGCCTGCTGTGGGAGATCAACGGCACCGAGGGGGACATCCAGGTGTCGGGGCCGAACGGTCATGCACAGATGGTGCAGCTCACCTTGGCGGGCGCTCGTGGGGATGAGCGAACGCTGCGACCAATTGAGGTCCCTGCGTCCTTTTACGCCGGCCTGCCCGACAGCGTCCGTGCCCGCAACGTCGCACGCATCTATACCATGATGGCCGCGGACCTGCGGGATGGAACGCGAACGGCCCCCAGCTTCGAAGAGGCGGTCACGCTGCATCGCTTGCTCGCGGCGATTGAGCGTTCCTCGGATGACGGGTACCGGATTTCACCTTCCACAGTGTGACACCGAAGGACCTTAATGACGTTCGAATGAGGGGAATGGCCGCCCTACTCAGCGATGGCCCTTGCCGAGCTGGCGATCTCTGGACCCGACCTTTTGTAGGCTCTCCCCGCCTCAGCAACGGTCTTCTGCCTTTCCCGAAAGGGAACGTGGAGCGGGAAAGCCGGAGGCTGGTCGCGCTGATACGCCGAAGGCAGGTGTACCTTTCCCAAAATCTGTTCCCGATTTAGAATTCCCGAAATTGCCGACTTTCATGGGAAAACGGGAAAGATGCTGATCGGCTACGCGCGTGTCTCGACAGCCGATCAGGACTTGGCGCTACAAACCGACGCCCTGACTAAGGCCGGGTGCGAAAAGCTGTTCACCGACAAGGTAAGCGGCGCGAAAGCCGATCGGCCAGGGCTGGCCGAAGCCGTGCGCTTCGCTCGTGCCGGTGACTGCATCGTGGTATGGAAGCTCGACCGGCTTGGCCGCTCAATCCAAGGCCTCATCTCACTGGCAGCGGATCTCTCGGCGCGAAAGATCGACTTCCGATCGCTGACAGACGAGTTTGATACGTCCACAGGGCGTGGTTCAGAATTCGCTTGAATCAGGTTACACGGGCGCGCGGAAAACACCGG
>CALMVT010000310.1 GCA_937873175.1 uncultured Acetobacteraceae bacterium | reverse complement strand
GCTCACGGCCGCGGGCCTCGATGCGGCCGTGACGGCGGCGGAAGCTGGGGCGGAGCGGACCGCCGCCATGCCGCCGCGGCGGGGGCGGTCCTCCTACCTCGGCGACCGCGCCTTGGGCCACGCCGATCCGGGCGCCCAGGCCGTCGCCATCTGGCTGCGCGCGGTCCGGGACGCCGTGGAGTCACGCTCAAGTTGAGCAAAACGCCGGATCGCGTCTTGCGGCGAGACCCATCCGGCGCTTCTATCCCTCGGAGGCTCGGACCGGAAAACCGGCGGGGCAATCGGCAACGAAAACCGAGCGGGAGGACGGAATGGCGGACGAGCGTACCCCACGGCTGGAAATGCGCGGCATTTCCAAGACGTTCCCAGGCGTGAAGGCGCTCAACAACGTCCAGCTCAAGGCGTGGGGTGGCGAGGTGCTGGCGCTGATGGGGGAGAACGGCGCGGGCAAGTCCACGCTGATGAAGATCCTGTCAGGCGCCTACCAGGCCGACCCCGGCGGCCAACTGATGATTGACGGCACGCCCGTCGCCATCAGCGACCCCATCGCCGCCAAGCAGCAAGGCATCTCCATCATCTACCAGGAGCTGGCGCTGGCGCCCAACCTCACGGTGGCCGAGAACATCTATCTCGGCACGGAGCCGGCGCGCGGCGGCCGGATCGACCGCAAGGCGATGCGGGAAGGCTGCCGCCCGGTGCTGGAACGGCTCGGCGCGCCGTTCGGCCCCGACACCGTGGTCGGCGGCCTGTCCATCGCCGAGCAGCAGTTGGTCGAGATCACCCGGGCGCTGCATGCGAAATCCAAGATCCTGGTGCTGGACGAGCCGACCACGGCGCTGTCGTCTCGGGAAACCGACCGGCTGTTCGGGCTGGTGCGCCAGCTCCGCGCCGACGGCATCGCGCTGATCTACATCAGCCACCGCATGGCAGAGGTGTATGAGCTGGCCGACCGCGTGTCCGTGCTGCGGGACGGCGGCTATGTCGGCACGCTCACGCGGGACGAGTTGAGCGCGGAGTCGCTGGTCAAGATGATGGTCGGGCGCGACCTGTCGAGCTTTTACACCAAGACGGAGAAGCCGCAGGACAGCCGCGGCCCGGTGATCCTGGAAGTGCAGGACATCACCGACGGCGGCCGGCGCGTGAAGCCGTGCAGCCTTCAGCTGCATCAAGGCGAAGTGCTGGGCATCGCCGGGCTGGTCGGCTCCGGCCGCACGGAGCTGGCCCGGCTGATCTACGGCGCGGACCCCAAGACGGGCGGCAAGGTGGCGTTGAACGGCAGCGTGCTGACGGTGCACGGGCCGGAAGACGCGCTGGCCGCTGGCATCGCCTACCTGACGGAGGACCGCAAGGGGCTGGGACTGTTCCTTGACCTGCCCTGCGGCACCAACATCAACCTCGGCGTGATCGAGCGGGATGCCAAGCGCGGCGGCGTGCTCGACCTTCCGGCCGGGCGGCGGCGCGCGGCAGATGCGTTCAAGGCGCTGCGCGTCCGCGCGGCCAGCCCGGCGGTCACAGTGGGCAGCCTGTCCGGCGGCAACCAGCAGAAGGTGCTGCTGTCGCGTTGGCTGGAGACCGGGCCGAAGGTGCTGATCCTCGATGAGCCGACCCGCGGCGTGGACATCGGCGCGAAGTCGGAAATTTACCGCATCATCGACGAGCTATCGCAGCGCGGCATCGGCGTCATTGTCATCTCAAGCGAGTTGCCGGAGATCATCGGCACCTGCGACCGCGTGCTGGTGATGCGGGAGGGTCACATCGCCGGCGAGGTCGGCGGACCCGGCGGCGCGCCGATCACCCAGGAGAACATCATGGCCTACGGCGCCGGAGCGGCCGCGCAAGCCGCGTAAAAGGGGAAACGGAAATGTCCGACGTAAACGAGAAATCCGCCGCCGTCGCGATGCCGGCGCCAGGCACCACGACGACCGACAGCACGACGGCCGCCACCGTGGCGAGCGGCGGCGCCGGGCTGTCGTCGCGGCAGGTGCAGATCCGCAGCATCGTCCAGGCGATCGGGATGCTGCCGGTGCTGATCATCCTGGCCATTGCCTTCCATTACCTGGGCGAAGGCCGGTTCCTGACCGCGCAGAACCTGTCCATCGTCGCCCAGCAGGCGGCGATCAACTGCGTGCTCGGCGCGGGCATGACCTTCGTGATCCTCACCGGCGGCATCGACCTGTCGGTCGGCTCCATGCTGGCGGCGTCGGCGATGGCGGCGCTGATCGTGTCGCTGGTGCCGGGCTGGGGCCTGCTCGGCGTGCCGGCGGCGCTGCTGACCGGGCTGTTCTTCGGCCTGATCAACGGCAGCCTCGTGGCATTCGCCGGGCTGCCGCCGTTCATTGTCACGCTCGGATCGCTGACCGCGGTGCGCGGCCTGGCGCGGTTGATGGGCAGCGACACCACCATCTTCAACCCCGACCTGTCCTTCGCCGCCATCGGCAACGCCACCATCCCGATCACCGCCGGCTTCGGCATCCCGGTGCTGGCGATCATCGCCCTGGTCGTGATCGTGGTGTCCTGGTTCGTGCTGCGCCGCACCGTGCTGGGCGTGTGGATCTACGCGGTCGGCGGCAACCCGGCGGCGGCGCGGCTGTCGGGCATCAAGGTGTGGCGCATCCTGTTGTTCGTGTACTGCGTGTCCGGCCTGCTCGCGGGCCTGGGCGGGGTGATGTCGGCAGCAAGGCTGTATGCCGCCAACGGTTTGCAGCTCGGGCAAAGCTACGAGCTGGACGCCATCGCGGCGGTGATCCTGGGCGGCACCAGCTTTGTGGGCGGCATCGGCTCGATCTGGGGCACGCTGATCGGCGCGCTGATCATCGCCGTGCTGTCGAACGGCTTGACCTTGCTGGGCGTCTCGGACATCTGGCAGTTCATTGTCAAGGGTTTGGTGATCATCGGCGCCGTGGCGCTCGACCGCGCGCGGCTGCAGGGCAACGCCCGCACCTGAGCGCTTGGCGCATGTGGAGCACCCGGGCCGCCGGCCCGGGAACGCCGCCGGCGGGGGTTGGCCCAACTGCCGGGGCGGAACAAATGGGGCTTGGAGGTTACGCTTGATGTTGAGAACCCTGCTGCTGGCCGGCGCGGCCATGGCTCTGCTATCCGGGGCGGCGTCCGCCAAGGAGTTGAAGGCGGTCGGCGTGACCGTCGGCTCGCTCGGCAACCCCTTCTTCGGCGCCGTCGGCAAGGGCATCACGGATGCGGCGAAACAGGTCAACCCGCAGGCCAAGGTGACGCTCGCCTCGGCGGATTATGACCTCAACAAGCAGTTCACCCAGATGGACAACTTCATCGCCGCGGGTGTTGATCTGATCCTGGTGAACGCCGCCGATCCGCGGGCCATCGCGCCCGCGGTGAAGCGGGCACAGGCGGCGGGGATCGTCGTGGTCGGCGTGGACGTGGCCGCCGCAGGGGCCGACGCCACGGTGCAGACCGACAACGCCAAGGCCGGCGAGATCGCTTGCCAATACATGGCCGACAAGATCGACCATAAGGGCAACGTCGTCATCGAGAACGGGCCGCAGGTGTCATCGGTGATCGACCGGGTGAACGGCTGCAAGAAGGTGCTGGCCACGTATCCCGACATCAAGCTCCTCTCGTTCGACCAGGACGGCAAGGGATCGCGTGACGGCGGGCTGAACGTGATGCAGGGCTATCTCACCCGGTTCCCCAGCCTTCAGGGGGTGTTCACCATCAACGACCCGCAAGCGATCGGCAGCGACCTTGCGGCCAAGCAGCTCAACCGGTCCGGCATCGTCATCACCTCGGTGGACGGCGCCCCGGACATCGTCGGCGCGCTGAAGGGCGCGACGCAGATCCAGGCGTCGGCGAGCCAGGACCCGTATACGATGGGCAAGCTCGCGGTGCAGACGGGCGTGGACATCATGAACGGCAAGAAGCCGGAGAACCCGATGGTCCTCATGGCGCCTCAACTCATCACTCGGGACAACGTGGGCAGCTACGGGGGCTGGACGCAGAATTAAGGCGTTCTCTCCCGCCACGGGCCGCGCCGTCAGGCGCGGCCCGTGGCGGCGGCCTCCCTGCTGGCAACGTCACCGGCTCAGTTCGCGGATCATCTCGTCGAGGCCGCCCGGCGTCAGCGGATACATGCGGTCCTCCATCAGTTGCCGCACCATGCCGACCGACTGCGTGAAGCCCCACTCGTCGCGCGGTGCCGGGTTGAGCCAGGCGCTGCGCCGCCATTGCCCGAGCAGCCGCGCCATCCAGGTGGCGCCGGGTTCGTCGTTCCAATGCTCGACGCTGCCGCCCGGGGTGGCGATCTCGTAGGGACTCATGGTCGCGTCGCCCACGAAGATCGCGCGGTAGTCCGGGCCATAGGTGCGGATCACCTCCTCGGTCGGGATCATGGCGTCGCGCCGGCGTTGGTTCTGCCGCCACACGCGCTCATACGGGCAGTTGTGGAAATAGAAGAACGCCAGGTGCTTGAACTCGCTGCGCGCGGCGGAGAACAGTTCTTCCGATGCGCGCACGTGGTCGTCCATGGACCCGCCCACGTCGAAGAACAGCAGCACCTTCACCGCGTTGTGCCGCTCCGGCACCATCTTGAGGTCCAGTGACCCGGCGTTGTGCGCCGTCGCCCGGATGGTGCCCGCCATGTCCAGCTCGGTCGCCGCGCCCTCCCGCGCGAAGCGCCGCAGCCGGCGAAGCGCCAGCTTGATGTTGCGGGTGCCCAATTCCACGCCGTCATCCAGGTCGCGGAACTCGCGCTTGTCCCACACCTTCACCGCCCGGCGGTGGCGGCTCTTGTCCTGGCCGATCCGCACCCCTTCCGGGTTGTAGCCGTAAGCGCCGAACGGCGAGGTGCCCGCGGTGCCGATCCACTTGCTGCCGCCCTGGTGCCGGCCCTGCTGCTCCGCCAAGCGCTGGCGCAGCGTTTCCATCAGCTTGTCGAAGCCGCCCCGAGCCTCCACCTGCGCCCGTTCCTCCGGCGTGAGGTGCTTCTCCGCCATGCGGCGCAACCATTCCTCCGGCAGGTCGCGCGGTGCGATGCCGCCATCTCCGCCTTCCGCCGCCGCTTCCAGCCCGCGGAACACCTGGCCGAACACGCGGTCGAAGCGGTCCAAATGGCGCTCGTCTTTCACCAGCGCGGCCCGGCTCAAGTAGTAGAAATCTTCCACGCTGTAATCCGCGACCCCCGCCCGCATCGCGCCGAGCAGGGTCAAATACTCGGTGATCGATGCCGGCACGCCCGCCTCCCGCAGCGCCAGGACGAACTGCGCAAACACGTCAGCCGCCGCGGCGGTTCAGGAACGCGAGGCGCTCAAACAGGTGCACGTCCTGCTCGTTTTTCAGTAGCGCCCCGTGCAGCGGCGGGATCACCAGCTTGGCATCCTGGCTGCGCAGCGCCTCCGCCGGCAGGTCCTCGATCATTAAGAGCTTGAGCCAGTCCAGCAGTTCGGAGGTTGCCGGCTTTTTCTTGAGGCCGGGCACGTCGCGTACTTGGAAGAACACGGTCAATGCTTCCCGCGCCAGGTCGCGTTGCAGGCCCGGGTAATGCGCGTCTACGATCCGCTCCATGGTCGGCCGGTCGGGGAAGCGGATGTAATGGAAGAAGCAGCGGCGCAGAAAGGCGTCCGGCAGCTCCTTTTCATTGTTGGAGGTGATGATCACGACGGGGCGGTGCTTGGCCGTGATGGTCTGCCGGGTTTCGTAAACGAAGAACTGCATGCGGTCGAGTTCGAGCAGCAGGTCGTTCGGGAACTCGATGTCCGCCTTGTCGATCTCGTCGATCAGCACGACCTGCGGACGGTCCGCCTCAAAGGCGTCCCACAGCTTGCCGCGCACGATGTAGTTGGCGATGTCCGCCACCTTGGGGTCCCCCAACTGGCTGTCGCGCAAGCGGGACACGGCATCGTACTCGTACAGGCCCTGCTGCGCCTTGGTGGTGGACTTCACGTGCCATTCCAACAACGGGTGGCCGAGCGCGGCCGCGACCTCGTGCGCCAGCACGGTCTTGCCGGTGCCCGGCTCACCCTTCACCAGCAAGGGCCGCTGCAAGGCGACGGCGGCGTTGACCGCCACCTCAAGGTCCCGGGAGGCGATGTAGCGTTCGGTGCTCTTGAAGCCGCTCACTCGTAGGTTCCTTTGCAGGAGGCGAAGATGCAGGGGGCGTGCCGCATCATGCCCGGCGGTGCTCGTAAGCCCAAATCGCGAAAGCGTAGTGCAGCGCCGTGTCCTTCAGCGCGTCGAACCGCCCGGCCGCGCCGCCGTGCCCGGCCTCCATGTTGGTGCGCAGCAGCACCGGATAGCCGCCGGTCGTCACGTCCCGTAGGCGGGCGGCCCACTTCGCCGGCTCCCAATACGTCACCCGCGGATCGGACAGGCCCGCGGTGGCGAGCACCGTCGGGTAGGGCCGGGGTGCGATGTTGTCGTAAGGGGAGTAGGCGGCGATGGCGTCGTAGGCGGCAGGGTCCTCGATGGGGTTGCCCCATTCCGGCCATTCCGGCGGGGTGAGCGGCAGGCTGGTGTCGGACATGGTGTTGAGCACATCAACGAACGGCACGACGGCGACGATCCCGGCCCACAGGTCCGGCCGCATGTTGGCGACCGCACCCACCAGCAGGCCGCCCGCAGACCCGCCCATCGCCACGATGCTTCCACGCCGCGCAAGGCCGTGATCCGCCAGGTGTTCGGCCGCCGCGATGAAATCGGTGAACGTGTTCGGCTTCTTCGCCCCGCGCCCGTCGAGGAACCAGCCCCAGCCCTTCTCCGACCCGCCGCGCACGTGCGCCGTGGCCCAGATCCAGCCACGGTCCACCAAGCTGAGATTGCGGACCGAAAAGGACGGCTCCATCGCCATGCCGTAGGAACCGTACCCATAAAGCAGCAGCGGCGCCGACCCATCCGCCGGCGTGTCCCGGCGCATTAGCACGGTGACGGGCACCGCCGCGCCGTCCGGCGCGCGGGCGTGCAGGCGGCGGGCGACGTATCGGGCCGGGTCATGGCCGGACGGGATTTCCTGCATCTTGTGCAGCACCGCCACGTGGGTGTCCATGTCGAAATCGAACCACTGGCGCGGCGTGGCTGGCGATTCGTAGGTGTAGCGCAGCGTGGCCGTGTCGTATTCCAGGCCGCCACCGAGGCGCAGCACGTATGCTTCCTCCTCCACCGCGATCACGTGTTCTTGCCCAATTTCTTGGCCGGTGTCCCGGCTGGTGATCACGATACGGTTGTTGGCGTCCACCCGCTCCAGCCGCGCGAAGTGCCCGGTATAGGCGGCGGTGCCGACGATGAACCGGCCCGGCTCGTGGGCGATCCAGTCCTGCCAATGCGCCCGGCCCGGCGTGGCCTCCGGCGCGCTCACCAGCTTGAAGTCCACCGCCCCGTCCGCGTCCGTGCGGATGATGAAGCGGCTGTCCCAGTGCTCCACGTCGTAACGCACGCCGGTCTGCCGCCGCTCCACCAGGCGCGGCGCTGCCGCTGGATCGGCGGCGGGGATCAGCCAGGCCTCGCTGGTCTGCTGGTCCCCGCAGGCGATCACGAGGTAAGCTCGGGAGTCCGTCTGTGAAATGCTGAGGAAGAACCCGGGGTCTGGCTCCGCATACACCAGCACGTCATCGGCAGGCCCGCCCGGCACCGGGCGGCGGAAGATGCGCGACGGGCGGCCGTGCTCGTCGCGGAACGTCCAGAACAGCCAGGCGCTGTCGGCAGACCAGGCGAAGTTGCCGGTGCAATGCTCGACCGCATGGGGCAGCAGCGTGCCGGTGGCTAGGTCCTTGATGCGGACGCGATACACCTCCGACCCTTGGGTGTCCTCGGCGTAGGCGAACAGCCGGTGGTCCGGGCTGTGCCGGGCGGCGGCGAGCGCGTAGTAGGGATGGCCCTGCGCGAGGGCGGCGGCGTCCGCCAGCACCTGCTCGCCGTCTGCCTGCCCGCGCGGGCGCCGGGCGTGCACCGGGTATTGCGCGCCGGGTTCGTAGCGCGCGTAGTACTCCCAAGGGCCATCGGGGCTGGGAAGGCTCGCCTCGTCCGGCTTCATGCGGCCCTTGATCTCGGCGATGATCTGCTGCTGCAGCGCCTCGGTGTCCGCCAGCACGGCGGCGGTGTAGGCGTTCTCGGCTTCCAGGTGGGCGCGGATGTCGGCCCGCAGCGCCGCGGGGTCGTGCAGCACCTGCTGCCAGTTCGCGTCCTTCATCCAAGCGTACTCGTCCGTGCGGATGCGGCCGAGCTGCTCGATGCGCTGCGGCGCTTTTCGGACGGAGGGCGGGGTCGGGGTCATGCGCCCATCAAACTGGCGGACGCCCCGGCCCGTCAAGCAAGCCTGGCCCTGCGGGGCCATGCCGAACGCCGCACGCCCGGCATGGCCCGCCTGCGTCTTATGCCCGCTTGCGTCGAATCAAGCCCAGCCCGACGAGGCCCGCCGCTATCACGGCCATGGAGGCCGGCTCGGGAACCGGAACCGAAGTCAGGTATGCCTGATCCTGGTTCTTCCCATCGCCGGCCAGCACCGCAACGCGCATTGTCCGGTCCGCCTTCCATGTGCCGTTGTTCACGTTGTCCAGGTAGGTGCTGGCCAGGCTCAAGACGCTTGCGGGACCGGAAACCGTCAGGTTCGTGCCGTACTTCGCTTCCCAGATCGCGACCTGCAGAGCGGAGGAATTGTCGTAGCCTGCCTTCAGGGTCGGAACGACGTATGTCAGCAGCGCATTCACCTTGTTGCCCAAGTCGCCGTCCAGGAACCCTCCCGTAGAGAAGCTGCCGGATCCTTGGAGGGTGTGGGCGATGTCGATGCACCAAGTCGCAATCATACCGCCGGGCGTGTTGGTGCCGTTCAGCGTGATCTGGCCGGACCCTGCGCGTTCGCTGACCTGGGGATTTGAGGCATTGAGGCTCACATCCTGGCTGTTGAAGACGGAGTAGCCACTGTAAGTCACCTGGCCCGCATGGGCCGGCGTAACCGCTGCGATGGCAAGGCACGCTGTGGCGAGCAGGGTCGTTTTGAAGCGGTTCACCGGTTCGATCCTTGGGCTGTTTATTTCGTGTTGGGGCTTTCCCGCAAAGGTCGAAGGGCGGGAATTTCGATGCGACTTGTTTACATTATTGAGACCGCAAGCGCAATAAAAAACAAGAAAAAAGGTTAACGCAGGGTCATAGTATTAATTTTTAGACAAAACGGTTCACATGGGCGAGGGCTGGACCCAGCGCCCGGCCGATGCGGCGTGGACAGTGGCTCCGCCCGGGCCTAGAACGCTGAAGCAGTCAAGCGCGGCGGCAGCCCGGCCGTCCCAGGACGGAGGAACTCACGATGGCCCCACGCATCAGCCCCGAGGACGCGAGGACCCGGCTGATCAGGCGGTCCGACATGGTGGCCTGCAAGGTCGCCTTTATCGACTGCAAGATGCCGGGATCGGAGCGCAAGGAGAACTACTCGCTGGTCGGCCCCGGCGTCTCCCAATCCCGCGACCAGGTGGTGAACCTGACGGAAGCGCACGGCTTCAGCCTGGGCGTTGCCGCGATGCCGCCGGGCACGGTGAACAACCTCCACGTCCACTTCACGGCGGAGGTGTTCATGATCCAGCGGGGCACCTGGACCTTCCGATGGGGCGCGGACGGCAAGGACGGGGAAATCCAGGGCGGACCCGGCGATGTCGTGTCGATCCCCACCTGGATCTTCCGCGGCTTCACCAACTCCGGCGCGGAGGACGGCTGGATCTTCACGGCGCTCGGCGGCGACGACACCGGGGGGATCATCTGGCACCCCTCCATCCTCGACAACGCGGCGCAGTACGGCCTGCACCTGACCCGGGACAACATGCTGGTCGATACCGACGCGGGCGCGGCGGCGCCGCCACCGGACGCTCTGATGCCGGCGCTCACGCCTGCGCAGATCAGCACCCTGCCGCGCTACACGGAAGCGCAGATGGCGCGCCGGGTGGTAAAAGCGGACGCGCGCGCCTGGTCCGCCCGCGCGTTGCTGGACTCCTGCCTGCCCGGCCACGCGAGCGAGTTGGCGCCGGTGATCGGCCACGGCATGACGGAGGACCGGGAACACGCGGCGCCCATCAGCAACCCGCATGGCTTCTCTATTGAGTGGCTGCGCATCGCCCCGGGCAACCAGCTGGGCCGGCACCGCTTGGCGGAGAAGCAGATCGCCATCGTGTTCTCCGGCGCGCTTGACATCGTGCTGAACGAACCTGGCGACGAAGTCTCGATGCGGGTCGAGGCCGGCGAATGCTTCTCTACTCCCGGCGGCGCGTGGCGCGGCCTGGCCGCCGCGGGGCACGGTCCCGTGGAGGTCGCGCTGATCACGGCCGGCGACCACCGCAAGCGCCCGACCTGGGCGCCCGAGATCGTGCGGGACGCCATGGCGCAAGGCTACGGCATCGACCATGACGGCCACGTCGCCCCGCTCGCCTTGCTGCCGCCGCCGACGCGCGCCGCGGTCACGGCGCTGATGACGCAGGTGGCCGCTGAGTAGCGCCGTGACGAGCGAGTCCCTGTCGCCCTCGGCCTTTGCCCCGTATCGCGACCCGCGCGACTACATTCTGAGCTGGACCGACGCGATCTGGATCGACCGCGGCCTGGGACGGCTGCGCGAGCATTACGCCGCGGACGTGAAGGTGCACACGGCCTACGGCGAAACCTACGGCTTCGACCACGTCATGCAGAACTCCCTGCAGAAGTTCGCCGCCTTCCCGAACGGCGGCGGCGGGCATGGCGAGGACGTGATCTGGGAGCAGCGCGGACCCGACGGCTTCATCAGCTCGCACCGCGTGTTCAAGTCGGGCACGCATACCGGCTTCTGGACCTACGGGCCGCCAACCGGGCGGGATTGGGTGTCGCGCACGATCGCGCACTGCCTGGTGCAGGACAACAAGGTCTCGGAGGAGTGGATCGTCCGGGACGAATGGGCGGTGCTGGAGCACCTGGGCCTCGACCCGTATCGCGTCGCCGCCGACCTTGCCGACGCCAGCCCGGTGCTCGGCCACGCGGTGGCGCTGGACGGCAAGCAGGGGCCATTCGCCGGGCGGATCGCGGACCCGGCGCGCTCCGGCATCTCCGGCCCGCGCCCGCCGCGTCACGCCGCGGAGTGCGCGCTGGTGCAGGGCCTGTTCGATGAGGTTTGGAACGGCCGGCTGTTCAACCGAGTGCCTACCTATTGCGACCGCCAGGTGGTGTGCAACGCCGTGCGCATGCGCCGGGTGCAGGGTATCGACCCGTATCAGGTCGAGCTGGTGAATCTGCTCGCGACCTTTCCGGATTTCCGGGTGGAGGTGCGGGACATCGCGGTGCTCAACGGGCCGGAGAACGGCTTGCGGGTTGCGGCGGTGTGGCTGCTGCGCGGCACCTATTGCGGCGTGCCGACCTACGGCCCGGTGACGCGCACCCCGGTCAACGTGCTGGGTATCAGTCATTTCGAGCTGAAGGACGGCAAGGTGCTGCGGGAATGGCGGGTCTTCGACGAGATCGCCGTGCTGGCGCAGATTTACGCCGGGCGCACGGCCGCCGTGCTGGACGAATGAGTGCCTTTTATGCGGTCCCAGGTGCCCGGACGGCCAGCACCACGCCCGCGACGATGGCGGCCACCGCAGCCGTCGCGAGCGGGGTCGGCCACTCGCCCAGGATCGGGATGCCCAGCAGCGTCGCCACCACCGGCACCAGGGACACGACGGAAGCCGCGGCGCCCGGCCCGATCAGCGCGATGGCGCGGTTGAAGGCGATGATGGACACGCCGCTGACCAGCACGCCTTGATACAGCGCCTGCAGCGCCACCTCCGGCCACGGCGCCAAACGGAGGCGCGACAGGCCGGACAGCGCGTAGATCGGCAAGTAGGCCAGGGACGAGTAGATGCAGACCAGCGCCGCCGCCTGCAGCGGCGTCAGCCCGGAGCGCCGCACCCGCAGCGTGTACACCGCCCACAGCCCGGCCGCCGCGAGCAGCGCGGCGTTGGCGGCCCAGGCGTCCCACACGCCGCCGGCCACCGGGCGCCCCATCGCCGGCAGTGCAGCGACGCCGGCGCAGATGACAGCATAGCCGAGCCAGCGCCGCCGCCCCGGCCGGTCCCCCAGCACGGCCCAGCCGATCACCCCGGCGAACACCGGCATGGTGCTGGGCGTGATCGCCGCCGCGTGCGCCGCCGAGGACAGCCCGGTGCCCCAGGACAGCAGCAGCACGAAGGGCGCCCCCCAGCAGGCCGAAAGGACCACGCCCTCCCGCCACGCCGCCCGGGGCAGGCCGCGCGCCGAGCGCAGGAACGCCGGCAGCAGCACCAGCGCGCCGACGCCCAGGCGGAGCGCCGTGATGTCGTAGGTCCCCAGCTCGCGCGTCAGGCTGAGCCGCGTGACGGCGAACCAGCCGGCCCAGATGCACAGCGCCGCGAACGCCAGGGCGAAGCCGAGCCAGCGGCGACCCGCCGCCCGTGCGGGCGCAACCTCGGCCGCTGCGGACATCGCCGTTCCTTCCAACGCCACGGATGGGTCCACTACGCCGCCCGGCCCGCGGCGGCAACGCTGGGGCTGGGCTTGCGCCGGCTGCAACCCTGCGCCGCGACGCCAGGAGGACAACTGCGGTGGCCTGCATACCGCCTGGCCTTCCCCCACCGGCAGTTGGCGCAAGGGTGACGCCCGTTTCCGGCAGTTTCCGGACGGCTGACAGAGGGCCAGATTGCTGGCAACCAGCAGGAGACGACGCCATGACTCGAACCGCGACCCGCCGGGCACGGCAATGAGCGTTTCGTTGCGGCCGGGGGCGTCCGCCTCGGCCAAGGGCGCCATGAGCTGGCCGGCGGCGGCCGTCGTCGTGCTGATCGCCCTCAACCTGCGCCCGGCCTTTTCCACTGTCGCGCCGGTGCTGCCCGAGATCATGGCCGACACCGGCCTGAGCGCCACCGGGGCGAGCGTGCTGACCACCGCGCCGGTGCTTTGCCTTGGGCTGTTCGGCCCGCTGGCGCCCGTGTTGGCGCGGCGCATCGGCACGGAGCGGGCGATGCTGCTCGCGCTGTCCGCCGTCCTGCTCGGCACCGGGCTGCGCGGCTTGGCGAGCGTCCCGGCGCTGCTGGGGGGTTCGCTGCTTGCGGGCGCCGGGATCGGCGTCGGCAACGTGCTCATGCCGGGGCTGCTGAAGCGCGATTTCCCGGGCCGTGGGGCGCTGATGACCGGGGTTTACGTCATGTCGCTTTCGATCGGCGCCGCATTCGCCGCGGCGGTGACGGCGCCGCTGCGCGTGGAGTTGGGCGGATGGTGGGCGGGAGCACTGGCCGTTTGGACGGTGCCGGCGGCTGTGGCGATGCTGGCCGCGGGCTTGGCCTGGGCGGGGCAGCTCGGGCGCGCGGAGAGCGCCGCCGTGCCCGCAGCGCCCCGCGGCCCCGGATTGTGGCGCGATCCGCTGGCCTGGCAGGTGACGCTGTTCATGGGGCTGCAATCCACGCTCGCCTACGTGGTATTCGGCTGGATGGCGCCGATGCTGCGCAGCCGCGGGGACTCGGCGGTGACGGCGGGCCTGGTGGTGTCCGTGTCGGTGGTGTTCCAGATCATCGCCTCCTTGCCCGCGCCGATCCTCGCCGCCCGCCTGCGCCGGCAGAGCGGCCCGGCGGTGGCGGCCATGCTGCTGGCGGCGGTGAGCTTCGTGGCGCTGCTCACGGCGCCGCTGGCATGGCAATGGGTGCTGGCGGCGGTGCTGGGCTTGGCGCAGGGCGCGGCGTTCTCGCTGGCCATCCTGCTGATCATGCTGCGGGCGGGCGACAGCGAGGCGGCGGCGCGGCTGTCCGGCATGGCGCAGGGAGTGGGCTACACCATGGCCGCCGCCGGGCCGCTGCTCGTGGGCGTGTTGCACGACCGAAGCGGCGGCTGGAGCGGCGCCGGGTGGCTGTTTGCGGTGGTCGGGGTGGCCGCGGCGGCGGCGGGCGCCGCGAGCCCGCGGACCTCGATCGAACGCAGGACGAAATCGGTCGCTTG
>CALMVT010000309.1 GCA_937873175.1 uncultured Acetobacteraceae bacterium | reverse complement strand
GGGGGCGACGTCACGGGGCGGCTCGCCCGCTACATGGTCTCGGCGCGCGACCAGGCGTTGCCTGAGCCGGCCGCGGCTGCGTGCAAGCACCGCATCCTGGACACGCTCGGCGCCATGGTGTCCGGCGCCCGCATGGAAGCCGGGGCCATGGCGCTGAAGTACGTCCGCGGCCTGGGCGGAACGGCGGAAGCTGCCGTCGTCGGCAGCGACTTCCGCACGACGGCGGTGAACGCCGGCCTTGCCAACGCGATGTGCGCCCACGCGGACGAGACGGACGACTTCGAGCCGGTGACCAAGGCGCATCCCGGCTGCTCTGCCGTGCCAGCCGCGCTGGCGATGGCGGACAAGAACGGCGGCACAGGCCAGGACCTGATGCGGGCCGTCGCGCTCGGCTACGACCTGGGCTGCCGCCTGCTGATGGCGCTGGGACCGGACTTGGTGCGCGGCACGGGCCGCAGCGCGGAAGGGACCTCGTCCGGCTTCTGCGCGCTGGGCGCCGCCGCCTCACTGGCCCGGATGGACGAGACGGGGATGCGGTTCGCCCTGTCCTATGGGGCGCAGCAGGTGTCGGGCCTTTGGAGCTGGGTCAGGGACAAGGACCACGTCGAGAAGGCCTTCGACTTCGCCGGCATGGGCGTGCGCAGCGGCCTGACGGCGGTGACCATGGTGCAGGCCGGGCTGACCGGCGTGTCGGACGTGCTGGACGGCAGGAACAACCTGCTCGCCGCCTTATCGGCCAAGCCGCGGCCGGAGGAGATGCTGCGCGACCTCGGCAGCCTGTTCTACGTCACGGAAACGGCGATCAAGACCTATTCCGTCGGCTACCCGATCCAGTCTCCGCTGGATGCCCTGCTGACGCTGCGCCGGCAATACGGCCTCACGTCGGACAAGGTGCGCGGCATCGTGGTGAAGATCCCAACGGATGCCGAGGGCATCGTGGGTGACAGCGCCATGCCGGACGTGAACTGCCAGCACCTCGTGGCGCTCGCCCTGGTGAAGGGCGCGGTGTCCTTCGCCGACAGCCACGACGCCGCACTGATGCGGGACCCCGCGATCCGCGTGGAACGGGCCAAGGTGACCGTGGTGCCTGATGCCGCCCTGATGGACCCGGCCGCCCCGCGCGGCGCCATCGTGGAGGTCACGCTGACGGATGGCCGGACCGTGAGCCACCACACCCGCTTCCCGCCCGGGACCAAGGAGAACCCGCTGAGCACGGAAGCCGTCGGCGCCAAGGCGCGGGACCTGATGACCCCGGTCCTGGGACGCGACAAGACGGAGCGGCTGATCGGGCTGGTCAATGCGCTGGAAACGGTGGACGACGTAAAGGTGCTGCAGCCGTTGCTCACCGCCTGAAGGGCCTCGGGCTGGTCAGTTGGGAACGATACGATGTCCGACCCGACGTCGCATCGTTCTTGCCGGGGCGTGGCGCACGGCCGGTGTCGCGGGGTCAGCGCTGGTTCGGCGCATCCTGCTTGAGCAGGAGC
This sequence comes from uncultured Acetobacteraceae bacterium, assembly GCA_937873175.1. Taxonomy (GTDB): domain Bacteria; phylum Pseudomonadota; class Alphaproteobacteria; order Acetobacterales; family Acetobacteraceae; genus CAHJXG01. The sequence continues at coordinate 7,587 of CALMVT010000309.1, read as the reverse complement.
CGGTCCGATTGCAGCAGCGCCGCACCTGCCTGAAGCGCGCGCGTAGCCCGCATCATCACCGTAGCGCTCTGTGATCGAGCGGCGGAGATCGCCCTTCGCGCGCCGCTCCGCTTCGGTCGCGGCAAAGGGCAGCATCGTTCCTTGGAGAGCATAGAGTGCGGTCGGGCCGTAACCTTCCGAACGCGGGTTCCATCCGGTGAACGTAGCGCGCGGCACCAGCACGGAGAGCTGGTGCACGCCGGCGACGGCAATCCCGTCGTTGTCGAGCCGCGGGACGAACACGGGGTAGCGGCCGACTTCGCGCGGCGGCAGCACCGTTTGGTCGGAGAACGCCGCCAGCGTGTGGATGCCGGCATAGGGCAGGCCCGGGATCGGCCCGGGAAGCGCTTCCGCGGCCGGCACCAGCGTACCCTGCGAGCGCATCGGCACGCGGCTGGACGGCGGCAGCCGCCCTTCCTCGATCCACTGCTCCATGCCCACGATTAGCGCCCGCATGGTCGGACCGTTGTGCAGCGGGTTGGTCGGCAGCGCCGCCGCGGCGATCTGGCGGGATGCGCCGTCCGGCGTCTCGAAGTGCGTGGTCCCGGTCAGCATGTAGGCCCGCACGTTGGGCGGCAGGTCGATCGGCGTGCCGCGCGTGTCCGTCACCAGCAGCGACGCCCGCGACGCCCACCACTCGTGCTCGCTGTCGGTCTGCATCACCAAGGGGCAGGTGTTCGAAAGCTGGCAGCGCAGCAGCAGGCCGTCGCGCCGGCCGGAGAGCGGGTCGTCGAGTACGGCGTAGGTGAAGGGGAACTCGTCTGCCTGCCAGGCCGGGTCCTGCGGGTGGCGCGCGTTGCGGCCGGGTTGGCCGAAGCGCACGTTGGTCGCCATGCGCCGGGCGCCGCCGACGTGCGGCATCATGCCCTCGAACACGATCCGGTTCGCCGCATCCTGGTTGAAGCCGAGGTAAAGGTAGTCGCGGGTGAAGCGTCCGGATTGGGAAACGCCGAACAGGATCGCCCGGGCAACGGGGGATCGGCCCTGCGCGGCCAGCGGGTTGGTTCGGCCGTTTTCGCGGCGCAGGAAGCTCGCGACGTCGCGGGTCATGGCGAAGCCCATCCCGAGCACCGCCGGGTCGCGTGCCGTGTAGACCAGCTCGTAGAGGGCGCCGGCGTCGAAGCCGGCGGCGGGGCGGGTGATCTGCACGTGCGTGTCGTCGACCGCGCGGGCCGACAGCCCGGCCGGCTTTTGCCGCGGGTCCGCCCAGGCGGCGCGGACCGAAAGGTCGAGCGCCGGCGAGGCAGCGAGCTTCCAGGCCGGCGACACCAAGGCCGGGCTGGTGGTGTTGTCGAACACGAACTCCTCGCGCACCCGCCCGGTCACGCCGGACAAGACGGGCGCCTGCATCGCGAGTTGCCCCGGCGCCGACGGGACATCGCCCTGCCAGCCGATCCAGACCAGGGTGGTGCCCCGGCCGTAAAGGAAGCCGTTGCCCGCGTCACCCGCCTGCTCGGCCGTGGTGGCACCTGGCTGGGGCGAGTCGTCGAACAACTCGGGCGCGAGCTTGCGGCCGCGGTTGGGAACGTCGACCAGCATGGTGCCGCTGGCGGAAGCCGGGTTGGCCGGGGTGAGGATTACCACGTCGGCCGTCGCCTCGACCTTGCCGTCGGCATTGCGGGGCGCAGCGGCGATGTCGGTGATGACCGCGTTGTGCGGATCGGTCGGGTCGAGCGCGATCGTAGCGCGGGCGGTGATCCGGCGGTAGGCACCCGCTTCGCCGAACTGGCGTCCGGCGAAGGCCGGCGCATCCTCGGTCAACTCGAAACGCGAGACCTGCGCGAGCGCGGGTGATGTTCCCGCGGCGAGCGCCAGGACGAGGGCCATTCGGCGCATCTGCATCCTTCCAACAAACACGCAGACGCTACGATCCTTGCCAAGCCAAGACCATAGCCGTCACTATCGGCGCATTGCCGAATACGCTGGCAGTTCCCGTCATCTGACTCAGCGCCGGCTGGGCTACAACGCTGGCCTTCAGCTTTGCTGACAGCATCGTTACCCCTGTGCGCAGCAGTTCCGTCATTCCTTGGCGCTTACGGCCCAGGAGGCTCTTCTACCATTATAAGCGGGTCTGCGTCACTTTGTGTGCTTACTCGGCGACCCCTAACGGCAGCAGACGCGCTCTGAGCAACTCGGCACTGGCCCGGCCATACATCGCCCGCTTCAACGTCATCAGCTTGTTGACCTGGCCTTCCGTTCGCCTGTTGCTCCAGGTTTCGGTGACGGCGTTCCTTGCCGCTTCCAAGTCTCGGCTCAACCTTTGGGCGAATCGCTGCAGGGCGCCGACCCCCGAGGCACGCGCGTCGCGCAGCCAGTCGTCAAGCTTCGCGGCCTTGCCGCCGCGCAAGACGCCGCGAAAGCGCATCGCGAGCTGCCGCATCGTGGTGAAGCTCGGCGACGCCTGCTTCAACGCCTGAACCTTTGCCGCCTGCGCCGCGGTCAGCACACCCTGCGGCGTCATGCACAGGGAGGCTGCCATGATCGGCGAGATCTGCCAGCCGGTCGTCGGGTCAATCGCCCGGCTTTCCTCGGTGAGCGGCTGCGGGCCGGCCAACGGCTCGCGCCCCGCCCGACGCCACCCGGCCAGGAACCTTTGCAGGTGGGAGTAGGATCCGGTGTATCCGAGCTGCCTGATCTCCTGCAGCAGGTGATCACCATGGGTGCAGCCCGCGTCCCACCGCTGCGACAGGTAGACCCTGAAACCGCGTGGCGACCGCGCCGTCGGTGTCGTCGCGCTGCGGTCTGCCAAGCGGCCCGAGCGGAGCCACAGCCTGACGGTGGGCCGGCCGACGCCGGCCGCCACGGTGATGTCGCGCCGGGTCTTGCCGGCGGCATGCAGCGCGTGAACACGGTCGAACAGGGCGCGACGCACGTCGCGCCGGGCGCGGCGGCTCGGCTGGAGATCGTCGTCCAGGCCGGACGCGCCGCGACTGTCGGCCGGCGACAGCAGCGAGCGTCCGGCAGACCGGCTGACGCGGGTCATCTGCTGCTCGATCGCCTCCCGCAGGTTCTGCAGGAAGTGGAAACGGTCGGCAACCTGCCGCGCCTGCGGTGCGCCCTCACGTGCACCCTGCGAGTACAAGCCGCACCGGTCGCGGCACACGACCTCCACTTCAGGGTGCTTCCTGAACCAGTCCGCCGTCGTTTCCGCCGAGCGTTCCGCGATGATGTCGACGACCTCGCGCCGCTCCAGGTCGACGATGACCGTCCCGTATGCCCATCCCTTGCGCCAACTCCAGTCGTCGATCCCGGCGACGCGGACCGGTGCCGAGACGCGAATGGCGGCATGACGCTTCAGGTGCCGCAGGATGGTGTTGTCGCTGGCCGGGAAGGCAAGGCGCGCCGCCAGCAGCCTGCCAGGACGGCCGCCGGCGGTGTGGCCGAGCAATCGCAGGAGTTCGGCGACGCGACGGGTCCGGCGTGCCGCAGTTGCCGCAGTGTCGGGAAGGCGCTCCACGAAGGTCCTCCGCCCGCATTGAGGATTGCGGCACCGCCAGCGACCCAGACGGAGCTTCAGCGCGACTTGCAGGCCTTGGGCGGGCAGATCTTGCAGCCGCCTTTCATGCCAACTGTGCCGCGACTTCTAGTGCTCCGCGCAGTTGGGGCAACGTTGATCTCCGCTTCCGACCGCCGAAACCAGCCAACCATCGTCAACCCGCTCGGCACTGACGACGCGCAAATCGGATCCGAAGGCCCTCGGCTCCATTCCATTCATGCCGCAGTGATCGTCGGCGACTGCCATTGCTCCAACCTGACCGTTCGGGCAGGGCACCGTCCACCTCACCTCAGCTTGCACGGTAAGTGACGCAAACCCGCTTGTTTTTATGCGCTTCTTCGTTGCCTCGTTTCCGCGCTACGTTTGGATGCCGCACTGGATCGCGCGGATCTTGCGGGTCGTATTCCTGGCAACGGTGCTGCTGGCAGGCGTGTGCAGCGCAATCATGTTTTGTGCCCTTGCCCGCGTCGCGCTGGATAGCGGCTGGAAGCACCCTCCGTGCAGTGTCCGTGTCGAGGGGGCGTCCCGGTGCGATCCATCTTGGCTTGGGAAGGCGGCCACTTTGTCGCGCTCGGGAAGGCGTAGGTGCGGTCGAGACAGGTGTGCCGCGTGATGACACGCACCCGTTTGGCATGTCTGCGCAGCCTTGCCGCTCCGCCTTCGGCATTGCCTAAATTCTGGAACCGGCCTGGATCGGGCAACCTGCCAACGCAGTCCCGGAGAAGGCGCCATTTGAACGTCATCGGGCCGAGCTCCTGCCGCAAGGACGGAGCGTAGAGCGTCCTCATGCGAAGGCGGCATGCTGTTGGTGGGGCAAGCTGTCGGAAGCGCCTCGTTTAGGTCGACTTGACCGTGTGTTCTCCACATGGCGATCCGCTGCAGCTGCCGGCGAGCCCGGAACGTCATGGAACCACCCGCTGCTCGCGCAGCGCCCGGAGCTGCCCAACCAGCCCGGTCTCCGTATCCAGGCTTTCGCACCATCCTGCCTGCCGCGCCCGCGTCAGGTTGGAAATGTGGTCGTAGTCCGAAGCGAACACGAAATCGCCGAAGCGCCAGGAGGCGAGCTGGGCAAGCGTGCCCGGCCGCAGCCCGTGCCGCGCAACCATGCGCGTCCAGAGCGGCTCCTTGTCGGCCATGGCCGCTTCCAGGTTGAGCGGCTGCGGCGGGCCGACCTCCATGTCGAAAGCGGCGGCGATCTTCGGCCAAAGGTGGCACCAGCGCACCAGGTCGCCATTGGTGATGTTGAACGCACGGTTGGCGCAGGCCGGATCGGTGGCGGCCCAAACCATGGCGCGGGCGAGCAGACCTGCATCGGTCATCTGATAGGCCGCGGCATAGGCGCCCGGCTTGCCCGGAAAGCGCAAAGGCTGGCCAAGCTCCTTGCTGATCGCAGCGTAAAGCGCGAGCACGTTCAGCAGCGTCATCGCGCTGCCCTCGGCGAAGCCGATCACCGCGTGCGGGCGCAGCGCCGACCAGCTCCAGCGCTTGCCTGCCTGCCGTTCGGCGAGCCAGTCCTGCTGGGCGTAGTAGAAGTGCGGGGCAAGCAGGCGTGGGTCGTCCTCGCTCGCTGGGGTTTTGTAGGGGCCGAGATGGTTGCCATACCACTTGCTGCCCTGCAGCAGCAGCACCCGGCCCAGCGCCGGGGAGCGCGGCTCCACCGCATCCACGACGTTTCGCAGCATGGCGAGGTTCGGGCCGATCTCCTCCGCTGCGGTCGGGCGCGGAGCGTAGGCGGTGAAGAACACCGCATCGGCCGGCGGCAGATCGGCAAGCGCGGCGTGGGACGCGGCCTGGTCGGTGAGGTCGACGGCGACGAAGCGGGAGCGTGCTCCGGGCGGCGCCCGGCGCCGGCCGAGGCCGATCACCCGCCAATCGCCCCGGCTTTCCAGGTGCGCAACCAGGCTGTGCCCCACCGCTCCGAAAGCGCCGGCAACGATCGCGGTGCGCTGGGCCATTCGCCTTCTCCTGATAATTGATGGCGTCACACGCTAACAGGTCTCTGTATCGCGTGCCGCAGTTCGGCCAGCTTTGTGGGCCGGCCGAAGTCTGCTAGCTGAACGAGAACTGGGCTCAGCCAGCCTTGGACCTTGAATACAGGACAGCAACCGACAGGGTGCGTGGAACCAGCCACGCCGTTGGTCGCTTCGGCTGCTGTCCAAACCCGAAAGCGAGCGATGCTCTCAGCCTGGCTTCAAGTCTTGACCACACTCTGCCCGAAGCCGTCATCACGAGCGCTATCTCGACATGTGCCGAACTCGTTCGGCTCTGTCGGCGCCACCCTGAATCAGTCACGAACGCTGTCTGGTCGTTGACAATGCTCCATGAGGCACCGGCCGGGCTGCGGTCCCGTGCGTTGTTCGACTGGGCTGGGCCGGGATGCGTCCGTCTTGGAGAGAAACGCAGCCGGCGTGCAGGCAATCCGATGCAGCAGGCCGGGCAGCGGCGGACGACGCCATGATCAGGGTAATGCTCCTGGCACTCGTGCCGGTCGCGCCGGTCATGCACTACGTGCTTGGCCTCCCGTCGATCTGGGTGTTCCTGGCCGGCATCCTGGGCGTGGGCATTTTGGCCGACTGGATCCGGGCCGCGACGGAACAGCTTGCCCAGCACACCGGCCCGGCGGTCGGCGGCTTGCTGACGATCAGCCTGGGCAGCTTGGCGGAGCTGCTCCTCGCGCTGTTCGTGCTGGCGCAGGGTCAGGCGGAGGTGGTGCACGCGCAGATCACCGGCTCGATCATCGGCACCACCCTGCTCGGCCTCGGCCTCGCCATCGTGGCAGGGGGCGCCGGACGCGAGCGCCAAACGTTCAAGCGGGAGCGCGCTGGGCTGCTCTCCACCTTGCTCATCCTGGTGGTGATTGCCCTGCTGCTGCCTGCGGTGTTCGACTTCACCGCACGCAGCGTGACCCATGCCGGCAACGTCGGCGTCAGCGACGAGGCGCTCAGCCTGGCGGTGTCGGTCGTGCTGCTGCTGCTCTACCTTGCCAACCTCGCCTACACGCTCGTGACGCACCGCGACGTGTTTTCCACCGGCGAGGAGGAGCACGAGGCTGGCAAGGCCTGGCCGCTGTGGCAGTGCCTGGCCGTTCTTGCCGCCGCGACGGTCGGGGCGGCGCTGGAAAGCGAGCTGATCTCCGACGCGCTAGCGGATGCGGCGAGCACGCTGCACCTGTCGGCCATGTTCCTGGGCGTGATCGTGCTGGCGCTGGTGGGAACGATCGCCGACTTGTTCGCGGCCGTGTGGTTCGCGCGGCAGGACCGGATGGGGCTGGTGATGAGCATCTGCATCGGCTCGGCGATCCAGGTGGCCCTGGTCGTAGCGCCCTTGCTGGTGATCCTGTCCTGGCTGATCGGCAGCCCGATGACGCTGGTGTTCAGGAACCCGCTGGATCTGTTCGTGATCGCCGGCACCGCCTTCATCGTCAACGCCATCACGAGCGACGGCGAGACCACCTGGTTCGAAGGCGTGCTGCTGATCGGCGTCTATGTCGTGTTCGGCATCGCGTTCTTCTTCGCATGACAACCAAAGCCTGCTTGGGATCGGGTGCTGCGGTCGCTTCGTCGGCCGGCTCCGCCGCTGCACCTGGCGGACAGCAGCTGAAAAGGGTTTGCGGCCCCAAGGCCTCCCACGCACCGCGGCCGGTCCGGCGGGGCAAGGGCGCGTTCTGGCATGGGTTGCTTGGTCCTTTGCAGTGCTGTCCAGCGCTGCGGCACCTCGTCCTCGTCCGGTGTCCGCCGTTCCCGGTCTTCTCCTCCCGGTCGGGCCGTCATTGTGCCACCCAGGCCCGCAGCTTCGCGCGCATCACGCCGATCGGCCCGTTGATGATTGTGATCGGGGTGTCGGCCGCGAGCTGGCGCATGACGCGGAAGTCGGCCAGCCACGACGATGCGCCCCGCACATAGCGGTGCTCGCCGCAGATCGCGACGTCGCGGAGCGGCTGACCCAGCTCGCGCACCAGCAGCGTCAGCACGCCTGACGGCGAGCGCCGCGGCCCGTCCCGGTTCGCCACGCGCAGCTTGGCCGCCATCGTCATCCGGCCGCTCTGCGGCAAC
>CALMVT010000308.1:335-2320 GCA_937873175.1 uncultured Acetobacteraceae bacterium | reverse complement strand
CCCGTGCTGGCCGGCGTCGATGCCCAGTCCACCTTCTGCTATCTTCTCGTCGCAGGGGACCGCCGTGACGCCGACACCTGGGGCGTGCACCTGCTCGACGCCGCTGCGCAGAGGCTGCGGCCCGACCACACCATCGCCGATGCCGGGCAGGGCCTGCGTGCCGGGCAAAGGGCGGCCTGGGGTGAGACGCCCTGCCATGGCGACGTCTTCCACATCCAACACCAGGGCGAGGGGCTGGTCCACACGCTGCAGCGCCTCGCCCAGGGCGCTACGTCGCGGCGCAAGGCGCTGCAGGCCAGGATCAGCCGCGTCGGCCCGCACGATCCAAACCACGAGTTCGCCGCCCAGCTGCGCCAAGCGCGAGAGGCCGAAGCCCAAGCACACCGTCTCGCTGGTGACGTCCGAACGCTCCTGCACTGGCTGCGCCATGACGTCCTAACCCTGGCCGGCCCGGACCTGGCGACCCGGCGCGAGCTGTTCGACTTCATCGTCGCCGAGCTCGCCGCCCGCGAGCCGGAGGACACGCGGCGCATCCGCCCAGTGCGCGTCGCGTTGCAGAACCAGCGTGACCAGTTGCTCGCCTTTGCCGGCGTGCTCGATGCCAGGCTGGCCGAGGTCGCGTGCGTCCTCGCCGTCGCCGAGACCCTGGTGCGTCAGGCGCTCATGCTGCACCGCCTGCCCACCACCTCGCCCGCTTACTGGCAGGGGTGGAGCCGGCTGCGGGCGCAACTGGGCGGCAAGTTCCACACCTTGGTCGCGGCCGTCAGCCGGGCCATGGCGGACATCCCGCGCAGCAGCGCGCTGGTGGAGAACCTGAACTCGCGGCTGCGCACCTACGTCACCTTGCGCCGCCACCTCGGCGGCGCATACCTGGACCTGCTGCGCTTCTTTCTGAACCACCGCCGCTTCCTGCGCAGCCGGCACGCTGAGCGCCGAGGCAAGAGCCCACGCGAACTGATGACCGGCCAAGCGCATCCGCACTGGCTGACCTTGCTCGGCTTGGGAGAGCCTCAGCCCCGGCGAGCGTGATCCGGGGCGGTTGACCGCCTCCCCCCATAGGACGCCAATCCAGCTGAAATCCGGCCCTCACAAGCCGGCCCTTTCCGCGCGCCCGTTGCACCTCCTCTGGGTTTTTGCCAACCTGTCCTACCCTCAGTGAATGTCGGCCAACAGTTATGCCTCTTGCACCGCCCTCCAGGCGGCATTACGCGGCTTGATTATCTTCGCCTCGGGTTGAGCAGTCACCCGACACCTGACCATATACGGCTCCAATCGCCTGCCTGTGTTGTCGGATTTCAACAACATGCCCGGCTCCGATGTCGATCCTGCAAAGTCCTTCCCGTGCCAACACAGCCGCGCCGACCGATCTAGAACGTCGAAAAGACAAGAGATCCCCCCGCAAGAGATCGGCTTCATTTTGCTTCCGGGCTTCTCCCTGATGTCCTTCGCCTCGGCCAGCGAGCCCTTCCGGGCGGCGAACCGGCTCGCCGGCCAGCCGCTCTACCGGCTCCGCTTCTTTGGCGAAGGCGCCATGGGCCGCGTCGCCGCGTCTTCCGGGACGGAGGTGCCAACCGAGCCGCTGCCCCACGACCGCGCGGGGCTGCACACCGTCTTCGTGTGCGCCGGCGGCGAGCCGGCCGCGTGGGACCGCCCCGCCGTCCATGCCGCACTGCGGCGCCTGGCGCGCGTCGGGACGCGGATCGGCGGCATCTCCGGCGGCCCCTACGTCATGGCCGCGGCCGGGCTCCTGGAAGGCTGCGACTTCACGCTGCACTGGGAACACGTCGATGCGTTAGTGGAAGCGTTCCCAACGTTGAAACCTAAGCTCGCTCGCTTCGTCGTCGCGGGAAGCCGCGTGACCTGCGGTGGCGGCGTGGCCCCGATCGACCTGATGCACGCCCTGATCGCCGAGCACCTGGGCGAGGAGAAGAACCTCGACGCGTTGCTGGCCGCCCTCAAGCGGCGCGCTGTCGATCACAAGATGA
>CALMVT010000308.1:0-325 GCA_937873175.1 uncultured Acetobacteraceae bacterium | reverse complement strand
GGCGAGGAGTTCGCGAGGCGCGTGTCGGACTGGTTCCTCCACGCGGCGGTCAGTGCGCCAGAGGCCCCGCAGCGTGCCTCTCTGGCGGAGCGCTACCGCGTCAACCACCCGGCCCTGCTCGCCGTGATCCAGACGATGGAGCAGACCGTCGACGAGCCCCTGAGCCGCAGGACGATGGCTACGCTCGCCGGCTTGAGCGAACGCCACCTCGACCGCTTGTTCCGGGAGAAGCGCGGGCGCACCTTCTCGGAGCAATACCGCGCCATCCGCCTCGACCATGCCAAGCGGCTACTGTGCCAGAGCTCGCTATCGATCGGCACCGTCG
>CALMVT010000307.1 GCA_937873175.1 uncultured Acetobacteraceae bacterium | reverse complement strand
GCGCTGTCCCGGCCCGCCGGACCCGGCCTTGCCGAGCCGCTTCTGACCCCGGTGGCCGGCACGGTTGTGCAAGGCTGGGGCGACCCGACCGACGCCGGGCCGGCCCGGGGCCTCTCTTTTCGCGCGCCGCCGCTGGCGCGGGTGGTGGCGCCGTGCGAAGGGCGGGTGGCGTTCGCCGGGCCGTTCCGCAGCTTCGGCGCCATGGTGATCGTGGAATGCGGCGAGGGGGTGCACTTCGTGCTGGCCCGGCTCGACCGGCTGGACGTTTCCGTGGGCGAGGCGGTGCAGCGGGGCGAGCCGGTCGGGGTCATGGCCGGCTGGGACCCGCAAGGGGGCGCCGCGCCGCCGATGTTGTATATAGAATTGCGCCGGGACGGCCTGCCGGTGAACCCGGCCCCCTTTCTACGGGCGCGCGGATAGCTATCTGAGCCGGTAGCTATTCTGGCTCCTGAACTGGTAAGCTGACCGCAGGGCATCCCGTGTCGGTTGTGCGTGGCGTAAAGGAAGGTTGGGCATGAGGCTTCGTAACGGCTTGCTTCTGGGCGCCGCCTTCGCGGCGGGGATCGCGGTCGGTCCCGCGTCGGGCTACCTGGACGGGGTGCTGGGCACGGACTGGGCCATCGGGCATGCCCGGGCGCAGGACAGCAACCGCGCCGAAACCTACCGCCTGCTCACCCTGTTCGGCGACGTGTTCGAGCGGGTGCGCGCCGAGTACGTGGAGCCGGTGAACGACCGCGACCTGATCGAGAACGCGATCAACGGCATGCTGACCGGCCTTGATCCGCACAGCAGCTACATGAACGCCAAGTCGTTCCGCGACATGCAGGTGCAGACCCGCGGCGAGTTCGGCGGCCTGGGGCTGGAGGTCACGTCGGAGAACGGCATCATCCGCGTGGTCAGCCCCATCGACGACACGCCCGCCGCCCGCGCCGGGGTCAAGGCCGGGGACCTCATCACCATGCTCGACGGGCAAACGGTGCAGGGCCTGACACTGAACGAGGCGGTGGACAAGATGCGCGGCCCCGCCGGCAGCAAGATCCAGTTGACCATCAAGCGCGACGGCGTGAACACCCCCATCGAACTGGCCATGCAGCGGGAGGTGATCCGCATCCAGGTGGTCCGCTCCCGCCTGGAAGGCGACGTCGGCTACATCCGCCTGACCAGCTTCAACGAGCAAACCGACCCCGGGCTGCGCAAGGCGTTCCAGGATTTGAAGCAAAAGGCGGGCGGCAGCCTGCGCGGCATCGTGCTGGACCTGCGCAACAACCCCGGCGGCCTCTTGGACCAGGCGGTGTCGGTGTCCGACGACTTCCTCGACCAAGGGGAGGTCGTGTCCACCCGGTCGCGCCATCCCGAGGAAAGCCAGCGCTGGAACGCCAAGAACGGCGACATCACCGGCGGCCTGCCGGTGGTGGTGCTGATCAACGGCGGCTCCGCGTCCGCGTCGGAGATCGTGGCCGGCGCGCTGCAGGACCACCGCCGGGCCGTGGTCCTCGGCACCCGCAGCTTCGGCAAGGGGTCGGTGCAGACCGTCATGCCACTGCAGGGCAACGGCGCGATGCGGCTCACCACCGCGCGCTATTACACGCCGTCCGGGCGCAGCATCCAGGGCCTCGGCATCACGCCGGATGTGGAGGTCGCGGCATCCCGCACGGAGCAGCCGCACTTCGGGCCGGAGCGCGAGGCGGACCTGAACAAGGCGCTGCGCAACCAAGGCGGCACGCCGCAGCCGGCGTCGCCCCCGGCCCGCACCGACCTGCCCGCCGTGGCCAAGGAGATCCCGAAGCTACCGCCGGAGGGCTTCCCGGCCTTTGACGCGACAAAGGCGGACACGGACTTCCAGTTGCAGGAGGGCTTGGTGGTGCTGCGCGCCATGGCCACGCAGCGCCGCGCCGCGCGCTGAGCGGCAAACGGGCACTCGACAGGCTGGCACTCGGCCGGGCGTGGGCGCGCTGGCCGGCCGCCTGGCGCGGCCTGGCGAGGTTCTGGCTCGGGGTGTTGCTGCTCGTGCTGACAGGCGCTGCCGCCCTGCAGGTCCTGGGTCCCCTACGCCGCCCGGCCACCCTGGCTGCGACGGCGACTCCGCCGCCCTCGGCCGTTAAACCGGAATGGGACGGCAAGATCGCCGAGCCTGACCCGGCACTCCTGGAACCGTCCCGCGCCTTCCCGGCAGCGGGCCTGCCGCGTATCGGCGTTGACGGGCGCTTGCCGCGCCTGGCTTATCGCCGTCCCGCCCCGCCGCCGGGAGCGCGTCCGCGCATCGCGTTGCTGCTGGCCGGCATGGGATTGGCCGCCGCGGACAGCCGCACCGCCATCGACCGGCTGCCCGGCGCCGTGTCGCTCGCCTTTTCCGCCTACACGCCGAACCCGGAGTCGCTGCTGGCGGCTGCGCGCAGCCGTGGCCACGAAATCTTGGCCTCCGTGCCGATGGAGGCGAACGGCTATCCCTGGAACGACGCCGGGCCGCGCTCCCTCATGACCGGCAGCCTGCCGGCCAAGAACCGCGAAAACCTGGAATGGGCGATGAGCCGCCTGCAAGGCTATGTCGGCGTGACCGGCGCCTCGGACGGGTTGCGCGGGGAGCGGTTCGCCGAGCAAAGCAGCAGCTTCGCCCTCGTGCTGGAAGAAGCCGCCCGGCGCGGCCTGCTCTACGTCGATCCGCGCCCCGGCGCCCCCGCCCCGCCCGGCACGGGCCGCACGGTTGATGTGGTGCTCGACGATCCCCCGACCCGCGCCGACATCGAGGCCAAGCTCATCCTGCTGGAGCGCATGGCGCGGGACCATGGCACCGCCCTGGGCCTGGCCGGGCCGCTCCGCCCCGCGACCATCGAGCGCCTCGCCGCCTGGACGGAGGATGTCGAGAGGCGCGGCTACCAGCTCGTGCCCGTCAGCGCCCTTGCCCCAGGAAACATAACAACAAACACAACGACCGAGGCCGCCCAATGACCGACCTGCCCTATCGCCCCAACGTCGGCGCGGTGCTGTTCAACCGCGCGGGGCAGGTGTTCGTCGCCCGACGCGCCGACCTGCCGAACGCGGAGGGCGCCCCCGGCGGCTGGCAACTCCCCCAAGGCGGCATCGACGAGGCGGAGGACCCCCGCGTCGCCGTGCTGCGCGAGCTGCAGGAGGAGATCGGCACCGGCGCCGCCACCGTGATCGGCGAGCATCCGGACTGGCTCACCTACGACCTGCCACCGCATCTGCTGGGCCGCGCCCTGGGCGGTCGGTTCCGCGGGCAGAAGCAGCGCTGGTTCGCCCTGCGCTTCGACGGCCGGGACGCGGACGTGCGCCTGGACCTCGACCCGCACCCGGAGTTCGACGCCTGGCGCTGGGCGCCGCTGGCCGACCTGCCGGCGCTGGCCGTCGATTTCAAGCGGCCGATCTACGAGGTGCTGGCCCGGTCATTCCGGCGCTTCGCCGTCCCTGGCGGGGCCGGGTAGCCGGGCGTTGTCAAGCTGACGCTCCCGCAAGGCGCGCTCCTGTTCCTGCGCCTGGCGCTCCGGCTTTGTGCGCCCATGGGCGGCGCGGGCCGCTTCTGCCGCGGCATCCGCTTCCTCACGCGCCCGGCGCTTCCTTGCGCGCCGCAGGTTGATGATTTCAGCCATGTCGGCACAATGGCCCCGCCATGATCACCCTGCTCGTCCTCATCGTCGTCGTGCTGCTCGTGAGCCTTGGGCAGTTGACCGTGTTCGACATCGACTTGTCGGCCTTTCCCGGCGGCATCGTGGGCGTGCTCGTCTTGGTCGTGGTCGCGCTGCTGGTGACGCGGCGGATTTAGCGGGCTGCGGCGCTTGCGGCCCCCGCGCGCCTGCGGATAGCCTCAAATGTGAAGCGTCGCCACGCAGATTGGGAGGATAGCATGTCAGGCTTCGGGACAGCGACCCACGGCGTGGACGCGAATGCCTTTTCGGACGGCAGGAAGCCGGCGTAAGCGGCGGTATGGGTGGAAGGGCCAGGCGGAGCGTCCGCCGTGCGCTGGGCGCGGTTTGGCAGGTCCTGCGCGAGCCGGTTCCGGCGCGGTTTCTGGCTTTGCGCTGGCTCGACCGCCGCCTGAACGTCTTCGCATACCCGACGAAGCTGGACATCGGCTCGATTGACCGGCCGCACTACGGGCACGGCCTGCTGCACGCGGCCATGCTGGCCCGCAAGCTGGGTCATCCGGCGGTTTCGGCCATCGAGTTCGGCGTTGCCGGCGGCAATGGCCTCGTCAACCTGGAGATGCACGCCGAGCACGTCACGAGAAAGACGGGCGTGGGCGTCGCGATCTACGGGTTCGACACCGGCGCCGGCCTGCCGCCCCCGACGGACCACCGCGACATCCCATACCTGTGGCAGGCCGGTTTCTTCGCCATGGACCAGGAACGGCTCCGGGCCAGGCCGCGGAGCGCGAAGCTCCTGATCGGCCGCGTCGAGGATACGGTGGCCTCTTTCTGCGAGCGCGAGGAAACGCCGCCGATCGGCTTCATCTCCTTCGACCTGGACTATTATTCCTCCACGGCGGCGGCGCTCAAGATCTTCCTTGCGGGCCACGCGCACCTGCTGCCCCGGGTCATCTGCTACGTTGACGACATGACCGGCGACCTTGACTGGGCCTACAACGATTTCACCGGCGAACTGCTCGCCATCAACGAGTTCAACGCCGCGCACGTCGACATCAAGCTCGCGCCCGCCCGGGGCCTGCGCTTTTCCGGGCACCACCTGCCCAG
>CALMVT010000306.1:6749-12474 GCA_937873175.1 uncultured Acetobacteraceae bacterium | reverse complement strand
CTGAGACCCAAACTGTTCTGCAGATGCGAAGCGGCCGGCGCTTACCGCCCCTTATCCTCCTTCAGCTGGCAACTGGTCGCAGACGCGCCTTATATGATACGTGTTGTGACAGGCACATTTGTATTGCCGAAGCGCACCCTTCCTGAAAGGCACCTAGATGGCTACCGTCGTGCTGAACCGCCGTACGCTCGTCGTTGCTGGCAGCTCCGTATTAGCAAATGGGATGTTCGGGCTCCCGTTGTCCGCCCGCGCGCAGGGTCTCGCACCGACTGATTCGATGGCGGGCGGGTCGAACAACTATCGCAAAGGCGCGCCGGTCGTGGATCGGATCGGTAAGGGTGGGTTCTGGATGACAGGCACCGTGCGTCGCGCCGGTGATGGGGCTCCGCTTGCCGGGCAGCGCGTTCAAATTTGGGCGCACACGACCGAAGGGCAGGAGCATGAACCGCAGAGTCACGGAGCCACCCTCACCGATAAGGATGGGGCGTTCCGTCTTGACATGCCGCAAATCGTTCCCGTCTTTGGCCAACCACATGCTCATCTCGCCTATGACAGCGGCGAATTCAAAACCGTCTTTTTGCGTCCCGTGATGCGAAGCGCAAAAGAAGCCAGCCTAGAGGCGCACTTTGTCCTTCAGCCAGCCTGACCACGTTGACAGCTAAGGAATGAGATCGGCCCGGGCGACCCTGATCTGGGCCGCTTTTGTAGCCGTTGTCGGCGTGCCGATTGCCGCTGCAGCGGCAAGCCCGTTGCTCGCATGGCGCGGCCCAGTCTACATACTGGCCGGCTTCGCGGGGATCGTGGCACTGGGCCTCGTGCTTGTTCAGCCTCTACTGATTGGCGGGTACTTGCCGGGACTACCAGCCATTCGTGGGCGGCGCGCCCACCGCTGGATCGGGGGCGCGCTGGTCGTGGCGGTAATGATCCACGTCGGGGGCCTTTGGATCACCAGCCCGCCTGACATGATTGACGCCCTTCTGTTCGTATCACCGACGCCGTTCTCCCCCTTCGGTGTGATCGCGATGTGGGCCATCCTCGCCGTCGCGCTTCTGGCTGCGCTCCGCCGGCGATTGGGATTTCAACCGCGAACGTGGCGCATCGCTCACATGGTCCTCGCAGTGGTCATCGTCGCAGGGGGGCTCGTCCATGCCATGCTGATCGAGGGGACGATGGAGACGGTGTCGAAGGCCGCCCTTTGCGCACTGGTTCTCGCGGCGACCGTGAAGGTCATGGCTGACCTACGGGTGTGGAGAAAGCGAGCGACGTCGCGCTGAGATACCGCAACCATGACCAACGCAGATAACGCGAATGTCGGCTTTCGCGACGCAATCTCTGCTCACTTAGGTTGGCAGTGGATCGAGAGCTGCCAAGTGGCCGATGGTAGCAGCGTCCGCTTTTCGCTCCCGCCCGCTCCAGAGCGGACAGTCCGGTAACGGCCAAGTGCGATCAGCTAACCAGGCCGTAGATATGATTACAGCGACCCGAACATGCACCCGGCATCAGAGTCGCTTGTGCCTCGCAGCCGCGCGCACTTCTTACGTGAACCACTCACTCCGGCGCCGGGTGCACCCCTTGCCAATGCTCGGCGATGTCCCGCCCCGTCGCCACCCAGACCTTGTCATGCCGTCGCACGTGCTCCAGGAACCGCACCAGCCCGGCGATCCGGCCGGGCCGGCCGATCAGCCGGTCATGCACGGCCAGCGACATCAGCCGTGGCCGCTCGGCGCCCTCGGCATACAGCACGTCGAAGCAATCGATCATGTATCGGGCGAAGTCGTCGGCGCTGGAAAAACCATGGTTCTGATCGAACCGGTTGTCGTTGGTTTCAAACGAGTAGGGGATCACCAAGTGCTGCCGCCCCCCAATTGCGCGCCAATACGGCAGCTCGTCGTTCAGCGCGTCGCGGTCGTAGAGCAGCCGCCCTGTCTCGACCAGCAGCCGCCTTGTGTTGGCGCCCGGCCGCCCGGTCATCCAGCCTACGGGGACCACCCCGCACACCCGCTCGAAGCACTCGAACGCAAGACGGATGTGCTCGCGCTCCTCGGCTTCCGGCATGAGCTGGTAGTCGAGCCAGCGGTAGTGATGGCTGACGAGTTCGTGCCCGTCGTCGAGATAGGCGCGGGCCAGCGCCGGGTTGCGCTCGGCGGCGCGCGCGACGGCCAGGAGGCAGACCTTTATGCCGAAGCGGCGGAACAGCTTGAGCAGACGCCAGCCGCCGACGCGGGAGCCGTACTCGAACACGCTTTCCACCAGCGGGCTGCGCAGGCCGGGCAGCGCGGGGGCGCCGATATCCGTCAGCACGCCCTCCGACGTGCCGTCGCCGTCCATCACCGAGCGCTCGCCGCCGCCCTCGAAGTTGACGTTGATGTTGAGCGCGATCCGGGCGCCGCCGGGCCATTGTGCGTGCGGCAGGTCGTCGCCGTAGCCGACGTAGTCGCGGTCGTCGGGCGTTTCAGGCAAGGCCCAGTCCCGCGCCCACGGCGTTGGCGATGCGTTTCTCGAAGGAGTGGATGCAGGCTTCGTGGTAGGGGGAGAACCGCGCATCCACGTAGCCCGGCGAGGACCGGCCGCGCTGCATGGCCTCCACCACGCCCACGTCCTCCAAGTTGATGCTGTGCAGGTTGGCCTCCACGACCCCGCGGGCCGCCGCCATCTCCGGCGCCATGGCGGCGTCGCCCGCGTAGAAGAAGTGCACCCGCTCCAGCACGCGGCCGGGGCCGATGGGGTAAAGGCCCCAGACGTTGATGTGGTCGGCATGCACGCCCAGCAGCAGGTTGGGCATCAGCGAAGGATACTCGGCCCGGATCTGCCAATGCTCGCCGATGCGCGGGAACATCGGCAGCGCGGCGTGCCCCGCCTTGTCCCGCTCATACAGGTCGCTGCCTTGGCCTGCGATCGGCTCCTCCACTACGCTGTAATGGTTCGCCATGGATGACACCGAGTTCAGGAACGGGTGCGTCCACGGCAGGTGGTAGCCCTCGATGAAGTTCTCGATCGGCAGCTTCCAGTTCGCTGCCAGCTCGAACTCCATCACCCGGCCGAGCCGCATGCCGGCGAAGTCGTGCTCGGGGTAGCGCTGTGCCACGGGCGCCATGTACTGGGACAGCGGCGGCGCGGCGCCGGACAGGTTGACGAACACCAAGCCGTTCCAGGTTTCGCAGCGTATGGCCTTGAGGTCGAGGCAGTCACGCTCGATCGGCCCGGTGCTGTGGTTGCCGTCCCCGCCGAAATGCGGGGTTTTCAGCAGCGTGCCGTCCAGGCCGTAGGCCCAGGCGTGGTAAGGGCACACGAGGGTGGGACGCTGTTTTTGCGCGGTTTCCACCAGGACCACGCCCCGGTGGCGGCAAACGTTGTGGAACGCCTTGATGCCGCCGTCGCGCTGGCGCACCACGACTACCGGGCGTCCGATCAGGTCGAGCGGCAAAGCATCGCCGGGGTCGGGGATGCTCTCAGCCGCGGCGACGAACACCCAGCTCGCGTCGAACACGTGTTCCCGCTCCAGCGCCAGGAAGCCCGGGTCGGTATAGGCTTCCCGCGGCAATCCGCGCGCGTCCGTCACCGGCTGGTTGATGGCGCGGAGCACCGCGGGCGTGATGACGCTGAGCATGGCAGACATGGTGCGCTCCCGATGTTGCCCACGACTATGAAAGCTGCTTGCATGATGAGCAAGTCCTGTTGCTTCAAGGCAGATCAGGCAGGCTTTGGCGCGCAATGCCCAAAGGGCGTGCAAAGGAGGGGTGATGGACCCGGTTCTGGTGACAGGCTGCAGCGGGCTCATCGGCCATCGTGTGGCCGAGCGGCTGCAACTGGCCGGGGTCGATGTGCTGGGGGTCGACCTGCGGCCTGGCGCCGGGCCGTTTCCTTCCATCGTGGGCGATGCGGCGGACCTGCCGCTGATGCGCCGGTTGACGCAGGGGCGCCCCAACGTGGTGCATTCCGGCGCGGTGTCCGGCCCGATGCTGATGCTCGATAACCCGCACGGCATTGCGCAGGCGAACCTGGGTGGCGCGATGGCTGTCTTCGAGGCCTGCCGCCAAGCCGGGGTGCGCCGGCTGGTCTGGCTGTCCTCGATCGCCGTTTACGGCGACCAGCCCACCTTGGACCCGATCCCGGAGACGGCCGCCGTCAACCCGCAGAGCTTTTACGGGCACACCAAGGCGGCCGGCGAGCTTCTGCTCCACGGCTACGTCGCTAAATACGGGTTGAACGCGGTGGCGTTGCGCTTGTCTTCGGTGTTCGGCCTACGGCGACAGACGGAATGCCGGCTGCGCTCGACCATTGAGGCCGGGCTGGCCGGGCGCCTGGTCACGGTTGCGGCGGAGGGCACGAGCTTTCGCCAATATCTGCATGTGGACGACGCGGCGGACGCGGTCCTGCTCGCTTTGTCCGCAAGCGCCACCTCGCAGCTTTTCTATAACGTCACGGGCGGAACCTATGTCACCGAGGCCACGCTCGCGGCGATGCTGCAGGACCTGGTGCCGGGCCTGGTGACGGCGCCGGGACCCCCGGCCTGGAACGAGGGCTATCTCGGTCCCTTGCTGCTGGAAGCGGCCCGGCGGGACCTGGGATACGTGCCTCGGGTGAGCCTGCGCGACGGCTTGATGGAGTTGGTGGCGGGAGTGAGGCAGCCGGAGGCAACGGGCAAAGGGCCGTGATCGCATGTCGCGCCTATGGCATTCCATGCTGCGGACCGGGATGTTCATCCTGCAACGAGATCGCCCGCACCCTCGGCGGGGAGATCACGGCCAAGCGCCGCGCCCGCGAAAGCGGGACGCTGGGTGGTGGAGCGCACACACTTCTGGCTCAACCGCTTCAGCGCTGTCTTGATCCGCTGGAACAAGAAACCCTCCAACGACCTCGCCCTGCTCCAACTCCCCTTTGGCATTATCGCATGGCGATATGCCCTGCCAGGATAGGCCCACGCAAAACCGGACGGATCGCGCGCCTGCCGCGGAGCCGGCGAGACGCTTGACAGCGTTCCATAGGCGCCGCCAGGCTTCGGCGTCGGTTGTCGTGTGCGCCAGCCTCGCGGGGGCTGCATGACTGACCAGTGCAGGCCGTATGCGATCCACGGCGTCGGCGAGTGCGACCGGCTTTGCGCCGTCGTGGGCCGGATCGACCCGGAGCGGCGGCACAATTGGGTCGAGCAACTGGCGGCGGCGTGCCTCCACGTTGCGCGCACCCTCGGCAGCGAGCGCGAGGCGGACGCATTCTCCGACGCGTTCCTGGGCTGTTTAGACCGGCCCGACACGGCCAGCTACACGGCTTTGTGCTTCGTTTCCAGGACCGCACCGAGCCACGCCTGACCCGGGACCGATTGCCGCACCGGCCTGCGGCGGTGAAAGCGGGCGTGCTTGGATCAGATCCGGCATTCAAAGCTTTCGATGTGACCCTTCCCCGTTACGGTGGGCACTTCGCGTAAGCTCCTGGGGGAGCGGGGTGCAGGCGACGATGGAGAAGACATGCCGGGAGTTCACGGACGCGTTCAAGCGCGAAGTGGTGATCCTGTTGCGGGATGGCAGGCGGCCCTTGACGCAGGCGGCATCCGAGCCGGGCCTGGCGCCTTTGGTGCGCCGGCACGCAGACCGAACCCGTTCCCGGCACGCCAGCCCAAAGGGTCGGTCCCAAGCACCTCGCTGTCCGGGTCGCCCGCCTCGCGGCGGATCAACGGCGGCGCCGATCTCGCCGGCGTTGAACGTGGCCCGCAGGGGCTGCGACTGGCCGG
>CALMVT010000306.1:0-6649 GCA_937873175.1 uncultured Acetobacteraceae bacterium | reverse complement strand
CCGGAAGCGTCGCAATGCCCCTTCAAGGCTGACCCCGACGGCGTGGTGCTCGTCCACGCCGTGGACGGGAACGCGTGCGGCTACGGCGGACGCACCCAGACCGGCCGCTGGGCCGGGACGCGCTTGCGTGGACCAGCCGGTCTCGGCCCGGCTTCATCGCTCGCGGCCAGGTGCGCCGTTTATGGACGCCGCGCCCCCGCCTGCGCTCAGCCGACCGCCCGCTGATAGGTTCGGAGCAGATCAAGCTCCTCGATGGAGCCGTGGTGGTGCGCCTGCCGCCGGCGTCCGCTCCCACGTGCCCGTGCGCTCGGTGGTCGGTGCGTAGTCCTGGAATGCCCAGCGCAGCGGCAGCGCCGCGCGGCGGCGCCAGGCGGCCGTGACCTGCACGCGCCACAGCCGCTCGGCGCCCGCGAAGCGGCGCCCTTCCTCGCCGTCCCAGACAATCTCGGCGAGGCCCTGGAGCTGGAGCAGGTCGCCGTGCTCCCAATCCACGAACAGCAGCCCCGCCCGCGGGTCCAGCAGCAGGTTGCCCAGGGTGTTGAAGTAGCGGTTGCCCCGGAAGTCCGGCACAGTCAGCACGTCGCCGCCGTCCACGCGCACGAAGCCGGGCCGGCCGCCGCGGTGGGACAGGTCCAGGCCGCCCGCCTCGCCCCCGCGCCCGCCGCTGCCGGACGCCACGAAGAACGTGTTGGCGCCCGCGATCAGGACGCGCGCCTCCGCATCCAGGCCGGCGAGCCGTTCCGGGGCCGCGCCCCCGGCGTGCGCCGGCGCTCCCTCGGCCTCGCGGGCCTGGATGTATTGCGGGCAGTTGCCGAAGCTTTGCCGGACGGCCACGGCGAACCCGCCTTTGTCCACGGTTGTCACGGTGCCGTTGGCCCGGTTGCGCCGGCGCGTGCCCAGATCGATGCCGAGCAAGCCGACGGGCCTGCCTTCGCGCAGCCCGGCCGCCGCCGGGTCGCCATGGCCGGGCAAGGTGGCGACGCGCAGCGTGCGCGGGTCCGGGCTGGACACGAAGCCGGGCGCCCCGGCGAGCGCCGTCGCCACGGGCCAGCCTTTCTCGTTCGGCACGGCGGCGAACAGGACGGGAAGCCCGGCGAAGAACAAGCGGTGCTGGTCGGGCATCCAGTCCCGGATGGGCGCGCCACGCACTTCCACGCCGGCCCGCGCCTGCGCGTCCCGCTCGCCGGAGTGGAACGGGTTTGTGTCCATGGGCGGCTCCCTATGCCGCGGCCGGCACGGGGGAGCGCGGCATAGGCTCGAAGCCCGGCAGGGCCTCGATGCGCTGGAGCCAGGCGCGCACGGCAGGGTAGGCGGCGAGCGAGATGCCGCCCTCGGGCGCGTGGGCGACGTAGGAGCAGCAGGCCAGGTCAGCGACCGTCGGGTGTTCCGCGGCCAGGAAGACCCGTTCCGCCAGGTGCCCTTCCATGAACCGCAGCAAGGCGTCCGCGACCCGCCGCCCGTCCGCCGCGTTGCCGGGGAAGCCCCACAGCGTCACCGCGCGCGCCAGGCTCGGCCCGAACCGCACGTCGCCCGCGGCGACGCTCAGCCAGCGCTGCACCTGCGCCGCAACGACCGGTTCCTCGGGAAGCCATTCCCCGCCCGTGTCGTAGCGTTTGGCCAGGTAGACCAGGATCGCGTTGCTGTCGGCCAGCACCAGGCCGCCGTCCTGCAACACCGGGATCTGGCCGAACGGGTTCAGCGCCCGGAACTCGGGCGTGGCCCGCACGGAGGCGGGCGAGTCGCGGTACTGGTAGGGCAGCCCGAGCATCCGCAGCAGCAGCTCGACGCGGTGGGCATGGCCGGAAAGCTTGGTGCCGTGCAGGACGATGGTGCCTTGGGAGGAACGGTCGGGCATGGTGATCTCTTGGTTGCGTTGCCCGAAATGTCGTTCTTGCGCCCTGAAGGGTGAAGCGGCCTAGGCTGCAACTCAGTCTTCCAAAAGGCGGAACGCTGCATGGACCGTTTGGACGAGTTGGCTGTGCTCGTGGCCATTCTGGATGGGGGCAGCCTCGCTGCGGCGGGCCATCGCCTGCGCCGCTCGCCGCCCGCCGTCACGCGCGCGCTAGCAGCGCTGGAGGAACGGGTCGGAGCGCGGCTGGTCGAGCGCACGACCCGCCGCCTTTCGCCGACCGAAGCGGGGCGCCACCTCGCCGAGCAGGCCCGGGCGGTGCTGACCGGCTACGCGGATGCCGTGCGCGACGCGGGCGAGGCGCCCCTGGGCGGCGGCGTGCGCGGCACGGTGCGGGTCACCGCTCCGGTGGTGTTCGGACGGCGGCACGTGGCGCCGCTTGTGGCCGGCTTCCTGGAAGCCTATCCGGCCGTGGGCGTGGAACTGGTGCTGGCCGACCGCAACCTTAACCTGATCGAAGAAGGGCTGGACGTCGCCGTGCGGATCGGCCGGCTGGCGGACTCCGGTCTCGTCGCCCGCCGGGTGGGGGCGGTGCGCCGCGTGCTGGTCGCGAGTCCCGCCTACCTGGCGGCCCGAGGCACGCCGCACCGTCCGGGCGACCTCGCCGCCCACGACGCGATCTTCGCGCTTGGCCGGCCCGGGCCGGCCGAGTGGCGCTTCCGCGACGGGGCGCGCGGCCGCGTGGTGCGCCCAACGCCCCGGCTGATCGCCAACGAGGTGGAGGCGGCGCTCGTGGCGGCGCGGATGGGCCGAGGGATCACGGCCGCGCTGTCCTACCAGGTTGCGGAGGATCTTGCGGACGGCGCCCTCGTGCGGTTGCTGACGGACCACGAGCCGCTACCCCTGCCGGTGCAGCTCGTGACGCCCGGCGGGCGGCAGCACATGGCGCCACGGGTCCGGGCATTCCTGGACCACGCGGCCCGCGGTCTCGGCACGCTGGGGGTCATCCGCGGAGATCCATGAGGGCGCGGGACATCCTGCTCAGGCGGCCCACCGTGACGGTCGGCGCGATGCGGGCCGCGTTTCGCCGGACATAGCGGACGACCGGCGCGTGCTGGGCTGGCCAGACCTTCCCCAGCCAGACCTTCCGCGGCGACCATGGCTATGTGTCTCATCAGATCCCGGTCAACGCCCGCAGCTTTCCCTTGGCGATGTGGCACGGCGCCGCGCAGTTCGCGAAGTCATGCGAGCCGATCACCAACCAGTGCAGCGACACCGTCCCCGAGACATGGACGTCCAGCCCCGGCGAGAAGGCATCGCGGGTCCGTTCGGCGCCGGGACACGCCCAGGTCCGGCAGGCTGTCGCAGCCGAAACGCGCGTGGTGGTGGGAGTTCATGAGCGCGCCATAAAGCGGTCACGGGCAAAGCCCGTCGGCACGAAAGCCGAAAAAGCCTCACGCCAGGCGGGCGATCTCGGCGCGGAACAGGTCGGTGCCAGCCATGAGCTGGTCCAGCACGGCGCCCAGCGCCCAGAACCGCTCGCGCACGTCGAAGTCAATGGCCCGGCAACGGGCGGAGCCGAACGTGCCGAGGCGCTGGTGCACTAGCTTGGCCTGTGCGGGATAGCCGTACGCTTCGGACAGCGCAGCCATCGCGAGGAACGGCACAAGCCGCGCCCGCAGGTCCGGGTAACGAGCTCCGGACGTCATCAGCCATTTGTAGAGATTGGGATGGTAGCTGGTATGCATGCCGCAGAAGCCGCGCGAGCCGGCCAGCATGGCGACCCACGCAATCGCGGCGTTGGCGTTGACGAGCGAAAGCGGGGAACCCTCGACCATTGCCGCACGCCGTTTCACCGTAAGCAGGTCGTAGCTCACGTCCTTGAGCACCACGAAGCGGCCGGTGTCGATGCAGCGGCGAAGCTCGTCATCCCCGAGCAGGCAGCGAAAAGGCGCCGGGCACTCGTAAAGGCCGAGCGGCGTGTCGCGGGGCAGGCGCGCGAGCAACGCGTCGAGCGTGGCTGTGAACGCATCCGCACCGCCGGCCTTCTTGGGATCGAGATGGTTCGTGACCAGGATCACGGCGTCCGCGCCGGTCTTGGCTGCGACCGTCAGCTCCTCGACCTGCGCGTCGATGTCGTCGCTGACATGGCCCGACACCACCACGGGGATGCGGCCGGCGACCTGTCGCACAACCGCCCGGCCGAGCGCTTCGCGTTCCGTGAGCGACATGAACTGCATTTCGCTCGACTGCGCGACCGCGAACAGCGCATCGGCTCCATGGTCGATATACCATTCGACCAGCCTCTCCAGGCCGGCCCAGTCGATGTCATTCCGTTCGGTGAAGGGCGTGAGCATCACGGGCATGATGCCCTCGATCCACGTGTTCATTGTCGAGATCTCCGTTGCTGGATCAGCGTGCCGCGAGGGCAGCACCGGGTTCGCCGGCGTCCAACCGGCTGCTCTGGCTGCCGGCGCGGGTACAGGCGAGCGAGGCGGGGCCGCCCACCCCCGCCATCGCCGGATCGGCCATGCTGGCGCGCAGCACCGTTTTTCCGGGACGCGGCAGCTTTTCGGTGCGGCAGAACCGGTCCAGGTTGCCCGAGCCGAATGCCGCGATCATCGCACCTGTCCTGTCCTGTCGCGGGCCGGGCCGGGCCGGGCGACGCGGCTTCATGCGCGGGGATCGGCCCACGCACCAGGAACAGGTAGCTGAGCGCGCCCAGGAACGCGATGGCGGCCCCGGTCAGCAGCGCCGGCACGAAGGAAAAGGACTGGGCGATGTAGCCCGTGACGACCGGAGCCAGCGCGCCGCCCAGGAAACCACCGAAATTCTGCAAGGAACCCAGCGAGGCGACCCGGTTGGGCGGCGCCGCAGCCGTGGCAAGCGCCCATGCCGAAGCCGATGAGGCATTGGCCAAGAACACCACCACGGAAATGCAGGCGAGCGCGATGACGTTGCTTTCCACCAGGGCGGCGGGCACCGTGAAGGCGGCCATGCCCAGCATTGCCAGCACGATCGGCACCTTCCGGCCCGCAACGGGCGAGGCGCTGCCGCGCGTCAGCTTGTCGGAAAACCAGCCCGCCACGAGGCACCCGACGAAGCCGCAGAAAAAGGGCACCGAGGTGGCGAAGCCGGAGGTGACGAGGTTCATGCCGCGGGCCTGCGTCAGGTAGCCGGGCAGCCACGTGAGATAAACCCAGTTCAGGTAAACCGACCCGAAGAAGCCCAGGATCATGCCCCAGGTGGTGAGGTGGCCGAACAGCGAAAGCCAGTCTTGAAAGCCCAGGTTTTCGGCGGGCTTGCCATCCGGCCCGGCGCCGTCGCTCAGGTAGGCGGTTTCGGCCGCATCGAGGGCAAGCGGGACGGGATCGCGATACAGGGCGAACCAGACGGCGGCCATGACGAGGCCGACCAGCCCCATCAGCACGAACATCCAGCGCCAGTCGAGGTAAACGATCAGCAGCGTCAGCAAGGGCGGCGCCAACGCGGAGCCGAGCGGCGAGGCTGAGTTGAAGATTCCTGTGGGCACGCCGCGCTCGCGCACCGGGAACCAGTTGCTGACCACGCCCGCGGCGGACGGGAATTGCGGCGCCTCGCCCACCCCGAGGATCATGCGCGACACGACGAACTGCGTGAAGCTATGAACCA
Organism: uncultured Acetobacteraceae bacterium; assembly: GCA_937873175.1. Taxonomy (GTDB): domain Bacteria; phylum Pseudomonadota; class Alphaproteobacteria; order Acetobacterales; family Acetobacteraceae; genus CAHJXG01. The sequence goes on along the minus strand of CALMVT010000306.1, from coordinate 1,149 downwards.
AGCCGCCTGCCGCCTGCGCCAGGGACCAGACCACGAAGCCGAAGCCCAGCAGACGGCGGGGACCGATGCGGTCGACCATGCCGCCCACCGGGAGCTGCGCCAAGGCATAGGTCCAGGCGAACGCCGACAGGAGCCATCCCATCTCCACCAGCGACACGCCCATTTCGCTGAGGATCGCACTGTTGGCCACGGCCAGCGTGCCGCGGTCCATGTAGTTGATGACGTCGCTGACGACCAGCAGCGTGAGGGCGAGCACCTGGGCGCGCCGTATGCGCGGCGGGGTGGGGCGCTTGGTCTCGTCCATGAAGAGGTCCTGTTGCTCGGGATGGAGGATGCGCGGCAGGGCGTCAGCCGCCTTCCGCGTCGAAGCTGTCGAAGCCGAGCGCGCGCCGGCGAGACCTGGCGAGGTGAGAGCGCGGCGCCGCGACGGGTCAAGGCATCGAGAGTCATCGCGTGCTCGCTCAGCGCAACGGGAATGCGCGCGACGGAGATGCCGATGCGTTCGCGCAGGATTATCCGTATGCGGATGCTGTTGACCCGGTGCAGGTCGGCCGCCAGCCGGTTTCCAAGATGCCCAACGAAAGCGTCGTGCAGCGCCCAATCCGCCGCTTGCGCCTCGTCGAGCCATTCCGGCGTCATGGCTTCAGCCGCGGACGCAGGCCGCGATTGCGGCGGCCTCGATCATCTCGCGGATGGCCGCGAGCGACATCTGGGGCATTCCGCCGGCTTCCCACTGGCTGACGAACTGCCTGGGCAGCAGGCGGCGCTCCAAGAGGTGCTGGGTGAAGGCATCATAGGCGCGTTCGCGCAGCTTCGGCGCACGCCCCCCATTTTGCACCCCGGGCGGAGACCATCATCTCGCCCGGCGTCGCTGACTAACATGTCAGTCGGCTTGTTGCCGGCCTGTATCCCACCGTTCAGTCGCCGGTCAACGGTTCCTCGTCGTCCTGCGCCCATCGGCGAGGGCGGTTCCGCCCGGCGTGCATGCCGCCGCGTTTCCTGTCAGCGGCGGCAACAGGCATGAGGGATGCGCTGCATTCTTTGCTCGAATTGCTTGGCGAGACTCTGGCTCGGCTGCGGCTGGTCCGCCGTTTAGGACCTCAAGCTTTACGCGTTCAGTTCCGGTGCATTGACGCTCGGCAAGGGTGC
>CALMVT010000305.1 GCA_937873175.1 uncultured Acetobacteraceae bacterium | reverse complement strand
GCCGAAAGCGCCAGCGAGCCAGGCCGGCGCCCTGCCAATCCGCCGATCAAACGTCATCAAACGTCCATGGTCATTCCTGGACGCCCTGACCTACGATTGGTTGCCTGCGCGGGGAAAGGGCCTGTACCGGCTCAGCCGCGTGGTGCTGGAGTAACCTGAAGTGAAGCACACCTTTATGCCGCTGCTGTTCCTCCTGTTGCTGTGTGCACCGGAGCCGGCTGCAGCGCATACCGAGGTCGGGGTTGCCGGCGGATTGCTGAACGGCTTCCTCCATCCGCTGACCGGGCTCGACCACTTGGTCGCCATGGTCGCGGTCGGCCTATGGGGGGCACAACTGGGCCCGCCGGGAATTTGGGTGCTGCCGATCTGCTTCCCGACCGTCATGGCTGTCGGCGGGCTGCTCGGGATCGCCGGCGTCCCGCTGCCGTGGACGGAGCTGGTCATCGCCGCCTCGGCGCTGGTGCTGGGCGTCGCCGTGGCGGTCGCGCTACGCGTGCCGTTTTGGGCCGCGGCCATTATCGCCGGCATATTCGCCGTGTTTCACGGCTATGCCCACGGCCTCGAATTGCCAGGTGCCGCGAACCCGCTGGCCTACGGCATCGGCTTCGTCGTGGCGACGGGCATGCTGCATGCTTCGGGCATCCTGATCGGCCTGCTGACCCGGTGGCGCACCGGGGCGCAGGCAGTGCGCTTGCTCGGCGCCGGGATCGCTGGATTGGGCGGCATGTTCCTGATGTCGCTCGCGTCCTGATCCCGCGATCGGAAAACGCGCCGGCTATCGTCCGGCCAGCGCGTAGCCGCCGGCCATGATGCCGATGGCGGCGATCCAGCTTCCACCGGCGCGCAACGCGACATCGCGCCAGCCGACACCGGAGCGGCGAAAAGTCAGGATAACGGCGGGCAACAGCGTGATGGCGACATAGCCGGCTGTGGCGAAGCCCGCCGCGAACAAGGTGGCATTGGTATCGTGACCGACCCCGCCGGCGTTGGCGGCGCCGCGGACCAACCCGATTGCGAAGGCGATGGCAGCCAGCGCTGGGGCGGACAGCCGGACGACCATCGCGATCAGGCCGCCGAGTGTCACCATGCATCCGGCATCGAGTGCGGCGACGCCGCTCGTCATGCCGCCAGCCAGGCCGAGCAGAAAACCGGCCACCAGTCCGGCCGGAAACACTGCGACCAGCCAGCGCGCCCGGGCCGCCGGCTGGGTGCCGGCCAGCACGCCCAGGGCGATCCACAGCACCACATCCTGCAAGCCCGTCAGCGGATGGGCAGCGCCCGCGTAGAAGTCGCCCAGCCGGGAAGAAACGATGTGCGCCTCGGCCGGACGGGTGCATAGCGCCAAGGCGGCAACGACGGGCATGAGGGCGGTGCGATGCGGCGGCATGTTCGGCTTCTCGTCAGACGGCGATCATGCGGGCTACGCGGCCGATGAACCAGAACGCCGCCACCGTCCCGATCAGGTAGCCCGGCACCACCCGGCCTCCGCAATGCAGCACTGCGCCCAGCCGGCGGTGCCCCCAGATCAACGCCAGCACCAGCAGCACGAAGGCGAGCTGCCCGACCTCCACGCCCACGTTGAAGGACAGCAGCGCCGGAAACAGCAGCGACCGCTCGATGCCCAGCGCCGACAAGGCGCTTGCGAAGCCGATGCCGTGAACCAGGCCGAAGCCCAAAGCGATGGCCCAGGGATGCCGCGCCGTCAGTCCGATCTTGCCGCGCTGCAGGTTCACGATCTCCACGCCGATGAACACGATGCTGAGGGCGATGCAGGCGTTGAGCGGACGCTCCGGCACCGCCACGATGCCGTAGGCGGCGGCGGCCAGCGACGCGCTGTGCCCCACCGTGAAAGCCGTGATGGTTTTGGCCAGCCGCCACCCGCCCTGCACGATCCAGATAAGCCCCAGCACGAACAGCAGATGGTCGATGCCGAGCAGGATATGATCAATGCCAATGTTGACGTAGGTGCTGGCGACCTCGGCCCAGGTCTGCCATGCCGGCGCGCCGGTGCCGAGGATGGACACCACCGGGCTCGCGGTGGTGACGGTGTAGCTGCGCGGCTCCCCGCCGATCGGCACGATGCGGATCAGCACGGCCGACATGTTGGCGCCCAGGTTATCGACCGTGACCCGGCCGGCCAGGCCCTGCACGCCGCACTCCAGGCTCGGCGGCCGGTAGGAGCATTGCGAGGGGAAACGGAGCTGCACCCGGTCGCCGCCGATAGTGGGCTCCAGGGTCCAGCCGCCGACATAGCTGCCGGCACGGACTTCGCGGAATTCCAGCACGCCGAGCGACGGCTCATGCGCGGCGGCCGGCGCCAGCGCGGCGATGATGGCCAGGAGCAGCCAGATGAGGCACCGCACCCTATGGCTCGTAGCGCACGGTGTAGTTGGCCCGGAGCCGCTTCACCGCTTCCCAGGCGCGCTTGCGGGTCTCGTCTGTCTTCCAGGTCCGCACCGCCTCGTCCTGGACATCCTCGAAGTGGGCGAGAACCGCAGGGCGGCGGCTGTCGATACGGACCAAGTGCCAGCCCTCCACCGATTGCAGCGTGGCCCATTGCTCCTGCGGCAGCGCCAGCAGCCCGTCGCGGAACCCCGCGCCGAACGAGGGCGCCAGGCTGGACACTGGCCGGCCAACCATGGCGCGGGTCTTGCGCTGCAGGTCCGCAGGCTCGCGGCCGCCCAGCACCTCGGCCAACTGGCGCCGCGCAGTCATCTCGTCGGTGGGCGGACCGAGATAGAAGCTGAGCCGCTCCGGTTCGTCGAAGCGGTCGTGGTTGGCGGCGAACCAGGCGCGCAGGCCGGCTTCGGTCGCCGGCGGCGCATCGATCTGGCTGAAGATCAGCAGCTGCAGCTTGAACGCGATGCGGTCGCGGATCGTGTCGTCGCCGCGGTCAACGCCGAGCGCCTTGCCTTCGCGGTAAAGGATCTCGCTCGCCACCCAGTTCTCGACCATGGCATCGAGTTCGGTGCCGGTCGCCTTGCGTTCCCGGTCCTCGTCGAAGTTCTCGCTCATCGCCTGTCGCATGGCCGGGGTGACGGTGATGACGCGGTCGTTGCGGTCCGGCGGATGGAGCACGGCGTCGGCCGCGAAGATCAGGCCACCGAGCAGGAAGAAGTGCACCAGCGGCTCGTGCCGAACGACGCGCAACGTGGCACGGACCATACGGCCGGGGCCAGCCGCAATGGCGGACGCAGCAGGCTCGGGGCCGCCGCCCTGGCCAGCGACGCCCGCGGGAATGCCATTGTTGATCAAGGGTGGTGATCCATTCCTCAGCAGCGCGTGCGCGGCGTTCCGCGGGCTGTCCATTGCCGCCTGCGCTTCGGCCTGTCACCCGTCTTTTCCGGGTGTCATCAAATCTTCACCCATTCGTCGCCGTTCTGCGGCTCGTCACAGCGCCTGGGCATGTTACGCCTGATCCATCCTTTGTTGCTGGTCAGCAACCGATCCGGAGGCTCCTCCCATGTCGTCCCGCCTGCTTCTGCTCGTTACCGGCGTTGCTTCGGTCCCATTCGGGCTGGCCGGGCCTGCTGCAGCCCAGGACTGGGTGCCGGCCAAGCCCTTCGCGCGGAACTCGCCCTATGTCGCGGGCGACATGCACAACCATACGACCTGCACGGACGGGACGGTGGCGACCAGCTACCTGCTGAACCGCGCGCTGGGGACCGGGACAACGAACGGCATCTCGAACTTCGACCTGGATTGGTTCACCCACGGCAACCACGGCGGGTCCGGCAACCGCGATTGCCGGTTCAGCGACACCAGCGCCAACCTGCCGGGCAACACGACAACGTATTGGACCGACACGCTGGGCCAGACCATTCAGGACATTACCATCACCGCGCTGAAGGGCGACGTGCCCAACCCGCCGCCGCCCCGGGCCGCCATGTACCGCTGGCAGTCGATCCGAGAGGTCGAGTACCCCATCATCATTGCGAAGTCCAAGCAGTTCAAGAAGGTCGCCATCGAGGGCCTGGAGTTGATCGTGCCCGGCCACGAGCATTCGGACACCGCCGTCATCAACGGGCAGTTCCCGGTTGCGGGCGTGGGCAACGCCGACCGGATGAGCGAGTTCGAGTTCCGCTTCGACCGCGCCGACACGGACACCCTGGGCCCGGTGGACGCCAGCAACAACCCGGTCTGGACCGGCAAGAGCTTCGACAACAACGGAACCGCCGGCCACGCGAAGGCCGTCCAAGGTGTGACGTGGCTACAGGCCAACGCGCCGCTGACTTCGTACTACGTGCCGACGCACACCGAACGGGCGGGGCCGTTCAGCCCGACCGCCAGCGCCGGCTACAACATCGAGCATTTCCGCGACTTCAACAACGCCGGCCCCACCGTCGCGTTCGGCATCGAATCTCCCGGCCACTTCGCGGAGTCAAACCATTCCTACTCCGCAACCTCGTCGGGCGGCGCGACCTATGGCGGCAATGGCCTCTATACCGCCAAGATCGGCGGGCTGTGGGACGGCATGCTTGGCGAAGGGCGCAACTTCTTCATCTTCATCAGTTCCGACTGGCACCAGCGCGGGATCTTCGGCGCGCGAGACCGCGCCTCGACAGCCGATTTCTTCCCCGGCGAGTACACCCGGCTGCATGTGCCGAACCAGTCGGCGTTCCGGGCGCAAAGCGTGCTCGACGGCATGCGCTCCGGCAACAGCTTCTCGGTCAACGGCCAGCTGATCAACCAGAACTTCACCTTCACCGCCAGTGCCAACGGCGTGACCAGGACGATGGGCCAAACGCTTGAGGTCAAGCCGGGCGACACGGTCACGATCGAGATGCGGATGGTGGTGCCCGCGAGCAACAACAGCCCCTACAGCTTCAGCAACCCGCTGCTGAGGCAGGTCGGCGTGTTCCAGCCGATCGACAAGCCGGTGCTGGACCACGTTGACCTGATCACCGGCGACGTCACCGGGGTGATCCCGCCGACCGACGCCAACTACGCGATGCCCAACACGACGACGACGCTTTACAACCCGTCGGCGCGGATCGCCGAAACGTTCAACCAGAACAACTCGACCGCAACTCCGCTGCGCAACGGCAACCTGCGGATGGAGTTCACCACGACCATGGTTGCGGGCAGCACGCCCTTCTACGTGCGTGCGCGGGGCACCAACATGCTGCCGGCCGTGCCCAACGTCACCGACAGCCAGGGCAACCCGCTGGCCGACACCAACATCGACAACGTCGTCTGCGACGATTCGGCCTGCCCGGCGCACCTGCCGATCATCGATGGCACGCGGCGGGTGGACTTCGATGTCGAGGCTTGGTCGAACCTTTGGTTCTACGCCAACCCGATCTTCATCCGCCCCGCTGGGCAGCCGAAGCTTCTGATCGAAACCAACGCCGACCTGGCGGCCAGCCTCGTCAAAACGCTGTCCGCGGCGAACTGACCCCCGCGGAGAGGCAACTGGATGACCAACCATCACGCCTCCGCTTGCCTTGGAAGCTCGCCATGACTGGTCGCAGCCTAATCCTCGGTGCCGCGATGCTGGCCGCTATTACCTGTCCGGCTTGGGCGAAGGACGACCAGAAGGCGTGCATGGCCAGCGTCGCCGCCGTGCGCGCACGCGCCGGAGCGATGCCGCATGGCGACCTGTCGCGCCGCTTCGCCGAAAACGACCTGGACGCCGCCCTGGCCGAAATGGCGGCGGGGGATGTGGACGAGTGCCACGAACTCGTTGCGCGCGCCATCCGTACGATCCGCGTGCGCCCTTATCGGCTTCGTCCCGGCGAGGTCCTTGACGGCTACGGTCCGAATAGCCCGGACTGAAGCAACACTCCTTGTCTTCCGGTTCTTTACCTCGGGCGCGCCAGGAGAGCGCCTCCATCCTATTGCTCCCGATCGTCGCGGCCTCCGGCTTTGCCGGGCTGGCCTACGAGGTCGTTTGGACCCGGATGCTCGCCGTGGTGCTCGGCACCGAGATGATGGCCGTGCTCGGCGTCGTCACCGGGTTCTTCGGCGGCCTTGCGCTCGGCGCCTTTGCGCTCGACCGCGTGGTCCGGCGGGCACGGAGCGCCCGGCATGCCTACGCCTTGCTGGAGGCGGTGATTGCGGCCTGGGCCGTGGCCAGCATCTGGCTGATCCCCGCCGCGGCCCGAACGTTGCCGGCGCTGCTCGGCACGGCGCCGCAACCGGTGATGCTTTGCGCCGTCGGCTTCGCGCTGCCGGCGCTTGTTTTGCTGCCCGCGACGGCTGCCATGGGAGGCACGCTGATCGCGTTGGAACGCTTGTCGGCTTCGGTCCGGCAGCAGGCCCGTGTCGCAGCTGGTGTTTACGGGGCCAACACGGCGGGCGCTGTGGCCGGGGCGCTGTGCAGCGTGTTCGTCCTGTTGCCGGGCCTCGGCCTGTCTCGCACGCTGGTCGCGCTCGCGGCGGTGAATGCGGCTTGCGCCTTGGCGGCGCTGATGCTCGGCCCGGCGGCCGACGTCGCGCCACCGGCGTGCACCAACGCGATGCCCGGCACCGCCATCGGGGCCGTTCGCCTGATGGCGGCCTTGCTGATCACCGGGCTGCTCGGCATCGCCGTGGAAGTCCTGGTGGTCCGGTTGGCCGCGCAGGTGCTGCAGGACACGATCTACAGCTTCGCCTCGCTGCTCGCGGCCTACCTGCTCGGCACCGCGTTGGGCGGCTTGGCGTGGCAGCGTGCCGGGATCGTGCCGGGGCCGCGCGCCCTGGGTGGCTTGCTGGCCGGGACCGCGCTGGCCTGCATCGTGACCGCGGCGATCATCCGCCTGTTCGGTCCGTTCGCCCTTGCAGCCGAACCGGGCGGAGCCTTGGCGGAGCTGGCCACGGCGGCGACGCTGTTCCTGCTGCCCTCGGCCGCGATGGGCGCCTTGTTCAGTTGCCTCGCGCAGGCGGTGCGGGACCGGCGCGGCACGCTGGGCTGGGCGGTCGGCGTCAACAGCCTCGGCGCGGCCGCAGCCGCACCGCTCACGGCGCTCGCGCTGATCCCGGCGTTCGGCGCCTGGGCCACGCTGCTGCTGGCGGCGCTGGCCTACCTCCTGCTCTGTCCCGGTCCGTTCCGGCACGCGGCACTGATCGCCGCCGTGCCGGTCGCTGCGGCGCTGGTGCTATGGCTGATCCCGGCATCCACCCTGGTGCGCGTGCCGCCAGGCGGCGCGCTGCTCGACACACGGGAGGGCGCGACGGCGACGGCCAGCGTGGTCGAGGACGCGGACCGCAACCGCTACCTTGAGGTGAACGGGCATTTCCGCATGGGCGGCACCGGGTCGCTGCGGTCCGACTGGCGGCAGGCGCATCTGCCGCTGCTGCTGCATCCCAATCCGCGGCGTGCCCTGTTCCTGGGCGTCGGCACGGGCGCCACCCTGGCCGGCGCAACCCTGCCCGGTGTGACGGCGACCGGCGTGGAGCTGGTGCCGGAGGTCATTGCGCTGCTGCCCTGGTTCGCCGAACAAGGCGCCTCGCCCCTGCCGCCCATCGTCGCAGCCGACGCAAGGCGGTTCGTGGCTGCCGACACCGGCACCTACGATGTCGTCATCGCGGACCTGTTCCATCCCGCGCTGGACGGCACAGGCGCGCTGTATACCACCGAGCACTTCGCCGCTGTGCGCGCCAGGTTGGCCGGGAGCGGTGTCTTCTGCCAATGGCTCCCGCTCTACCAGTTCGACCTTCCATCGCTGCGCGCCATCATCCGGGCGTTCCTCGACGTCTACCCTGACGGCTCCGCCTGGCTGGCGCACTTCAGCTTACAGACGCCGATGCTGGCACTGGTGGGGTCGCGCGGGCCGGCTCGCCTTGACCCAGACGTTTTGGCAAGGCGGCTGGACGACCCGGCGTCGCGCCCGGTGCTGCGCCGGACCGGGCTGGCGAAGCCCATGGACGTGTTGGGCCTGTATGTCGGCGGCGCGCGGTCGCTCGCAGCCTTCGCCGGGCCGGGACCGCGCAACACCGACGACATGCCGTTCGTGACGCTGGACGCGCGCCGCAACGTCCGGGCGCTGGCCGCCCCGCCGGCGGAGCGGCTGCTGGCACTGCTGCGCGCGGTCTTGCCCGACATGAGTTTGCCGATGGGAGAAACGCGCCTGCTGCCGCTCGTGGACCGCTTGGCGGCCTATCGGCACGCGCGGGACCGCTTCATCGAGGCTGGGGCGACACTTCCAACCGGCGCGCAGAACCGGGCGTTGGTGGATGCGGCTGCACCCGGGCTGCTGGACTCGGTGCGGCTCAGCGCCGAGTTCGACCCGGCTTACCTGCCGCTGCTGAGCATGGCGCAGGCACTGCTGACGTCCGACCGCGACGCCGGCGTCCGCCTGCTGCGCGCGACCGCCGCCGCGGCGCCTTCCCGCCCCGAGGCGTCCCGGCTGTTGGGACGGCTCGCCGCGCCCTGACCCCGCACGGAACCTATAGCAACAAGCGCATTTCAGTCGTCAGGCGGCCGTCGCGGGTTAACGACCTGGCCGAACGTGACGTCGCCGGTGTCGACGGGCGTCGCGGGCTGCGCCGATTGCATGAGCGCCAGGGCGATGTGGCGCCCTTCGCGCTCGACCTGCACGCCGGCCGGTTCGATCCGTCGGACGGTGTAGGCCGCGATCATCTCACCTTCCTGAACCGAGGTCGGCTGGCCGGGCGGGCTGTCGAAGATCGCCACCCGACGCGGTCCCGCAATGACGGTGCCGGTGAGCCGGGGCGGCTCGGGGGAAAGCGGCGCCTGTGCCCGCGTGCTGCCCGGCATCATAGCCAGCGCCCAGATTCCCAGTCCCACCATCGCCACGGCGCGCATCGGATCAGACCCTCACGGACCGAAGCTGACGGTGTAACCCCAACTGTCCAGCCGGTCCGGGATGGCGTTGAACGCCAGGGTGATCCGCTGCCCGCCCTGGTTGCGCGGCACCTCGTGCAGCAGATAACTGGGAAACAGCACCATGTCGCCCGGCTCGATGTCGGGCGTCACCCATTTGCCGGCGTTGAACGGGCCCATTTGGGCCGTGCCGGTGTTGTGCCGGAAGGTGAACTCGCTGGCGCCGGGGTTGCGCACGAAGACAGTATGGGCGGAGGGGTGCGACGGGCTAAGATAGATGATGCCCGACACGAAGCTGTTCGCGTGCGCGTGCATGGACTGGCTGCCGCCCGCCTCCAGCACGTTGGTCCACATTTCCTTGATTGCCCAGCCGAGGCGGTCGCCGAACAGCAGGACGCCGAACTCCACGAGCTTGGGACCGACAACACGAGTGACTTGGCGATACAGCTCATTCGCATCGGGACCGACGATTTGGGTGTGCGACAGCAAGCCCGACCGCGCGTTCGTTTGGGTGTGCGCATCGCGGATCTGCTGGCGCAGCGCAGTGACCAAGCCATCGTTCAGCAGCTTGCGCGCGCGCAGCAAGGGAACAGGAAACAGGCCTTCGACCTCGTCCATCCGCGGCGTCTCCGTGCAGCCCGAGCGCGCAAAAGCTGGCAGCTTCGCGTCCACCAGGCAATGCGTTGATCTGGAGCAGGAGAATGCACCTATCGCTTTCTCACATTCTTCACGGAAATGACGCTTATCTCCGGCTGCCTGACGGTCGCAGCGATGTTTGCGCCGCGTCGTTTGCCGGGCGAGCAGGTAGGCGCGATCGGCCTGCTGTTCAGCGCCGCCGCGGCGCTGCCCGGCCCCAAGCCGCTGCAGGTGGGCGCACTGGTGCTGGGATCGGTTTATCCGGACATAGAAGTCACACTCTCAGTCGCTTGCGGCAGCCGCTGAAAGGGCGCCGACCAGCGCCTCGATTTGGCCGAGAAGGCGGGTAAAGTCCACGGGCTTGGCGTGGTAGTCATGGCAGCCAGCGCCTTTCGCGGTCGCTGGACATGGCGTGGGCGGTCAGCGTTATGATCGGCACCTTGGCCGTGCCCGTCATTGTGTCAAGCATGCCCATACTTTCACTTGCGCAGCCAGGTCCTCCGACCGGGTCACATCAGCCGTCCCTGACGGGTCTTCACCCCTGAAACTGGTCCGTTTGGGATGCGACTTTTTCGGGCACT
>CALMVT010000304.1:815-2679 GCA_937873175.1 uncultured Acetobacteraceae bacterium | reverse complement strand
GTGTCCAACGCATCGAGCAGCGCGTCCTGCTCGACAAGCCCGCCGCGCCTCATGTTCACCACTCCGGCGCACCGCGGCAGAAGGGCGATGCGACGGCGATCCAGCAGTTCGCGCGTGTCTTCCGTCAACGGACAGGCCAAAACCAAGAACTCGGTGTCCTGCATCACCCAATCCAGTTCGCCAACTGCCACTACCCGGTCGCACTCCGGGTGCGGCTCGGCGCGGGTGCGCACGCCGGTCACGTGCAAACCAAGCAGGCGTAACCGCCGCGCGCTGCCACTGCCGAGCGCGCCTAGCCCGACGATGGTCACACGTCGTCCCGCCGCAGTCGCGGCTTGTCGTCGCTCCCACACTCCCGCCCGCTGTCGGGACGTGAAGAAGGGGACGTGGTTGGCCAGCATCAAAACCGCCATTGCCGCATATTCGCCGGCCTTGTCGGCGTGGGTACCGCTGTTGTTAAGCAGCGCAACCCCGGGAGGCAGCCAGTCAAAGGGCGTCAGCCCGTCCACTCCGGCGTGGAGGAGAAAGATCAACTCCAGCGCAGGTGCCGTCAGTGGCAGATGGCATCGCAGCGCTTCCCGGGCGGTAATCAGCGCCTCTGCCTCGCCGATCGCGGCGGCGAACGCGGCGTTGTCGCGACCGATGCTCACCCGGTGGCCGGATCCGCCTGCTCCAGCCCGGGCCGCGGCTGCGTCCCACGCCTCCTGCGTGAAGCCGGGCTGGTCGTCGGCCAGCAACTGGACGTGAATGCGCATCAGGAACTCCTTTCACACGAGCTGGTTCGTCGGACTTCAACGTGCACTGGGACGTCTGCGGACCGATAAGCTGCAGCTGGCACGCGCGGGTGCATCGCGTGCCTTACTTGCGCCAGGTATGGCCGCAAGCACGGGGAGTGTCCAGGGAGTGGGGCTACGTCAGGGGGCGTGGTTCAGAAAATGCCATTCCCAGATAACGCCGGAAATCGATGGAGTTCTAGGGGCTAGGGACAAAGCTGGAGACCGTAATGAATTCGCGAGGTCGCCCGCTGCGAACCCCTTGCAAACCAGGGTATCTGCTCGGTCGCAGCGGACTACATTTTACCTTTCCATGGTAGACCGCAACGAGAAGAATGCGATTTTGTCAATGTCTTAGGTAGATTGAGAAACTTTGTCCCTAGACTCTAACGGTAAAGCGATTTCTTATTTTGGGTGTTACCCTGATCTAAACCACGCTGTCATTTACACCTCTTCCCCCGAAAGAGCTTATACGGGGTGTCCACCATAACGGGAGATGGTCAAGCCAGCGTGCCCGTGTTTCACGGACGCCGTAGCGGGCGCGACTGTGAAGTCCAGACTACCCCCAGGGACACCAGGGTGGCAGCTGATGCGGCCACGAAGGCCGCGGGTAACCCAAACCCACTGGCCACAAGCCCCGCGGCCGGCCCAGCTGCGCCCAGGCCGAGGTCGAAGCACGCCAGGAATATGCCGAGCGCCACCCCACGGCTTTCCGCCGGGACACGCCGCACGGCTTCCACGCCGAGCGAGGGAAACACCATCGAGTAGCCGAAGCCGGTGATCACGGTCCCGAGCAGGGCCGTCATCGGTCGGGAGGCGGACGCGATGAGCAGCAGGCCTACTGCTTCGACCGCAAGCGATACCAGGGCAACACGACTCCCACCCAGACGGTCCGGCAGGCTGCCGAACACGAGCCGCGCCAAGATGTAGGCTGCCCCGAAGCCGGTCAGCGCGAGCCCGGCACCGGACCAATCCTCTGCGGCGTAGCGCAATGCCAGGAACGCCGCGATTGTGCCGAAACCGGCGGAGGCCAGAACCATCCCGAGACCCGGAGCCCAGATCGCCCGCACGACGCCCAGAAACGGCACCCG
>CALMVT010000304.1:0-805 GCA_937873175.1 uncultured Acetobacteraceae bacterium | reverse complement strand
CGTTCGGCACCCGGCAGACCGAGCAGGACGGCCGCGACTGGCATGGCCAGCAAGGGCATCAGGCCGGTGGCGACTGACACGCTCGCGAACCCGCCGAGGTCGTCGAGCACCGCCCCGAGCGGTGCCCCGACGGCGAGCGCGCCATACATCGCGATGCCGATCCAGGCCATGGCCCTGCCGGCGTGCTGCGGGCCGACGCGGGTGACCGCCCAGGCCATGATGCCTGTGGTGAACAAGCTATCGCCTAACCCGAGCAGCAAGCGGCCGATTGCCAAGGCGGCTAGGCCGCAGTTGCCGGGCAATAGGAGGGAGACCAGGTAGGCCGCCCCGCTGAGCGCAGTGGTTCCCAGGCCCAGCAGCACCCCAAGCTTCGGGCCATGCTGGTCGGACACTGCCCCTGCCAGTTGCCGGGTCAGCAGCGTAGCCACTGCGGACAAGCCGATGAGGAGGCCGACCACGGTGGTGCCATAGCCGAGCACGGCATGAACATGGACCGGCAAGGTGGAAAGCGGGATGCCGACCGCGGAATAGCCCAAGAAGACGATCAGCGCGAAGGGAAGCAGCATCATCGTCAGGCTGCGTGGCGGCATCAGCTCGGGATCGGTCATGGGAGACGCCTACGCCACTTCACCTGTCTCCACCAAGGGGACACGATCCGGACATCGTCCATTGCTGCAATGACGTGCTATGGTTGGGCGCATGAACGCTCCCGATCCGTCCGCCTCTGCCCCGTTCACGCCGGCAGAGCGTGACTACATACGCCGCGAGCTCGACATGTTCTTCTCGACGCTGCCCAGCGTCGCCG
>CALMVT010000303.1 GCA_937873175.1 uncultured Acetobacteraceae bacterium | reverse complement strand
CGCGGTGCCGCACGGGCACTGGAAGACCACGACGTTTGTGGGCGCGCTCCGCTTGGACGGAATGACCGCACCCATGGTCCTGGACGGTCCTATGAACGGCCCGGTGTTCTTGGCCTATGTCGAGCAGGTGCTGGCGCCCACGCTGACCAAGGGCGACACCGTCATCATGGACAACCTGCCAGCCCACAAGGTGACAGGTGTGCGGGCCACCATCGAAGCCGCGGGCGCACGCATGCGCTTGCTGCCGCCCTACAGCCCCGATTTCAACCCGATCGAACTCGCGTTTGCCAAGCTCAAAGCGCTGCTCCGCCGGGCAGCGGCACGCACCATCCCGGCGCTCTGGAACGCAATCGGCGACGCACTGCCCCAGTTCACGCCCGGCGAGTGCGCCAACTACTTCACCGCTTGCGGATACGAGCCAGAATGAACGGAATCTGCTCTGGCGTCCAGACATCTTCCATATCCATGCCTGCCTCTCCTAGCCGGCTGCCTGCTGCGCCACCGTCCGACCGCCACCGCTTGACAGTCAGCAGCCGCCCGATGCGGTCATCCACACCCCCATCTACTGTACGGGGCTGTGAGGCGGTATCAGCGCTTTCTGCCGATGGATGGACGCGAGCTTGGTTCGCATGACGAACGGCTTGAGCTTGCGGAAGTTCTCAGCAACGCCCCTGAGGCCGGCGCGGTGGAAATTGTGGGAGCCCACCCCAAGGGCGGCTACGATTGAACGTGCTTCCTGGTCGAGCAAGCGGTGATGTATCGCAAACGCATCCCCCTCGGATGCAGGCGGCGCCGATTGTTCAGAGGCAGGTGCTTAACCGATGAGCGGCACGCGAGCGGGCAAGGGTGGATTTGCCCGCCCTGCCCTTTGACGTGGCAAGCCCTATAACTCCGTATTTCATGATCTAGGCATCTCCGGAACCACAGTTTTGCAGACAGCCATTGATGTTGGTCTCCAAGGCATGGCCTCACGTGCACATTCCGCAGAAACACAGCAAAACATGGAAAACGTTGAGCTGGACCCACGTATTTCCTTAAATACGGGAACACGTATGTCCGATTGAACGTGCTTCCTGGTCGAGCAAGCGGTTATGTATCGCAAACGCCCCCCTCGGATGCAGGCAGCGCCGATTGTTCAGAGGCAGGTGCTTAACCAACGAGCGGCACGCGAGCGGGCAAGGGTGGATTTGCCCGCCCCGCCCTTTGACGTGGCAAGCCCTATAACTCCGTATTTCATGATCTACGCATCTCCGGAACCACAGTTTTGCAGACAGCCATTGATGTTGGTCTCCGAGACATGACCTTACATGCACACTTCGCAGAAACACAGCAAAACATGGAAAACGTTGAGCTGGACCTACGCGCTTCATTAAATACTGGAATACGCATGTCCGGTTGACGGGTTTTATGGTCCATCACCGTGATCATTTTTCGCGAACGCATCCCCCTCGGATGCGGGTTGCACTGATTGTACGGAGGCAGGGTCAGATCGGTGTCGCCATTAGGCCGGGACCGCGAGGCATCCAGTGGCCACTGAATGCGGAGAGCAGCAACGGGATTACGAACATCGGAAGCTGTTCGAAAATAGGTGGTCCAGGTCTCATGCCTCCCCTCATTTCGCTTTAGTGACGGAGACGGTTGGGGTTCCGCGACGGTTCGAGCTGGATCGCCTGACGGACAGGCGGTGACAAGCGGCTGAGCGGCCTTGCAGGCTGGGCCGAGGTGCGGTTCCAGGCTCCGTGAGTCAATGCATGGGGCTGGACGATGCCGATCAAGAAGCCGCTCTCGTTCGAGGGTGTCCACCAGTTCCTTCGGACGCTGTTCGCGGACGACCTGCATGCCAAGCGCGTGCTCTCGCTGGCAGGCGCTATCATGGGGGTGATCGAGTCTGCGTCTCTTGCGGTTGCCACGATCGGCCAGGGCCTGGCGCTGGCCCGCGGACGCCTGACCAAGCACGCGATCAAACAGGTGGACCGGCTGCTGTCCAACCCGGGCATCGACGTCGATGCCTTGCTGGTCCACTGGGTGCCGTATGTGGTGGGAAGCCGGTCCAGCATCACGGTCGCGATGGACTGGACCGACTTCGACGCCGACGGCCAAGCCACGATCATGCTGTCGCTGCTGTGCCGCCACGAGACCATGCTGAGTTTTGGGGGGCTGTGCGGTCAGGGTAGGGTCTGGGCTCACGGGATGAGGGTGAGCGCGTGACGCAGCTGAGGTGGCGGGTGAAGCTGGTGGCCGAGTAGCCCTCTGGCGTGGTCACCGAGACCGAGCTCGCCTGCATCGAGCGCAACGAGCAGATCGGCTTGGCCGAACTCGGGCTGCGCCTGGACGAGGCGAAGCAGGTCACGGCGGCGCTGCAGGCCGAGATGGTGCCGACGCAGATGGCCGCCTTGGGCGAGTGCCCGCGCGCGTGCGCGGCGTGCGGGCGCAGGCTGGCGAGCAAGGGATGCAGCGCGGCGCGGTTCCCCTCGTTGTTCGGCGACGTGCCGGTGCGGGTGCGGCGCTTGCTGGTCTGCCCGTGCCAGGGGACAGGCGAGAGCGAGACCAGGAGCGTGGCCGTGCTCGGCTTCGGCCGTGGCGCCGCGGTCGCCCCCGAGCTGGCCTACGTCACGGCCCGGTATGCGGCCATGGCACCGTTCGGCAAGGCCGCGGACCTCTTGTCCGAGCTGCTGCCGGTCAGCGGGACGCAGCACGCCAGTAGGGTGCGGAGCAGGACACTGCGGGTCGATGCGGCGGTCGTGCAGGCTCAAGCTGCCGCGCGTGCGAGCTAGCCTGCACGGCCGGCATGCGGTCCCGTTGTGGTCGGCATCAACGGCGGCTACCTGCGCCACCGCCACCGCCACCGCCACCGCCACCGCCACCGCCACCGCCACCGCCACCGGCACCGGGCCGAAGGGCGCCGCTTCGAGGTGATCGCGGGCAAGGTGATCCATGCTGATGGCGGCCAGCGCCGTTTCGCCTTCACCCGCACGGGTCCGGCTGCCACGGCCGAGGCGTTCCGGGCGGCGCTCGCCGCGGCGGGTGTGGACGCAAACACGCCCGCGACCGTGCTGTGCGACGGCGACGCGGGTCTGTGGCAGCTGCAGCGCAAGGTGCTGCCAGATGCCACAGTGGTACTCGATTGGTGGCATGCCGCGGTTCGCTTCGAGCACGCGCTGCAGGCGGCCCGCAGCCTCGGCGCGGGCACGGTCGAGGCGTCCCTTGCCGCTACGGCAGTCCGCGCCTTGGAGCGGGCGAAGTGGCGTCTGTGGCACGGGCGCTGGCCCGGGTGCCGGCGCCGGCTCGCCGCCCTGTGCCGCTGGGCGGAGCGCCGCGGCGTGCGCGACGTCGCCGGCATGGACCAGCTGCGCCAGCACGTCGCTGACCTGCTGGGCTACCTTGAGCGCAACGAGGCGGCGCTCGTCTACTACGCCGCCCGGTGCCGGCGCGGCGAGCCGATCGCGACCTCGTTTGTTGAGAGCGCGGTGGACGAGATCATCTCATGGCGCATGGCCAAGGCTCAGCAGATGCGCTGGAGCCGGGCGACGGTGCAGCCCTTCCTCGATGTGCGCACCGCCGTGCTGAACGACACGCTCGAGGACGCCTTCCGCCGCCGTCATCCCGGTTTCCGGCCCCGGCCCGCGAGCGACGACAATAGGCCCACCGCAACGGCGGCGTAATCACCCCAAAACTCCGCATGCTCTCATGCTCGGAGTTGGTTGCGGAACGCGAGAGGCTCGCTGCGTTGAGGATCATCGGTTCGAGCCGCTTGGATAAGCCGGTGATCCCGGAAACGGCCGTTCCAGCAAATGGAACGGCCCAGCCTGTCGGGCCGGTCGCTATCCGAAGGTGGCGCTATACAAGGTCAGCCCCGGCACGGCGCAGTCGAGTTCGAGCAGGTGCTCGCCGTAGCTGTTCCCGTCCAGCACCGTGTGGAGCGTCGGCAGTCCGACGTCGAACACGCGTTCAGCTCCGCCATCGACCCGGACCCGGACGGGTGTCGAACTGGGCGCGCCCGCGATCAGGTGGACCTTCGCCGCCGAGAAACGGACCCGCAGCCGCCCGGCATCGGAGCGCAGCACCAGCGGCTCATCCCCGCGCGCCCACGTCCCTTGCAGGTCGTACTGGTTCAGCCGGGGCCCGCTTGGGTGGGCGAACGTGTAGGCCGCCTCTCCTGCCCGTGGCCGCTGCGCCGGGTCCTGCGGCGTCCCATGCAGGGATCCGAAATACATCTCCCCTGTTCCGATCCGGGACAGATCGGCGTCTTCGGCGCGCTTCTCTGCATCCGGCAGGCCGAGTAGGCTCCGGATCGTGCTCTCGACCACCGCCGAGTGGCCTTCGCCTTCGCGCAGGAGCCGAACGCGGCCCTTCCTGTCCAGCAGATAAAGGGCAGGCCAGGCCTGGTTCTGCCACGCGCGCCAGGTCCGGTACTCCCCGTCCAACGCAACCGGGTAGGTGACGCCGAGGCCGGGGGGTATGCTTTCAACGTTGGGACGGATGCGCTCGAAGCTAAACTCCGGCGTGTGGACGAGGACGGTCTGCAGGCCCTGCGGCCCATACTCACGCGACCAGCGGTTCACGTAGGGCAGGGTCCGGCGCCAGTTGATGCAGGTGTAGGTCCCGAACTCAACCAGCACGACATTGCCGCGCAGCCCGGCCAACGCCAGGGGGCCGGGCGTGTTGAGCCATCCGTCCAGGCCCACGAAGTCCGGTTCCGCACGTCGGCCCGAAGCAGTGCCAGCCGCGATCATGCCACCCCCTAGTACGACGGGCATCAGCAAGTCCGACAAGAAGGATCGTCTATTCAACACGTCCGAACCCTTTCCTGGTTGAAGGCGGGCGGCAACACCCGGTGAAAGCCGGCGTTTCCCCGCACAAGCGAGCGGGCCTGCCCAGCGCCGAGCGATGCGGCAGGCCGCCTCGTCCCTTTCATTGCACCTGCGTGACACCCAGGTTGCCCTGTGGCAGCGGCGGCGGATACGCCATGTTGCCTGTGTCGAAGGTCGAGCCGCTCCCTCCCGTGCCGGTTCGGAACGAGCTGTAGTTCGCCGGCATCATGCCGCCGCCGTTGCTCGACGTGATCCCGCTTACCAGACCGCGCGAGGCAGTCGATTGCGGCTGCTCTGCCGCGCAAGCGGCCAGAATTGTTGCGAGCCCGGATGCGAGCATTCCGCTCCGGACGGGCGACCTGGAGACAACGTTCATCTGCGCAAGCTCCTTCAGAAAGTCCGGCGGAAGCTTCTGCCCTGACCGGACGGGGGGCGAGGTCGACGTGCCCTCATGACCGTCTTCCTCCGCAGCATCCGTAGTGCCGGCTCAGGCGACCGACGACCGGATCCGCACGATGTTGTACCGGGATGCCGG
The DNA here is from genome assembly GCA_937873175.1 of uncultured Acetobacteraceae bacterium. Taxonomy (GTDB): domain Bacteria; phylum Pseudomonadota; class Alphaproteobacteria; order Acetobacterales; family Acetobacteraceae; genus CAHJXG01. The sequence continues at coordinate 7,408 of CALMVT010000303.1, read as the reverse complement.
AATGGCGCTCGACAGCCGGCCTGCCATGGCCCGGCGGGCCACGTCGAAACGATCCCATTCGGCTGCGTCGGGCAGCGAAGGAATGGTCACCGCCTCGCCGGCATCGAGGCCTGCGAGAGCGGCGTCGACCATGTCGTCCGGCGACATGACAATGGCGCTCGGCAGATGGTGGACCGGCAGGCCCGCGGTGTCCCAGAACTCGGTGGCGGTCGCGCCCGGCAGGACCACCTGAACTCGCACGCCCTTCGCGGCAAGTTCATGCCGCAGAGATTGGCTGAATGCCAGAACGAAAGCCTTCGTCCCGCCGTATACCCCGTTCAGCGTTTCCGGCGAGATCGCCACGATGGAGGCGATGTTGATGATCGTTCCCTCGCCATGTGCAGCGAAATTCGGTGCAACAGCATGGGCAAGGCGGGTCGGGGCCGTCACGTTGAGGCGGATCATGGCGTCCATCCTCTCGACGTCAGCCTCGAGCAGCGGCGCCGTTGCGCCGATCCCGGCATTGTTGACCAGCAGCGTGATGGACGTGTCCTCACGCAACAGGGTCTCGACCCGACGAAGGTCGTCGGGATGGCCGAGGTCGGCTGCCACGGTCGTCACGCGGCGGCCCGTTTCGGCTTCGAGCCGCCGGGCCACGGTTGCGAGGCGGTCGAGCTTGCGTGCGACCAGGATGAGGTCATACCCGCGCCGGGCGAGCCTGTCGGCGTAGACAGCCCCGATCCCGGACGAAGCGCCCGTCACCACCGCAGTTCTTTTCACAGCGTCATTCATTTTTTCCTCCGCCTCCGATGCTGGCGCCGCAGCGCCCGTCGCCGCACGAGATAGTCCGTTTTGCTGGCGCCGTTTACGAGCAAGACTGGAATCTGCTGTTCCGCCCGCTGGAACGATGGGGCCGCAGGCCAGGATCGGAAGGAGAAAGGATGGATCGCCTGGAAGCCATGTCGATCGTGCTTGCCGTGGCCGAGGCGGGCAGCCTTTCCGGCGCAGCACGGCGCCTGAATACACCTCCTGCGACAGCCAGCCGGAAGATCTCGGAACTTGAGGACCATCTCCGGGTCAAGCTCTTCGACCGCTCGGCCCGGAAGCTGATGCTCACCGAGGCGGGCTCGTCCTATGTGGCCGCACTCAAGCGCATCCTGGCGGACATCTCCGAGGCCGAACGGTCCGCCTCCGGCGAATACACGGCGCCTACCGGCGAGCTGATCGTGACCGCGCCGACCGGCATGGGGCGGATGCATCTCATACCGATCCTGGCTGAGTTCCTCGCCGCTTACCCGGATATCAGCGTGCACCTCGTGCTCGGCGAGCGCATCGTGAGCCTGCCGGAGGAGCACGTCGATGTCGCGCTGCGGATCGGCGTGCTGCCTGACAGCCGGCTCATGGCGCTTCGCCTTGGCAGGACCGAGCTTGTAGTCTGCGCCAGCCCGGCCTATCTGGGCCGGCGCGGGACGCCGGCCACGCCCGGCGACCTCGCCGGCCACGATTGCATCCTCTACGATGGGGTCTACGCGCCCGACACCTGGACCTTCGCGCAGGATGGAAGCGACGTCGCGATCACGGTCCGCCCGCGCCTGGTCGTCTCCACCGTCGAGTCCGCTTGCGACGCCGCCCGAGCCGGGATCGGCTTGGCTCGCGCGTTTCGCTATCACGTGGCCGCCTCGGTGGCTACTGGAAGCCTGAGCACCGTGCTCGACCAGTATCGGCCCGAGCCTATGCCGGTCAGCCTCGTCTACCAGGCGGGCCGCTTCCTGCCGCTCAAGCTCCGCGCCTTCCTCGATTTCGCGGCGCCGCGGCTGAAGGTGCAACTTTTGATCTGAGGCGGATCCCGCGCTGGGACAGGCATCCATCGCGTTCCACGTAGCGGAAGCGTTGTTTCCGATTTTGCAGGCTGGTGCGCGGCGTTGCCGGCCGCCAACTCTCAGTGCGACGCCGCAAGTGCCGGCGTCGATCGAAGCCTGCCGATCCCCGGCGCGCCGCGCCGGGCCATCGGCGGCCTGGAGATGCTCAAATGAGGCGTTTTCCTTCCGTCGCGGCCGCGCTCAGCCTTGCCGTCGCCGCACCGGCACTGGACGGCGATGGGGTTGGCGTTCGTTCAGAACAAAGTCAGGGCAGCTCGCAAGACCCCGCCACGGCATGGGTCAAGTTTCGGACCACTCGCAAGTCTCGTATCGGAAATGTCCCTTTCTCAAGCAAAGGTAGTGATCATGATGTCTTTGACACGACGTGGTTTCGTCGCCGCCTCCGCGGTGGCCTCCGCGTGGGAACTCATCCCAGCCCGGTTGCGCGCCGCGCCTGAAAGCGGCGCGGTCCGACCCTTCAGCATCCACGTTCCGGAACACAGCTTGGACGACCTGAAGCAGCGCATCATGGCCACACGGTGGCCCGACCGGGAGACGGTGGACGACCAATCCCAGGGTGCGCAGCTGCAGCCTTTCCAGGCGCTGATGCCACCGTGGTGCACGGAGGTGGCCTGTGGCTTTGCCAGGTGAGCTGACCTACGAAGCTTGCTCCTGACCTGACCGGGGACGCCCACCTTGCCCTTTAAGCTGAACGACGCTCGCCGCCACCACATTCCGCGACAGCAGCACAGGGTCACCAACTCGGCTGACTATGACGCAGCTCTGCGCCAGCGCGGCAGCTTGACGGTGTGGTTCAGCGACGAGGCAATAGCGGCTTGGCAAGCGGCCCCACGCACCACGCCGGGCGGACAGGCCTGGTACTCGCCGCTGGCCATCCTGACGGCGCTGACACTCCGTGCCGTTTTCCGCTTGGCCCTGCGCCAGACCGAGGGCCTGATCGGGTCCATCATCGGCCTGCTCGGGCTGGCGTTGCGCGTGCCGGACCACTCAACCCTGAGCCGCCGGGCCAAAACAATGGAGCTTCCACGCCCGCAGGCGCAACGGGGCGACAAGCCCGTGCACCTTTTGGTGGACAGCACGGGCCTGCGCCTGTGCGGCGCAGGCGAATGGCTGCAGGAAAAGCACGGCACCAAGACACGGCGCTCCTGGCGTAAGTTGCACATCGGCATGGACGCCGGAAGCAATCAGATCGTCGCCGCCTCGCTCACGGCCAAGGAGGTCGATGACGCCGTCGAGGTCGGCCCTTTGCTCGACCAGATCACGGGGGCAGTGTCGTCGTTCACCGCCGACGGCGGATACGACCAGGACCGCGTTTACGCCGACATGCTCGAGCGCTACCCCGAGGCGGCCGTCATCGTCCCACCGCGCGCGAGGGCAGTGCCGAGCAGCACGGCCCAGACCGCGCCCACGCAGCGGGACTGCCATCTCCGGCACATCGCCGCGCACGGCCGTGCCGCTTGGCAGCGAGCTTCAGGCTACACGACGCGGGCGCGGGTTGAGGCCGCGATCGGCCGGTTCAAGCAGGTGATCGGGGACGGCTTGCGCTCGCGCACAGACCAGCGTCGGGTGACGGAGGTGGCCGTCGCTGTTCACGCGCTCAACCGTATGTTGGAATTTGGACGCCCGAGCTATGTCCGCATCGCCTGAACCGAGCGGCACAGGGCCCGACCGCGCCCTCTCATCGGCTCAGTGCAACACCGTGTCAACACGCTCATGATCCAGCGTGTGCTCGGCGAGCCAATCTGGGTGGGGCGCATGGGCGCGGCCGAGCGGCGCGGGCTGACGCCGCTGGTCTGGGGGCACGTCAACCCGTACGGCACCTTCCGCCTCGACATGACTACCCGCCTGCCGCTGGACCTGCCCAGCATGGGCGCCGACCCAGGCCAGCTCACCCTTCTGAGCGTCTGACCTGATCGTCCACGCTTACTTTGCACTTCACAACGCGAATGTTGGGTTGGCCCCTTTATGTCATTAGTGGCTATGTCAGTTCGTAGCCCCGAAAGAAGAACCGTGATGCCGCTTGATGCCGCAAGTTTTGATTGGAGAGGCCATCCCGCCCTGGTCGCGATTTCTAGACTGCTAACAGGGCAGGCTTTTGCAAGTACCTCAGCGTCTGCTACCCCTGCGCACTCACCAGTTCGTCCAGCGTGACCGGACAGACTGCGGGCACCGGCAAGGGCGGCTGTCCGTCCATGGTGTCCGGCAGAGCGGACAAGGCGTCGGCATAGATACCGGGCACGTCGAGCTTCTGCCGCATGGAAGGCCGATACTTGCGCTTCGCCTGCGCACGGAACCCGCGCGCATCGCCTCGCCAAGCAGGCACGTCCCGGGCGAGCGGCCATGCCTCGGCCTTGAGGTCGTGCAGGAACGCCTGAAACCACCATGATTCCACGGCATCAACTTGGCTCTGCCCCACGCTCTCGATTTCCTCGATGATGTTGGCCCAGTCGGGCGCCTCGTTACCCCCCTCGCCGGCCGCGTGCTGGCGCAGCAGCCGGGCCTGGTGCTCGGACCATTCCAGCACGTCCACGTCGTAAAGATCGCCCATCACGCACCTCCGGGGAGCAGGCGATAGACCGAGCTGCGGGCAATTCCAAGATGCTTTGCAATCGCCGCCGGCCCCATGGTCTGCGCCAGCGTCGCGATCTCGGCTGGGTCCAGCGATGCCGGGCGTCCCTTGTACTTCCCCTCCGCCTTGGCCTTGGCGATGCCTTCACGCTGCCGCTCAAGCATGATCTCGCGCTCCCATGTCGCCACGCCGGCCAGAATCGTCAGCATGAGCTTGCTGGTCGGATTGCGAGTGTCCATGCGTTCCCCGCCCATGCTTAGGATCACGAGGCCGATGCTGTGCTTGGCCAGGTCTGCCTCAATAGCCAGCAGCTCCGCCGTGCTGCGCGCCAGCCTGTCCGGCTTGGTCACGGCAAGCACGTCGCCGTCGCGGAGGTAGGCCAGGCACTCGGCCAGGCGGCTGCGCTGCGCCGTGCTGCTTACCTGCTCGCTGTACAGCCGCTCGGCGCCGAAGGCCGTCAGATCGCGTTCCTGGGCGGCCAAGCCTGCGGCCTGGTCGGTCGTGCTGGTCCTCGCGTATCCGACGATCATGCGGCGCCTTGCTGTCCGATTTGCTTCTTTGACGTGCTAAGACATGCCGTCCGATAAGTCAAAACAACCAGAATAGGACGCAAAACCGGTCAACTCGGGACGGGGCGCGGGTATCCGGTGAGGGCAAGCCGAACCGAAACCTACCGCCGGTTAGATTCTGATCTTCTCGACCTCGTCGAGTGAAATCTCATCCGACCTGCGATCATAAAGCTTCGTAGTGCGCGGCGACGAGTGGTTGGCGATGGTCTGCGCGTGTTCGAGCGTGCCGCCGTTCTTGAGATAGGCCGTGATGCCGGTGGCGCGGAAGGTGTGGTTGCCGATCCTGGTCGCGATGCCGGCCGCAGCGGCACGGCGCTGGATCATCCGGTACGCGTCCTGCTGCCAGAGAGCTTCGGCACGGCCGGTCTTGCGACCGATGGAGCGGAACAGTGGGCCATCCGCGTCGCCCGCGACGCCGGCGGCGGCGATATACTCGTCCAGGAATCGCTCCAGCGTATGGTGGCAAGGCACCTCGTGCTCCTTGCCTCCCTTCTCGTGCAGCCGCACCCAACCCCGCCGGCCCTGGACGAAGTAGTCCTTCACCTTCATCGCCAGCACCGCGTTCACGCGGGCGAAGGTGTAGACCATGGTGCCGATCAGCGCCCGGTCGCGTAGGCCGATAAGCGGGCCGGTGTCGATCGCGGCGAGCAGCGCGCGCGCCTCGTCCGCCTGGAGCACCGGCGTCTTGCCCTTCCTCACCACGTATTTCGGGCCGCGCACGGCGTGGGCCGGGTTCACGGCGATGACGTGGCCGGTCACCAGCCAGTCGAACAGCATGCGCAGCGCCGCCAGGTGCTGCTTCACCGTCGGCGGGGTGAACCGGCCTTGCAGATGCTTGACAAAGGCGGCGACGTGGAATGCCTGCACCTGGTCGAGCTGGTGGAGGCCGTGGGCGGCGCACCAATCGGCGAAGCGGCGGGCCGCGTTGAGGTAGGCTCTGCGCGTGTGGTCGTTGTTGATCTGCGCCGTGAAGAACTCCAGCACGCGCTGCGCCGCCTTCGGCGTTGGCGCGTAGAGCGCGGCAGGAATTAGCGAAGGGGCAGGAGAGAGGATCAGCTCGCCGGTCATGCAGCCGCCTTCTTCCGCTCGTCCCACGTCTCGATGAAAAACCCGACAAGAGTATGCGAACCATGGATCGCGAGCCGGGCGTGCCGGGCCTGGAGGCGGTAGGGCCGCCTGCCACGGCCATGGGCCGAACCGGTGTGCGTGCGCAATGAGCCGATGCCATCGACGACGGAGTTCAAGCCCGACAAAACCTTCCTCACGTCCTCGTCCCCGACCGAGGCAGGGTCGAGCCCGAGGTGCTTGCTTGCAGCCTTCCACAATGGTTTCAGGCTCTGATCGGATGGCATGTCGATGCCACCCGTGTCCTCGATGTAGGGGGTACGCCATAGAGCGGGTTCTGGATTCACGCTTAGCTGAACAAGCTAGGAACACGCGGTGGATGCCTGACTCAAGCGCTGCAGGCAACAACTCGCCGACCTCGCTGCATGCTCTCATTGAGGCAACGGCAGAAAGCACATCGGCGTTGACTGCTGCGCGCACGAGAGATGCCATACAGTTCGCTTCGGTCCAGCGCGTCCGCGTTTTCGGCGAGCGGGTCGCGGTAGCCTGGACCGTCGCGGCGCTCCACCGCACCATGGGCCGGGAAGCTCAACGTTTCGGCCCCTGCCAAGGCAGTGGCGAGGCTTTCAGCAAAGCCGGCCGTGTCGCCGTTACAGGCCTGGGCGATGATCCGCGGTTCACGCCACGCTCCGCGGCGACCCTGCTGCACGACACCTCACCATGCTGGGCTGAAAACGAGTTGTCGCACGGCCTCGACCCAAAGCGGTCCCCCATCCCGGCGGAGGAGTTGCCATCGGAGACCCAAGGCTAAGCGGGCCGGACTTCCGGCTTGCCTGTCAGGGCGGCGATGCTTCGCAGGAACGCGTTGGAGGAGAACGGCTTCGACAGGAAGCGCTCGGTCGCGCCGCAGTGCCGGCCGGCGAAGTTGGCGTCAACGCCGCTCATCAGCAGCACCGGAACCGTCGGCCACCGGCGACGGGCTGCGGCCGCGAGCGCGAAGCCGTCCATGCCGGGTCCAAGGTTCACGTCGCTGACGACCACCCGAGGAGGCCGCACCGCTCCTGCCAACTCGAGGGCGCTTTCCGCGTCCGGCGCTCCGACGACCTCGAAACCGGCCTCGGTCATCACCTCGGCGAGGCAGGTGCGGATCAGGTCGTCGTCCTCAACAAGCAGCACGTACATGGGGCGGGCGCTCCGAAGCCGACCAGCGCTGTTCTGCTGCGCTGATCGCGATACGAGCCGCATATCACCCCGATCAGGACTGCCGCCTGTCACGCATCGGTGTGTTCGATATCGTGAACAGCCGACCGTTGCGGGATGTTTTTGGGCCTGCAAGCTGCGAAACT
>CALMVT010000302.1 GCA_937873175.1 uncultured Acetobacteraceae bacterium | reverse complement strand
TGACACCTACGTGCGGATGGTCGAGGTACTCCGACACGGCCGCCGCAGCGTGCAGGCGGACCTGTTCTGCCGCTCAGGCTGACGCCCGTCCGCCTGGTGCTAGCCAGCCCAGGCGCTTCTCGCGCCGGCGTTGGGCGTCCGGGGAAGGCGTGATGCCTGTTTGTTCCTGTCTGCCCCCGCCCGCCGGCCTTGCCGAGCGGGCCTTGCTTGCTTCAGGGGAGTGCCATGCTGACCCAAACCGTCCCCCACCGCTTGGTCGATGCCAGCCGCCTTGCCAGTGCGCGCAGATTGCGCACGCACGCGGAGCTGCTGCGTGACGGCGCCGAAATGCTCGCTCTCACCACGGGCCAGCGCACCACGCTGCTGCGCGTTGCCGAGGCAGCTGAGCGCCAGGCCCGCCGACGGCTTCGCGCCATGCGGGGGCGTTGATGTGGTTCGCAAGTCCCATCAGGGACGGCTGCAGTGCGCCTCATGTCGGTCGTTCATGCACCCTGATCAGGTTCCCGGTAGCAGACATCAGCTCTGTCCTGTTTTGACCCAAGTGAAGCGGGCCGCATCAGTGTCAGCCGACGCGTAACGCACCGATCAAGAGATCTATCGCCCTCGCCTTGCTCATCGTGATTGCCGTCCTGCAGCGATGGCTGCCTGTATGAAGCCGTCAACCGAAGGCGACACAGCCGGACCGCGATGGCATACGCCGAGCGTGAAGCGGGGGGAAGGCCCAGTCAGGGCGCGATACACGACGTCGGCGCGGGGGAACTGCTGCAGCTCAGAAGCAATCCAGCCGACGCCGAACCCCGCCGCGGCCAGGGCTATAATCGACTGGGCTGGAGAGGCTTCCAGTAGGATGTCTGGGCTGAACCCGGCCGTTTGGCAGAGGCCGATGATGGTGTCGTAAAGCCGCGGGCCAATCTGGCGCGGGAAAAGGATGAATTTTTGGTCGGCCAAGTCTTCGATGCCGATGGCGTCCTTGCCGGCTAGGACGTTGTCACGGGACATCACCAGCCGGAACGGCACGTCAGCCACCTGCGTGCAGGTCAGGCCGAGGTCCTCGAGCGGCGGGTGGACCACGCCCACCTCGATATGGCCGAGCCGCAGCGCGATTTCCTGCTCCATGGTCGTCATCTCCTGGACGATCAGCCCCACATGCGGCCGCAGCATCCGGAACCGCCGCACGATCTCCGGAACCAGGATGAACAGGGCAGGGGCGGTCGCGCCGACCAGGAGCTGCCCGGCCTCGCCGCGCGCCGTACGCTGGGCCAAAGACGCGGCCTGTTCCATCTGCGCCAGCGCCTTGCGCGCCTCGCGGAGAAACACCGCGCCTGCCTCCGTCAGGGACACGACCCTCTTGGTGCGGTAGACCAGATTGACCTGCAGCTCCTCTTCCAGCGACCGGAGCTGCTGGCTGAGACCGGACTGGCTGATGTGGCAGCGCTCCGCCGCCCGCCGGAAATGCAGCTCCTCCCCTAGTGCCACGAAACAGCGAAGACGTCGGCTATCCATAGCTCCTCAGTAGCAACGCTTCTCACACAAGCACAACAATTCGCTTCTACTTCTCGGCTGTGGGTACAAGTTGCACACCTGGGAGGCGTCAAGCCAATGAACATCATCCTTGTTGGCGAAGCGGCCAACCACCTGACGCGCCTCCGCCCGCAGCTTCACGATCTCGCTGCAGAGATCCGGACGGTTCCGGCCATCGCGCCGGGTGATCCTGGGTTCAAGGCCATTGCCGACGAGGCGGACGTAGTGGTCGCGCTGCGCATTCCGGCGTTGCCCGTTTCCCTCGCGCACCCGCGCCTAGTGCAGGTCCCCGGTGCAGGGCTCGACGGAATCAACTTCGGGTCGCTTCCGCCAGAAGCAGCCGTTTGCAACGTCTTCGAGCATGAAGGGCCGATCGCCGAGTTCGTGCTTATGGCAATGCTGCACTGGTCGATTGGCTTCGACCAGATGCGCGCTGGGTTCAGCCCCGCGACGTGGCCATCCGTCTACCGTGCCCGGGTGCCGCACCGCGAGATCGCCAGTCAGACGTTGGTGTTGCTCGGCTTCGGGCGAATTGGCCGGGCCATCGCGCAGCGTGCGAAGGCGGTCGGCATGCGCGTGATCGCCGTCGATCCCGTGGCCGGGGAAGGCGACAGCCTGGCGGATGCCGTGCTGCCGCCAAG
>CALMVT010000301.1 GCA_937873175.1 uncultured Acetobacteraceae bacterium | reverse complement strand
CCGGGTGCCAGCGGTTGTGGATGGTGTCGTTCTCATACGGCGACTGCGACAGATCAACCTTGATGAGCGTGTCCGGCATGGCGGGTCCTCCTTAAGGGTCGGGTCGATCACACGGCCAAGTAGCGGGCGACGCGGTCCTCATCGACCTGGCCGAGACCGCGCTACCCCGGCGGCACGGCTTCGGCGGAGACGATGGGCAGCGCGCCGCGAGGCGGCGCGGGGTGGGCGGCTTTCAGCGGCTCAATTTGCCGCACGTGCTTGGAGGCGGCGCGCTCCATGCGGTTCCACAGCCGGCGGATGCCCTCGGTCGCGGCGAGGTAGATCAGCGCCGCGTAAAGATAAACTGAGAAGTCGAACGTGCGGGCGAAGATCAGCCGGGTCTGCCCCATGAGGTCCAGCAGGGTGACGATGGCCGCGAGCGCGCTGGCCTTGATCACCAGGATCAGCTCGTTGCCGAGCGGGCGCAGCGCCGCCAGGAACGCCTGCGGCCACACCACATGCCGCGCCACCCGGTATGGCGAAAGGCCGAGCGCCGCCGCCGCTTCCCTTTGGCCCCGGGACACGGAGCCGAGCGCGCCGCGCAGGATCTCGGCCTGATACGCCGCGGTGTTCAAGGAGAACGCCAGGATGCAGCAATAGAACGCGTCGCGGAAGAACCACCAAAGCCCGGCGCCCGTCAGCCAGGGCCGGACCTCGCCGGCGCCGTAGTACACGAGGTAAAGCTGGCACAGCAGCGGCGTGCCGCGGAACACGGCGATGTAGCCGGCGGCTCCGCTTCGCAGCGGCAGGTTGCGCGACATGCGGGCGCGGCAGATCGGGTAGGCCAGCACGAAGCCGATGCTGCACGACAGCAACACGACTTCCGCCGTGATCCGCACGCCGCTCAGCAGCCGCCAGCCGTATTGCGAGAGCAGCTCCGTGTTGAACACGAAGCCGAGCAGGCCGTGCAGCGCGTCCATCAGGCGATCCCCCGGTTGGCGCGGCGCTCCAGCGCCGCCTGCCCGGCGTTGGAGGCGATGCTGAACACGAGGTAGATGGCCGCCGCGGCGCCGTAGAACAGGATCGGCCGCGTGGTGTTCTTGCTGGCTTCCGACGCCGCCCGCAGCAGGTCGGTGACCGCGAGCGTCGAGATCAGCGACGTGTCCTTCAGCAAGACCGTCCAAACGTTGCCGAGGCCGGGCAGGGCGACCCGGCCCAACTGCGGCAGCACGACCAGGAAGAACGCGCGCTTGCGGTCCAGCCCCAAGGAGCGCGCGGCCTCGACCTGGCCAGGCGGCACCGTGCGCAGCGCCGCCACCCAGACCTCCCCCGAATAGGCGGCCACGACCACCGACAGGGCGATCACCCCGGCGACAAAGGCGCTCAGCTCCAAGCGCGACGCCAGCCCCAGCGTTGCCTGCGCGTGGTCCAGCAGGGATTGCAGCCCGAAATACACGATGAACAGCGCGAGCAGGTCCGGGATGCCGCGGAAAAACGTCGTGTAGGCCTCGGACAGCCCCCGCACGGCCCGCCAGCGCGACAGCTTCAGCCCCGCCAGCACCAGCCCGCCGCCAAAGCCGAACGGCACCGTCACCAGTCCCAGCGCCACGGTGACGAGGGCGCCTTTCAGCAGCAGCGCGCCCCAGCCGTCCGGTCCGAACAGCAGGCCGGCCGCGCTCATGGCCGGCTACTTCCCGCGGATGTCGATGGTAAAGTACTTCTTCGCGAGCGTCTTGTAGGTCCCGTCTGCGTCCAACTCGGCGATGGCTTTGTTGAACATGGCTTGCAGGTCGGTGTCACCGGGGCGGAAAGCGGCGCCCACCCCGGGGCCATGGATGCCCGGCACCCGCTGGACCTCCGACAGGATCGTGCAGCAGCCCTTGCCCTTGGTCTTGACGAAATCCTCCTCCACCAGCGAGTCGCCGACCACGTAGTCGATCCGGCCGCTGGCGAGGTCGAGGTTCGGCTCGTCCTGGGTGGGGTAAAGCTTGATGTCGGAACCCGGATACAACGTTTCCAGGAAGTTGGCGTGGATCGTGGAGGACTGGGTGCCGATGGACTTGCCCTTCAGCGCCGCCGGGCTGGTGTCCTTGGACTTCTCGCTGGCCTGGCCGACGAAGACGATCGGCGTCGCGTAGTATACGTCGGAGAAGATCACCTTCGCCTTGCGCGCGTCCGTGATGTTCATGGAGGAAAAGATCACATCGAACTTGTTGGACAGCAGCGATGGGATGATTCCATCCCAATCCTGGTTCTGGAATGTGCAGGTCGCTTCCAGCTTGGCGCAGATCGCGCGCGCGTAATCGACCTCGAACCCGACGATCTCGCCTTTCTGGTTCACGCTCTCGAACGGCGCGTAGCTCGCGTCCATGCCGAAGCGGATTGTTTTCCACTCCTTCGCCTCCGCCGTGCGGGCGCCCATGCCGGCCGCCAGACCGCACGCAAGGCCGACCGCAAGCAGCAGCTTTGGAATACCCATTCTGATTTCCTTCGCCTCAACGGACCAACTGCAAGCTGAGAACATAACGGGCGGCGCTGCAAGGCTCATGCCACGCTGCGGCGCGGGCGGCAGCGTATGACATGCGCCTCGTGCGGCCAGTTCGTATGGGTGGCGAGCAGGCGCGCGCCGTCCAGCGCCGTGCCCTGCGCGGGGACAAGCCTCAACCCGGCCTCGCCCAGCAGGCGATTCAGCCGGTCGGTCAGCGGAGCGCCGAGCCGCAGCAGGCCGCCGACCACCGCGCACGGAACGGCGGGCGGAAGCGCGGAGGCCGCGCCCCGGGCCGTGGCGGCCAGGTGTTCGGCGGCGTCGTGCAGGATCGCCATGGCCGCGCCATCCCCGGCCGCCGCCGCCCGCGCCACCTCCGGCGCGAAGCGGGCCGCGACGTTTGCGCTGTCCACCGC
>CALMVT010000300.1 GCA_937873175.1 uncultured Acetobacteraceae bacterium | reverse complement strand
TGCGGTTCTTCCTGAACCACCGCCGCTTCCTGCGCAGCCGGCACGCCGAGCGCCAGGGCAAGAGCCCATGCGAGCTGCTGACCGGCGAAGCGCATCCGCACTGGCTTACCCTGCTCGGCTTGGGCGAGCTTCAGCCCCGGCGAGGGTGATCCGAGGCGGTCAGCCGCCCCCATAGGACGCCGATGCAGCTGAAATCCGGCCCTCAAAGGCCGGCGCTTTCGCGCGCCCGTGTTGGGGGCGACCCAACGTTCGTGCTGTGGGCCGCAAAGTAAGCGCGGGTGGCCAGGATCAAACGCTCAAGAGGCTGAACTGGGGTGAGTCGGCTCCCGTGCCAGGCAGGTCCAGAGGCAGGCGCGCCGTCATGTCGAGGCGGAACAGCCCGTATGGGTTGACGTGCCCCCAGGCGAGCGGTGTCAGGCCGCGCCGCTCGGCCGTCCCCATGCGTTCGGCCCAGAGCGGCTCGCCGAGCACGCGCTGGATCATGAGCGTGTTGACGTAGACGAGGCAGTTCTGCAGCAGGTGCAGGCTCAGCACGGTCGCTTCCTGATCCTCGACGCGGTTGGTGGCGATCTCGCCGCTGCGGCCATAAAGGATGAAGTCGTTGGCTGAGTTCCAGTTCTCGACCACGTTCAGCCCCTCGTGGATCTCGCGGCGGAGTTCCATGCTGTTCAGGTAACGGCAAACGAACGTCGTGCGCAGAGCCTTTCCAAGCTCCACCAGCGCCCGATACGTGGGGTGCTGCAGGTTGGCGCGGGTGAAGCGGCGCAGGATGTCGGCCGCCGCCGCGGTGCCGAGCTGCAGCGCGGTCGCATAGCGGACCATCTGGTCGTATTGCTGGGCGATCAGCGCCCAGTCGATCGGGCGCGTGAGCACGGGCTGCAAGGAAGCATAAGCGTCCGGCGCTCCGGTGGTGGGACGATAGAGCTTCTGGCGATGGATGCCCTTCAGCCGCGGCAGGAGCTGGAAGCCGAGGAGCTTGCAGAAGCTGAAGGCGACCTCGCTCTGCCCGTGGCTGTCCACGTAGGTCCGGTCCACCTCCATGTCGGTGCAGTGGCGCAGCACGCCCTCGATCATGGCGGCGGCCTCGGACGAGGAGACGGTCTTGAGCTGCGAGTGGATGCACAGCGACTTCCTCTCGACATGCCAATAAACCATGATCCCGCGCCCGCCATATCGCGCGTGCCACTCGGTCATCAGGTTTTGGTCCCAGGCCCCGAACTGCTTGCTGTCGGCGGCGCACGCCGTGGTGCCCTCGCCCCAGATCGCGGGGTGTCGGGCGCGCAGCGTCGCGTTCACGACCGCGGCGATGGCTTCGCGCAAAGCATCCCGCGTGATGAACCGGCGCCGGACGTAGAGCAGGTCCTTGTAGGTGACGTCCTCCTGGCCCGAGGCCATGCGCTTCAGGCCGGTGTTGGTGCCGATGCCGTTCAGGCACAGCAGCAGGCGCTGCTGCAGCACGTTCCGCGGCAGGTTCTCGTGGTCGGTGACGGTGCGGAACGCCTTGGTGAAGCCGATGCGCAGGTCCGATTCCTTGAGCATGTCGAGCAGCCCCGTCATCGGCCAGCGCCGGCCAACCTCGCCCTTGAGCGCGACCAGGCCGGCGGGCTCAGGCTGGCGCTCCAAAGGCGTGAGCGAGATGGTGCCCTTGCCTCGCTTGAGGATGCGCACGTACGGGTTCCTCGCCATGCCGCGGTCAAGCGCAGCGAGAGTGTCCGTCATTTCCGCCCGCACCGTCTCGATGAACGTGCCGGCGTCGCGGGGCAGGCCCAGGGCGGCGTAGTGCTCGTCCCGTCGCGCGTCGAAGTCGGCCGGCAAGTCCTGGTCGGGGTCACGGTAACGGTCGGCGCCCTCGACCCAGACCTCCTTGCAGCGGAGCTGCTCGCGCAGGGCTTGGAGGACGCAGATCTCGTAGGCAATCCGGTTGACCCGCGGCCTGCCCCGGGCGTCGCACTCCAGCACGATGTCGCGCCAGGCGACCGGCACCACGCCGACGAGCGGCACCCATTCGGCGGCCGGGTAGCACCGCATCCGGGATGCGGCATGGCGGCCGATGACGTCCAGCGCGTCGAGCACGGGCCGGTGCGCCTGGTTGTTGGAGCGGAAGGCGAGTGCATCCAGCACGAGCGGCAGCATGCGCCGGTAGTGGGAGCGGTAGGAGTTGTGGATCACCGTCTGCAGGTGGCGCCGGTAGACCGGGCCGGTGTTCTCCCCCTCCGCCACCAGGTCGCGCAGGGTCTGCTCGTCCACGACGGGGAACACCACATCGCGCACGGCGCCATCCGGTTTACCGAGGCTGGCCGCCGCCAGCTTGAACAGCAGCGCGGGCTTGCCGGCCACGCGCTTGAGATCGCCCACCAGCTCGTTCTCGACCCGCCGCTCCGCCTTGGCGCCGATCCGGTGCACGGTGGTGATCAGCAGGTCGGTGAGGCTGTCGGCGATCTCGCGCCCGCGCACGTGGCAGAAGGCGGCGAGCAGGGTGAGCCGGAGGGCGTCCGGGTGGCGGCGCAGCTCGTGCAGCTCCTCGGCGCCGACCCGGCGGCGGTAGGCCAGCAACACGCGCGCGGGCACGCCGGCGAAAAGGTCGCTGGGCAGCGCCAGCGCGCGGAGGCGCCGGAGCTTGCCCGCTTCCTCGTCCACGCTTTTGAGGCTGGCCGGTCCGGTGCCAGCCCGCAGCGCCAGCAGCGAGGGCGGGGCGCGGTCGCCGTTCTCAGTGCCATCGTCCGCCTCGCCGGGCACGGACGGATGCAGCAGGCCATCGAGGCCGGCGGCGGTTTCGGGCGACAAGCGCGCGAGCAGGGCAGCGCAGAGCGCTTCTTCCTGGCGGTGCAGGGCGGAGCGCACCAGCCGGTCCAGGCGCTCGGGCGAGGGCGGCTCCAAGAGGAGGGACTGGCACCGCTCGCGCGCGGCCGCGACCAGCCGGTCGTGCCGGCGCTCCAGGGCGAGAACCTGCTGCCCAAGCCAACTGCTCAGGGCCGCCGCGTCCTCGTCCGTGGCCTCGCGGAAACCGAGGGCAGCGCGGATCTGGGCGCGATGGTATTCAATGCTCCGGCCCTGCCAGGGGTAGCCGCGCCATGATGCTGCGGGCACACCGACCTGGGCGGCCATGGCATCGACCGCGGCAAGGGGCACGTCCTCGGGGCGGCGCGGGAAACGGCCGTCCGCCTGGAACAGCTTGAGCAGCACGGCGAAGCCGAGGCGCGTGGCACCGCTCTTGTTGCCGAGCAGCGCGCGGTCGACGGCCCGCAGCGTCCAGCGGTCGTCGGCGGCCGTGCTCAAGGCCTGCGGTGCGGGACGGCGACGGCGGCGGCCGGGCAAGCGGAAGGGCGCGGCGTTCGCAACGCGAGTAGCGCGGCGGTGGACGCGAGGCCCAGCCCCGTGGACAGCACCAGAACGCCCAGACCCACCCGGTCGAGTAGCAGACCGAAGGCGAGCGGCGCCCCGGCCTGCGCCACGCGCGCCGGCACCGACAGCAGCCCCGTGCGCAGCCCGTAGCCGGCCGGGCCGAACAGCGCGAGCGGCAGCGTGCCCTTGGCGATGGTGAGCAGGCCGTTGCCAGCCCCGTGCAGCACGGTGAACGCGGCCGCGGCCGGGCCGCCGAACAGCATCAACGCCGCAGCGCCCGCCGGGTGCAGCACGGTCGCGATCCGGGCCGGGACGAGCGGGTGCGCCCGGCGCATCAGGCCATACT
>CALMVT010000299.1 GCA_937873175.1 uncultured Acetobacteraceae bacterium | reverse complement strand
CCTCGGCGCCGTGCTCGACGGGCTCGACGCCTGGCTGCCCACCGTGCGCCGGATGCGGCCCGGCCAGCCCTGGGGCGACGTGGTGCGCGTGCTCAACCGGGACAGGACGGCGCGGCGCTGGACCGTGGAGCGCCTGCGCCGCACCGTGCGCCGCCTCGCGGCCGAGGGCATCGTGGAAGGAGGCCTGCTCGGCCGGGCGCCGCCGCAGTCTGGCGACGACCGGCTGGTCCGGCTCGTGGGCGGCATCGCGGCCGCACCGCCCGGCATGACGTTGCAGCAGATCGCGGCCCAGCTGGAGGGCATGCGAGAGCGCACGCCGCGGGGCGGCACGCGCTGGCATCCGTCCTCCGTGCGCAACCTGCTGCTGCAGGCGGAGCGGCTCGGAGTGGGCAGGCAAAGCATGGCGCCGCGCTGATCCGGGCAGGCCTGCCCCGTCGCGATCCTGGTGGATGGTGTGGAGAGTTCAGCGCACACTTGCTGAGCACGGACCTTTTTGCCTTCGCCCGGGCGAAGGTCGGCACCTGGCTACGTTTCCAGCGGCGTTGCTACGCCCATCAAGGCCTCGCCCGCGTTCACCACGAGACTGCTGAGGCGGTAAAGGACGAAGCCGTCATGCTTGGAGACGACGGTCTCGCGGGTGGCGCCGAACACGTCGCGGATGGTGCCCAGGGGTTCGCCGGCCTCCACCGGGTCCGACAAGCCCTTCGCGGGATACCAAAGGCCGCCTGCGCCCGCGGACGGCACCCATATGGTGACGATCCACGGCCGGCACCGGGCCGGCGATCATGCCGAGGTGGCGCAGCACGCGGTCGATGCCGTCGGTCATCTGCACGACGCCGGCCTCGTCCCAAAGGCCGTTGCTGCCGACCTCGGCGATGATGCTCGGCACGCCGATCCGGGCGGCGGCGTTGATCGTGTAGCCCTCGCCGCCGGCCGATACGGCGACTGGCAGGCCAAAGGCGGTCGCGAGGGCCTTCGAGGCGTCGCTGCCGCCCGGGAACAGGGAAAAGGGGATCAGCGCCTCGCTGAGGTCGCCGCCGTGCAGGTCGAGGTAGGCGTCGGCGTGCGGGAAGATCTCGGTCACGAGCCAATGGGCCAAGCGCTCGCTGGCGCTGCCGTCCGGCTTGCCGGGGAACATGCGGTTCAGGTTGCGCCCGTCTTCCGGCATCACGTAGACGCTGCGCTGACGGAAGCCGGACACGTTAAGGATCGGCAGCACGGTGATGACGCCCGCCAAACCCTCGGGCAGCCGACGCACCAGGCGCAGCGCCGCCTCGATGGAGCAGTATTCCGAGCCGTGCACCCCGGCGGTGACCAGAAGGCAAAGGCCGGGCCGGCCGCCTTCGATGACGGCGTAGGGGACTTCGGGGCCGCCCGCGGGCGAGACGTGGCCCCGTTCGGCGCGTGGGGCGCCCGTGGGCTGCATCGGCAATACGGTCCCGGCCATCACGTCCTCCCCTCAAAGGCGCGCAGGAAGCTGCGCAGATAGCCGCCGAGGGAGGGGCTGAGGTAGCCACCCTCCTGGACCAGCAGCGTGGGGCATCCCACGGCGGCGAGCTTGCGCCCGGCCTCGGCGAAGCCCGCGTCTGTGACCTTGAACGCGCCGGATGGGTCGTGCTCGCCGGCGTCGAAGCCGAGCGAGACGACGAGCGCGCCGGGCGCGAAGTCACGCACCCTCGCCACCGCGCCGTCGATCGCCGTGAGCCAGGGCGCGTCCGGGGTGGCCCAGGGCAGCGGCTGGTTGAAGTTGCAGCCCTTGCCGGCGCCCTCGCCGATCTCGTCGGCGTGGCCGGCGTAGTAGGGCGCCGACAGCCGGGGATCGACGTGGACCGAGCAGACCATGACGTTCGGCCGGGTCCAGAAGATGAACTGGGTGCCGTTGCAGTGGTGCACGTCGATGTCGACAACGGCGACGCTGCCGAAGCGCGCGACGAGAAGCTCCGCGGCGATGGCGGCGTTGTTCAGGTAGCACACGCCGGTCATCAGGTCGGGGTAGGCGTGGTGGCCCGGCGGGCGGCACATCGCATAGACCGGCGTCTCCGCCGAGACGAGGCGCTCCGCGCCGTGCACGGCGACCTGGGCGCTGGCGAACACGGCGGGCCAGGTGCCCTCGGTGATTGGGCAGGATGTGGAGTTGCTGTACCAGCCCAGTTCGCCCAGCAGCTCGGTCGGCTTGCGGTGCATGCGGTGGGTCGGGTGCACGTTGGGAATCGCCACCGGGCCGTAGCCCGGCTGCTGCACCCAACGGGCGTGCACGCTCTCCAGGAACTCGACATAGGCGGGGTCGTGTATGGCGGTGATCGCCTCGGCGCGGTTCAGCGGCGCCTCGACGATCTCGTGCCGCTCGGCGGTCACGATGTCGAGGAAAATGCGGTAGCGCTCGGCGCGGTCGGGCTGAGTGATGAACTTGCCGGTGCGGAACACGGTGTCCGGGTCATGCAGGGCCTGGTCCGGGTGATGCACGACGAGCATAGGGGGTTTCCTTTCGAGACTGCCGGCGGAGCCGCATGGTCAGCCGAGCGGCCGGCCGCGCGTCTCGGGCGTCAGAGTCAGGTGAGTGGCAAGCGTGATGACGCAGACCAGCATCACGTAGAGCGAGATGTAGAGCGGGCCACCGGCCTGGTTCAGCCAGGTGGCCGCCATCGGCGCGGTGCCGCCGAAGATCGCCGCGCACACCGCATAAGGAATGCCGATGCCGGAGGCGCGCACCTCGGTCGGGAACAGCTCGGCAAAGACGGTGCCAAGCACCGAGTTGTTCAGCGACACGAACAGCGCGCCCACGATGGCGACAAAGGCGAAGGTGGCAAAGGTCAACGAGGGCACCGCCAGCATTGACAACAGCGGGTAGGTAAACAGCAGGAAGCACACCGCGGCGCCGATCAGGAAGGGCTTGCGGCCAATACGGTCGGAGATGAAGGCAAACGTCGGCACGCCCAGGCAATAGGCGAGGCTCGCAAGGATGCTGCCGGCGAAGCCGGACGCGCGGTCCAACCCGCCGACCATGTTCGCGTAGGTCGGCAGGAAGATCATCCACAGGTAGTACTGCAGCCCGTTGAGCTGCACGACGAAGACGATGAACACCTCTCGGGGGTACTTCAGGATCGAGGCGGCGATCAACGCCGCGCTTACGGTCCGGCCGGTTCTCTCGTTGTCGCGCTGGGCCTGCTCGAAGGCAGGGGTCTCGGCCAGGCCGGAGCGCAGCCAGAACCCGAACAGCGACAGCGCCGCGCCAAGCAGGAACGGCAGGCGCCAGCCCCAGCGCGCCAGGTCGTCCGGCGCGATGTACTTCGTGGTCAGCGTGGCGACGGCGGTCGCCACCAGGACGGAGACGCCGATCGACACCTGCTGCGGGGAGGCCGCGAAGGCACGGTGTCGGACGCTCGCGTGCTCGTTGAGGAAGGTGATGGCGATCTGGTACTCGCCCCCGGCCGAGAAGCCCTGCAGCAGCCGGGCTGCGACGATCAGCAGCGGGGCGGCGATGCCGACCTGCGCATACGTCGGGCAGAGCGCGATCACCAGGCTGCCGAGGCCGGCCATGATGATGGTGGCCGACAGCATGACGCGCCGGCCGTGTTTGTCGGCCAGCGGGGACAGCACGAAGGCGCCGACCGGGCGGCCGAGGAAACCGACCGCGAAGGCGGAGAAGCTGGCGATCAGCGACACCGCTGGATCGGTGGCGGGGAACATTTGTGACGCGAAGACGCCGGCTAGGAAACCATAGATTGCCCAATCATACCATTCGATGAAGTGGCCGAAGGCGCCGCCCCAAAGCGTCCGTTGCCGGCCGGCGAGACCGGTGGACGCGCCGTCGACGCTGATCGTGTTGCCCATGTCTCATCCCCTGCTGTGGCGGCTTCCTCGTCAGCGGTCCCGGTGCCGTGGTGAGCAGTGTGGGTCGCTTCGGGTTGATGAGCCATGCCGTCCGGCGGCACAAGGGCGAGCACTGCGCTGCCCCGCCGTCAGCGATACGGCTGCGGCCCGACAGCGTGTCGGACCGGGTGCAGGAAGGCAGGAGCGACAAGCCGTTCGTGTTGGGCAAGCTGACCTGTTAACAAACCCTAACTGGGACCCCTTCCGGAATCTTACGCAACATGCTGATTTTGCCGTCAGAGTAAGGCAGGCAGATGGGGCTCATCTGCTCTTGTAGCGCAGGCTGGTGGATTGCGGAGCGACGGGCCGCCACATGGGCGCCGATGCCACGGTAGGCTACCCAGCAGCCTCAAGGCACTCAGCAACCGCAGCGGCATCCTGTGTTCACAATGAATGCACGTCACGGCTATACCTCAGCCTCGACATGGTATGGCTGGATTAGCACCTCGGCCGGAATATGCCACGCGCGATGCAGCTTGAACGCCGACCCCGCGGCCGTGACCGCGCTTGCCCTGCAGCTCGCGCACGCCGTGCGCCATGACCAGCGCCTCCAGCAGGGCAGGGGGCACCGGGACGGCGCGGTAAATGCCGCCGCGGCACTTCTTCAGGCTCTCGAACACCACCGTGCCGACGCCGAGGCCCACCCGGTCGGCGGTGAGGGCCAGCGCCTCGGACAAGCGGCAGCCGCTGTAGGCCAGGACCATGCAAAGCGTGCGCACCGCCCGGTCGGCCTGCTCCGCCGCCGGCAGGAAGCCGTCCCGCTCGGCCGTCGTCAGGTATTTGCGGGCACCCTCGGGCGTATGGAGCCGCATGCCCGCGGACTGCGGCGCCGAGGCAGGGGGTCGGGCCGGCGCCTTCGGCTGGGGCGGCAAGGGAACGATGGCGGCTTGCCGGACCCGGATCGCCGCCGCACCGGCCGCCCGTCGGCCCACAGCTATTGATCCGGCCAGGGTGATCTTGGGTTAAGCCGCATAGCGGAAGGTATGGTGGCCGAAGTAGGAGCGGATGCGGCCTGGACGCTTCGAGAGGCTGCGCATGTGGCTGATCAGGTTGCGCTTGAGCTCGGGCTTGCTGCGCGTCGGCGGCTTGCGCGTGGCGGCCTGCTTGAGATCGGCGTTCAGGCCCTCGTCGGGGTTGAGCTCGGGGCTGTAGGCGGGCAGGTGGAACACCTCGATTGGGATTGCCCCGGTTCGGTGGACACCGATGACGCTTTTGCGCGAGGTGTTTGCT
>CALMVT010000298.1 GCA_937873175.1 uncultured Acetobacteraceae bacterium | reverse complement strand
AAGCTCCGCCATGGCCCGCGCCGGCGGATCACCTCGGCCTTGAACAGGCCGTTGACCGTTTCAGCGAGAGCATTGTCGTGCGAGTCGCCGATGCTGCCGACCGAGGGTTCGATCCTGGCCTCGGCAAGACGGCCGGTGTAGCGCAGCGCGAGGTATTGCGACTCGCAATCCGAGTGATGCACGAGTTTGCCGCCGACCGGCCGCCGCTCGTGCAGCGCCTGCTCCAATGCGTCAAGCACGAAGCCGGCGCGGGCTGTCCGAGACACCCGCCAGCCAACGATCCGACGCGCGTAAGCGTCAATGACAAAGGCCACGTAGACGAAACCCGACCAGGTCGCCACGTAAGTGAAATCGCTGACCCACAAGGCATTCGGCTGCGGAGCCTTGAACTGGCGGTTCACGCGGTCAAGCGGGCAGGTTGCGGCCGGGTCGGGGATGGTGGTACGGACCTTTCTGCCCCGCACCGCCCCTTGCAGGCCCATCGCCCGCATCAGCCGCGCAACCGTGCAGCGGGCAGCGGGCAGCGGGCAGCCACGATCCCGTCCCGGGCGAGCTGCCGCTAAACCTTGCGCACGCCGTAGACCCAGAAGTTTGCCTCGAACACGCGCCGGATCTTGACCATCAAGGCCGCATCGCTCTGGGCCCGTGTCGGCCGCCTGCCGGGGTCGGCACGCCGCACGACATGGGCGTGATAGGTCGACGGGCGATCTCGCGCAAATCGCACCGCGATTTCACTGGCAGCACCCTGCAAATCGGCTCGACCCCGTAGGCGGCGCAGTGATCGTCAATGAAGGCGATCATCGCTTGAACGGGCGGTCGAGCTCCGCCTGGGCAAAATACGCCGACGCCTTGCGCAGGATCTCGTTGGCCTGGCGCAGCTCGCGCACTTCACGCGCCAATGCCCTGATGTGCTCGCGCTCCTCAGTGGTCAGTCCTGGCCGCTGACCCAGCCGCAAACGCTGCACGTTCCGGCGACATCCCGCTCGCCATGCCGGACCCAGCGCCTGAGCGTTTCACGCGAGCAGCCGATCTTGGCCGCAATGGCGCCAACGGACTCCCATTGCGTCCCACCCTCACGCTCCCGATCCTGCACCATCCGCACCGCGCGCTCGCGCAACTCGGGCGAGAACTGCTTGCCTGTCTTCTGCGTCATGGCTCCGTCCTCTCACAGGTCGGAGCCTCCGGGAAACCCGGGGCGGTTCAAGGTAAAGACCTCCCCGAAGAACGCCACGAAGGCCTTCATGTTGGGGCTGCCGCGCCGGCTCTCGGGCCACAGCGCCGTGATCACGGACCGATCGGCGGCGAACTCGGCCAGGTCCGAGACTAGGCCGTGGTGCTCACAAAGGAAAACGGCATAGGCCACGTCGCCGCCTCCGCGCGCGGAGGCGCTGCTCGGCACAGACCTTGACCTCACGGCGCTCGGCGAGGGCGCGCCGCCGAGCGCGGCCCGGGTGGACGGGAGGGACGTTATCGCGTCACAGTATTCGAAGGCGCGCGGCGCAGGTCGCGGTGCGCGGGACGGCGGGAAAGTAGGCGGGCCGGTCATCAGGCCATCGATCCTCGACAGACGACGCAACGAGCTCACGCTGGGCTGACTCCGCGTGACGGCACGCGGGTCCACGCAGCAATCCGCCACAGGCGCGCTGGTTTGGATGTCACATCTTGTTCTTTGTCCAATGCTTCATCAACATCACCAAGGATGACGCGCGTGATCATTCGACACCGTGACCTCGTTCACGTCTTTGAGGGACACCACCATGACCGAGACCACGCTGGCGGCCGCGAACGTCAGGATCGTCCACGACAAGACGCGAAACCTGAAACGTTTTGTCGATCTGATTGAGGAAGCCGCGGATCAGGGAGCCGATGTCCTGGTTCTGCCGGAAGTGGGACTGCAGGGCTACGCCGATTTCGCCCTGCTAATGGGTTCCAAGGCCTGCGCCGAGCAGAAGCAATACTATCTCCGCGAGGCGGAAACCATACCCGGACCGGCCACCGAGCGGATGACGGAGTTGGCGCGGCGTCACAGCATGCTGATCCAGATCGGCCTGGCGGAGCGCGCCCTCCACGGCAACGCGATCTACAACTCGACCGCGCTGGTTGGACCCGACGGGGTGATCGGCGTGTACCGCAAGCTTCATAACACGTTTGAGTTCCCTTACTTCTCGTCCGGCGAGGGAACCCCGGTTTTCCACACGCCGCACGGCATCCTGTCGAGCGTCATCTGCTATGACCTGTGCTTCCCCGAGCTGCTGCGGACCTATGCGGTGAAAGGCGCCGAGGTGGTGCTGATGTCGACGGCCTGGCCGATGAAGGAACATGATCGGCCGAACGACTACCATGGCTGGGCCATGGACCTCGCGGCCCAAAGCAACGCCTTCTTCAACCAGTTCTGGCTAGTGGTCTCCAACCATTGCGAGAAAGAGGCTTACTCGCAGAAGGTGGACTACTACGGCGGTTCACAGATCGTGGACCCGCTCGGCAAGGTCGTGGCCTACCTCGGCGAGGAAGAAGGATTGGTCATTTACCGCGCAGATTTGCAGGACGCCATCCTGAAATCCCGCACCGAAGCCTTCTTCGGCCTAAACCTCCTGCAGGACCGCCGTCCCGAGCGCTACGGAGCCGTTCTCGATTAGAGCCATCGTTTTCCGGCCGAAGCGCTGCAGCGCGGGCTTCGTGAGCGGGTTTTGGAGTTCGGGCCTGAGCGGCGGCCTTCTTCAACCAAGCTGGCGGGCCGCGGCTGACAAGGTTGAGCGTTGCCAAGCGGCGTTGGTGCGTGGATGCCCAAGTAGCCTGACCTTGGTGGGACAGGTATATTCCTGTCATGCCATT
>CALMVT010000297.1 GCA_937873175.1 uncultured Acetobacteraceae bacterium | reverse complement strand
GAGGCGGAGCCGACGACGCGGGTGCTGACCACGGGGGAGAAGGTGGCGCCCAGCAATTCCTTCTTCCTCGCCAGCCGGCGCTTCACCGAGCGGGAGCCGGGCACCGTGCTGGCCCTGCTTGATGCGATCAACGTGACGGCGGATTGGGCGCGCGCCAACCCGGAAGAATTGGCGCAGACGCTGGCCGGCATCACCGGCGTGCCACTGCCGGCTCAGCGCGTGTCCGCCGCGCGCGGCGCCTACGCGGTGCAGCCAATGGACGAGGCGATCATCGCCCGGCAGCAGTCCGTCGCTGACACCTTCGCCGCCCTGCGCGTGATCCCGGCCCGCATCGACGTGCGTGCCGCGGTGTGGCGGCCGGAACGCCCGCGCGCGGAGGCACGGCCATGAACGCGCTTTCGCCGTCGCGCCCGCTCGACATGATGTGGTTCCTGCCGACCGGCGGGGACGGGCGCTACCTCGGCACGGCGGCGGGCGCGCGCCCGGTGGACAACCGCTACCTGCGGCAGATCGCCCAGACGACGGACCAGCTCGGATACCACGGCGTGCTGCTGCCGACCGGCGCGGGCTGCGAGGACGCGCTGGTCACGGCGACATCCCTGATCCCGTTCACGGAGCAGTTGCGCTTCCTGGTGGCGCTGCGCCCCGGCCTGACGCTGCCGGGGGAGGCGGCGCGGCAGTACTCGGCGCTGGACCGCATCAGCGGCGGGCGGGCCATGGTGAACCTCGTTTGCGGCGGCAACCCGGCGGACCTCGCCGGCGACGGCCTGACGCTCGGCCATGACGAGCGTTACGCCCACGCGGCCGAGTTCCTGCACATCTGGCGCAGCATGATGGCTGGGGAAAAGGTGGAGTTCTCGGGCCAGTACTTGTCGTCTCACGGAGGCCGCATCCTGTTCCCGCCGGTGCAGACGCCGCACCCGCCGGTGTATTTCGGCGGGTCCTCGCCGGCCGGGCACGCCTTAGCGGCGGGGCAGGCCGACGCCTACCTGACCTGGGGCGAGCCGCCGGCTGCGGTCGCGGAGAAGATCGCCGATGTCCGGAGCCGAGCGGCGGCGCACGGGCGGACGCTGCGCTACGGCATCCGCCTGCACCTGATCGTCCGTGAAACCGAGGGCGAAGCCTGGGACGCGGCCCGGCGCCTGATCAGCCACCTGTCCGACGAGACCATCGCCACCGCGCAGCGCAAGCTGGCGACGGAAAGCGACAGCGAGGGCCAGCGCCGCATGTCCGCCCTGCACGGCGGCTCGCGCGAGCGTTTGGAGGTCGCGCCCAACCTGTGGGCCGGCGTGGGCCTGGTGCGCGGCGGCGCCGGCACTGCGCTGGTCGGCGACCCGGCCACAGTGGCCGAGCGCATCCGCGAGTACCAGGCGCTTGGCATCGACACGGTGATCGCCTCCGGCTACCCGCATCTGGAAGAAGCCTACCGGGTGGCCGAGCTGCTGTTCCCGTTGCTGGACGTGTCCCGTGGTGGGGCGCCGTCCCGCGCGGCGGCGGGCGGCCCGAGCCTGCGGACAGGCGGCGGGTCGTTCATGACGACCGACGACACCGCTGTCCCCGCGCCTCGCGTGCCCGCGGCGACATAAGCGCGGGTTGCCACAGTTTTCGTGACTTCTAGGCACGTCGGCGTCGGCCTCACGATTTGGACGTGAGGCTGGCATCGCGGCCCCCCAACGGCATAGGCTCACCGCGTTGTGCCGGCGGGGGACACGATGACCGAGTATTACGTCGCGGCGCTCGGGCCTGTTCACGGGCAGGGCTTGTTCATCAGCTTTCGCCGTTCCGAGCCTGATGACGGCCTGTGCTGGCCGCTGCCCTGGGCGGGCACCTGGCCCGAAGCCGCCGTGCTGGAGGGTGCCGCCGAACTGAACGATGGCGTCCAAGCCGTGGCGGTGCCGAAGGAGGCCGTGCACGCCCTTTCAGCCGCGCCGCCGCCTGGCAGGATCGACGGTGACGCCGGCCCGGTGGTGCGCAACACCGCCGCGAACCGCCAGGCGCTCGTTTTCGCCGCGCGCCAGGCTGTTGCCCGCTTGGCCGCATTCGAGATCCCCTGGACCTGCGACCCGGCGCGGGGCGGCGCGGAGGTTGCCAAGGCCCTCCGGATGCTTCTGCCGCTGCTTGGCCATGCGGAGAACCTGGGAAACGACCGGCTGTGGCACCTGCGGGCGGAGTTGCTGGCGTCGTGGCGCTCCGATGACCGGCGGCGGGGCCAGGAGGCCGTGCAGGCGGTGCGAAACGCCGTGGGGGCTGCCGGGGAGGTTTCGGCGACGCCGCGCCAACGGCCGGCCCGACCGCCGCAGGAGCCGGGCCGGGCGGAGGTCGCCATTCTCCGGCGCGCGGCGCCGGCCGCGCCCCCGCAGCCTCCGCCGCCGGACCAGGAGGTCCGCAAGGTGCCGCGCCCTTGATCGGTGGGCGCCCGCCAAGCTATCCCGGCGGGTAACGCGGCCAATGCGTGAAAAGGGAGGGGAAGCCGCATGGCATCGGACGCCGCCCGCATCGTGTCTATCGGCGAGATCGTGGCCGAGATCATCGCGGAGGACCGCGGCGCCGGGTTCCGCGAGCCGGTGCGGCTGCAAGGCCCGTATCCGTCCGGGGCGCCCGCCATCTTCATCGACCAAGTGGCCCGGCTGGGCCACCCGGCCGGCCTGATCTCCTGCGTGGGCGACGACGATTTCGGGTGGCTCAACGTGGAGCGCCTGCGCCGGGACGGGGCGGACACGAGCGCCATCGCCATCCACCCGGATCAGGTCACCGGCACCGCGTTCGTGCGCTACCGCGACACCGGGGAGCGCGATTTCGTGTTCAACATCCGGCACAGCGCCGCCGGGCACACGCGCGTCACCGAGGCCGGGCGCGCGCTGCTGGACGGCTGCGGGCATCTCCACGTCATGGGATCGTCGCTGTTCTCGCCGTCGCTGGTCGAAGCGGCGGAGCAGGCGATCCGGCAGGTCAAGGCACAGGGCGGCACCATGTCGTTCGATCCCAACATCCGCAAGGAAATGCTTGCCGCCCCAGGGATGCGGGACGCGCTCGGGACCATGCTGCGGCAATGCGACCTGTTCCTGCCGTCCGGCCCGGA
>CALMVT010000296.1 GCA_937873175.1 uncultured Acetobacteraceae bacterium | reverse complement strand
TACGTCGACCGCACCGGGCTCGTACTCGGCAACGCCGCCGGCCCGCTGGCCGACGGCGCTTCCGGACCTCGCCAGCCGCCTGCGGGCCATCACCGCCGTGCCACTCGGCGCCGCGGACGATGCGTTCCTGCGCACGCTGCTGGCCCGGCTCCTGTCCGACCGCCAGTTGCAGGTGCCCGCTTCGGTCCAGGACTGGCTGCTCGCCGTGCTGCCCCGCGACCCCGCCGCGTTGCGGGAAGCCGCCGCCCGGCTGGACCGCGCCGGCCTCGCCGCCGGGCGCGGCATCACGCGCGCCCTGGCGGCCCGGACCTTGCAACCCTTGATGCGTGAAAACCACGATGCGGAGCCGGCGGACGCCTCGCCGCCGTGCCCCGCCTTGTTCTAGGATGCACCCATGAACGAGATCAGCGCCCCGGTCCTGTCCAGAACCGCCATCCCCATCGGCATCGCTGCCGACAACCCGGAGCGCTTCATCAACCGGGAATTGAGCTGGCTCGATTTCAACCATCGTGTTGTCGAGGAAGCGGAGAATCGGCGGCACCCGCTCTTGGAGCGCCTGCGCTTCATCTCCATCAGCGCGTCAAACCTCGACGAGTTCTTCTCGGTCCGCGTGGCCGGGCTGATCGGCCAGGCCAAGGCCGGCGTCGCGGCGGTCAGCCCGGACGGACGCACGGCGGCGCAGCAACTGGGCGAGATCCAGCCGCGGGCGCGGGCGCTGATGGAAATGCAGCAGGCCACCTGGCTCGACCTGCGCGGCGAGCTGCGGGACGCCGGGATCGAGCTGTGCGAAACGCAGGCTTTGACGGAGGCCAACCGCGCCTGGCTCGAAACCTGGTTCATGGACCGCGTGTTCCCGGTGCTGACCCCGCTCGCCATCGACCCGGCGCACCCGTTTCCGTTCATCCCGAACATGGGCCTGGTCATGGTGTTCAAGCTGCACCGCGACGAGGACCACCACGTCATGGACGCGCTGATCCCGCTGCCGACGCAGATCGAGCGCTTCGTCCGCCTGCCGATGCAGCCCGACAGCGCCACCATACGCTTCGTGCTGCTGGAGGACCTGGTCGGGCTGTTCCTTGGCCGCCTGTTCCCCGGCTTCCGGGCGGTGAGCCGTGGGTTGTTCCGCCTGATCCGCGACACCGGCGTGGAGTATGAGGAAGAGGCCGAGGACCTCGTGCGCTCCTACGAGACCGCGCTGAAGCGCCGCCGCCGCGGGGTGGCGATCCACTTGTCGGTCGATGCCGACATGCCCGACGACCTGCGCGCGCTGGTGATCGACGAGCTGGGCGTGGACGAGCACGAGATCCCCGGGGAGGAGGTGGTCACCCAGCACGGCATCCTGGGCGCCGCCGACCTCAAGCAGATGATCGTGGACGACCGCCCGGACCTCTTGTTCCCGCCCTACACCCCGCGCTTCCCCGAGCGCATCCGCGACTTCGCCGGCGACTGCTTCGCCGCCATCCGGGCCAAGGACATCATCGTCCACCACCCGTTTGAAAGCTTCGACGTGGTGGTGCAGTTCCTCCGCCAAGCCGCCGCCGACCCCGGCGTGGTGGCGGTGAAGCAGACGCTGTATCGCACCAGCCGCGACAGCCCCATCGTCAAGGCGCTGATCGAGGCGGCGGAGGCCGGCAAATCCGTCACCGCGCTGATCGAGCTGCGCGCCCGCTTCGACGAGGAGGCCAACATCCGCCTGGCCCGCAGCCTGGAAGCAGCCGGCGTCCAGGTGGTTTATGGCTTCATGGAGCTGAAAACCCACGCCAAGCTGTCCCTCGTGGTGCGGCGGGAAGGCGGCGCTGTGCGCTCCTACGCGCATTTCGGCACCGGCAACTACCACCCGATCACCGCGCGCATCTACACCGACCTCAGCTTCTTCACCTGCGACCCCGACCTCACCCGCGACAGCGCCCGGCTGTTCAACTACATGACCGGCTACGCCACGCCCGAGCGCATGGACAGCCTGGCATTCAGCCCGCTCACCACCCGCAAGACGCTGGTGGAACTGATCGACGCAGAGATGGCCTTCGCCGCCGCCGGGCGCCCGGCGCATATCTGGCTCAAGATGAACAGCCTGGTGGACGACCAACTGATCGACCAGCTGTATGCCGCATCGCGCGCCGGGGTGCAGGTGATGTGCGCGGTCCGCGGCATCTGCTGCTTGCGCCCCGGCGTGCCCGGCTTATCGGAGAACATCCGGGTAAAAAGCATTGTCGGCCGCTTCCTGGAGCATTCCCGCATCTACGCCTTCGGCAACGGCCATCGCCTGCCCTCTAAGCATGCCCGCGTGTTCATCAGCAGCGCCGACTGGATGGCGCGCAACATGGAATGGCGGGTGGAAACGCTGGTGCCCATCCATAACCGCACCGTCCACGCCCAGGTGCTGGACCAGATCATGGTGGTGAACTTCCGGGACACGCTGCAATCCTGGGAACTGGGCGCGGACGGCGCGTGGCGGCGGGTGGCGGACAGCGCCCGCCCGGTGTCGGCGCATGACTACTTCATGACCAATCCGTCCTTGTCCGGCCGAGGCTCCGCGCTGCACGGCGCGCTTTCGACCCATGCCCACCCGATCCGCCGCCCCAACCGCGTTTCCCAGGACTGAGCATGTCGGACCAGCTTGGGCGTCACGCCTTTCCCCGGTCGGCAATCGTTGATCTCGGTTCCAACTCCGTGCGCCTGGTGGTGTTCGAGGGGCGTGGGCGCAACCCCGTGGCGATCTTCAACGAAAAGGCGGTGCTGCGCCTGGGCCGCGGCCTGTCCAGCACCGGGCGGCTGAACGAGGCCGGGGTCGCCCAGGGCCTGGGCGTCATGGCCCGCTACAACGCCATCGCCCGCGCCATGGGCGCCGACCCGTTCGAGGTGCTGGCCACCGCCGCGGTGCGCGATGCGTCTAACGGCCCGGAGTTCGTGGCAAGCCTCCAAGCGCGCATGCCCGGCGTTCCCATCCGCGTGTTGTCCGGCGAGGAGGAGGCCACGCTGTCCAGCGCCGGCGTGCTGTGCGGCATCCCGGACGCGGACGGCATCATGGCCGACATCGGCGGCGGCTCGCTGGAGGTCGTGCGCGTCGGCGCCCAAGGCGGCCCGCCGCTGGCGGAAAGCTTGAAGCTTGGGGTGATCCGGCTGTCCGACCGGGCGGAAGGCGACCTGGCCCGCGCCCGCGCCATCGTGGAGGCGGACCTCGCCGAGGTGCTGTGGCTGCCCCAGGGTGACGGGCGCGACCTGTATCTGGTGGGCGGCGCGTGGCGCGCGCTGGCCCGGGTGCAGATGCACCTGACGGACTACCCGCTGCACATCGTCCACCATTACACCATCACCCGCGACGCCGCGCGGGACCTGGCGGCGCACATCCTCGGCAGTCCCCGGCGCGCGTTGGAGCGGCTGACCGGGGCGTCGCGCCGCCGGGTGGATGACCTGCCGTTCGCCGCCACCGTGCTGCGCCGCCTGTTGCGCGAAACCGGCGCGCGCCGGGTCGTGTTCAGCGCCAACGGCATCCGCGAAGGCTGGTTCATGCGGCAGGTTTCGCCGGAGGTCCGGACCGCCGATCCGGTGGTGGCGCTGGGGCACGACATCGCCGCCCGCTACGGCCGCGACGTGCATCTGCCGCCGGCGCTGCTGGACTGGACCGAGCCGCTGTTCCCGGACGAGGCGCCGGGCCAGGCCCGGCTGAGGGCCGCCGCCTGCTGGATGTCGGACATCGGCAGCCACGACCACCCGGACTACCGGGCGGAGCAGGCGTTCCTGCGCGTGCTGCGCCAGCCCGGCGTCGCAATGGACCACCCGACCCGCGCCTTTCTCGCTCTCACGCTCGCCCTGCGCTACGAGGCGGAGTTGGACGCGCCTTACCTGTCCATCGGCCGCGCCCTGTTGGACGCCGAAGCGGTGGCGCGGGCGGAGGTGCTGGGGACGGCGCTGCGCCTGGCCTACACGCTGTCCGCCGGCACGCCGGAACTGCTGGCCGGCGCCATTCTGCGCGTGCTGCCCGGCCGCCTCGCGCTTCGGTTGACCGAGGGCAGCGGCGTGTTCAGCGGCGAGGGCATCCAGCGCCGCCTGGCCCGGCTCGGGGCCGCGATGGGACTGGCGGTGGACGAGGCGGCTTGACCGAAGGGGCTGCGAACGATCATTCTGATGTCGTATCGACATAGGAGCGTTTCCGATGAAAGCCCTCGTTGTCACCCTCGGCCTGCTCGCCGCGGCGCCCGCCCTGGCGGCCAACGCTGACACGCCGAACCGGAACGTGGACAAGAGCAACGATGCCGGTGGACCCACCGGGGATGACAAGGTGGGCCAGTTGAACAAAGGGCAGCTCGACGAGAACCAGCGCCCGGCGGCTTCCGGCCAGGACGCCCCGGCCGCCCAGCCCCCAGCTTCCCAGCCTAAATGACCGTCCCCGGCGCTGGCACCCCGAGCCGCTCGGACCACGGGGCCAGCGCGGGCATGACGGAGGGGTAAAGCGTCACCCCCTCCACCATTTGCCGCCGCCGCAGCGCGAGGCCCCGCGCGCCGGGCAGGCGCACCGCATCGACGCCCGGCGCCGGCGGCGTGGCCCGGGCGGCGTCCGCGAGCCAGGTCGTTTGCCGCAGGAAACCGTCCAAGCCGCCGAACGCGGCGGGGTCGATGACCTGCAGGAACACGGCGGCGCCCCAGCCCTCCGCCGGGTCGGCCCGGCCAAAGCCGCTGAGCGCTGCCGTCAGCGCTTCCACCAAGAGGCCCAGCGCGTAGCCCTTATGCCCACTGTCCAGGCCGCCGAGCGGCAGGATGGTGCCGGGCGGGTCGGTGAACAGCGCGGCCGGGTCGGGCGTCGGCTGCCCGGCGGCATCCAGCAGCCAGGGGTGCGGAAGCACCGCGCCTTCGTTCTTCAGCCGGCCGGTCAAACCGTTGGTGGTGGTGCTCGTGCTCACGTCCAGCAGCACCGGATCGCCGTTTGTCGGGAATCCGGCGGCGATGGGGTTGGGCGTGATGAAGGCGCGTGTGCCGCCGAACGGCGCCACGCTGGCGACTGAAGGGTCGGAGCTCTGCAGCACCACCACCATGCCCCGTGCCGTCACACGGGTCAGGTAGGCGGCCAAGCAGGCGATGTGGTGGCTGCGGCGAATCACGATTGTCGCCGTGCCGTGCGCCCCCGCCCGCTCCAGGGCAAGGTCGATAGCCCGCGCCACCAGCCACGGCCCCGGCAGCCGCCGCCCGTCCCACAGCACGCTGGCGCCGCGGTCGCTGACCACCTCCCATTCGCCGCGGGTTTCCATGCCGCCGGTGGCAATCGCATTCAAGTAGCCCGGCAGCAGCGCCAGGCCGTGCGTGGTGTGGCCCAGCAGGTCGCCCTCCCCCAGCACCTCGGCCACCGTCCCCGCGCGGTCGGCGGCGAGGCCCGACGCTTCCAGCAAGGCTTGCGCGAAGCGGAGCAGGTCAGCGTGGGGGTAGGCAGGCTCGGTCATGTGCGGTGTCTCCCTTTCCGCGAGGGTAGCACGCGAAACAGTGCGTGACGCGAGGCACTCTGGATGTTTACGCTGTCCCTATGCCGAACGCGCCGGAGCGGGCGACGGCGGGAGGTTCACGCCATGCGGTCCTGGGTCCTGTCCATCGCGGCTGCCGGCATGCTTGCGCTGCCCCTTTTTGTGCCGCACGGGCCGGCCGCGGCGCAGACGCGCCATTTCAGCTTCGGATACGACCAGCCGCGCACCACGGGGTTCGGCGTCGCAGCGGACATTTTCGCGGCCTCGCTCGGCAAGGCGAGCCACGGCACCATGGTCATCGACCAGTTCCCCGGCGCGCAACTGGGCCAGGAGCCGCAGGCGCTGCAGAAAATCCGCACCGGCGACATCGACTTCCTGGTCACCAGCACCGCCAACGCCGCGACGCTTTCCCCGCAATCCGGCGTCATGAGCCTGCACTACCTTTTCAAGTCGGAAGACCACCTGGCGAAGTGCCTCGCCGACCCCGCGATTGCCAGCGCGATGCGCGCTCTGTTCGACGAGACGGTGACGGGCGCGCACGTGCTGGGCCTGGCGACGCTTGGGCTGCGTGACCTGTATGGCAGAAAGGAAATCCGCCGGGTCGAGGACCTGCGCGGCCTCAAGATCCGCGTGCAGGCGACGGCGACGGAGGACGCGATCTTCCCGGGCTACGGCGCGCAGACCGTGCACATGCCGTTCGGCAGCGTTTACACCAGCCTGCAAACCGGCGTCGTCGATATGGCCGAGAACGGCGTCAACGTTTACATGGCGAACAAGCACTACGAAACCGCGCCGGTCATGTCGATGACCCAGCACGAGGCCAACAACTCGCTGGTGTGGGTGTCGGACAAGGTGTGGGCCGGCCTGAATGAGGAGCAGCGCGGCTGGGTGCAGGCCGCGGCCGACGAGGTGTCCCGCACCCAGCCCGCCCGCGCCCTGGCGCTGGAAGCGGAGAGCCAGGCGAAGCTCGCCAAGATCGGCGTGAAGTTCGTCACCGACGTGGACAAGTCGGGCTTCGTCGCCGCCGCCACGCCGTTCCAGGACAAGCTGGCGGGCGACCTTGGGCCGCACGCGGTCAAGATCCTGGCGTTGATCCGGGCGGTGCAGTGATGGCGGAGCCCACGCGCCCCATCGTCGCGCAAACCGACCGACACCTGAAATGGCGGGCGCTTGATGGGCTGGAGCATGCGCTGATGATTGCGTGCGGCGTGTGCCTCGCCTGCTTCTCGGCCTCCGTGTTCGCCGACGTGCTGACGCGCGAGCTGGGCCATCCCTGGCTGTGGCTGCAGGAGGTCACAATGGCCTTCTTCACCTACGGCGTGTTCTGCGGCACCGCCGTCGCGACCCGGCGCCAGGACCACCTGCAGCTTTCGGCGCTTACCAACGCGATGCGCGGACTCACCCGCACGGTGTTCGAGGTGTTCAACCGCGGCGTGGTGCTGGCCGTGGGCCTCGCAATGGTCTTCTACGGCGCCGAGAACTTCCTGAGCGGCTTCAGCTCCTTCCGCATGCCGTCGATGACGCCGATCGCCTACCTGTATTGGCCTATCCCCGCCTGCGGCGCGCTGGTCGCGCTGTTCAGCTTGGAGCAGATCGTGAACGGCCTGCGCCGTGGCTTCGTGCCGGCTACGCAGGCCAGCGAAGCCCCCGCGCACGCCGCCGCGATCTAGATGGCGGCCGGCAACGCCCTGACGCTTGGGCTGATGACTGCCATGTTCCTGACGCTCGGCTACCTCGGCGTGCCGGTCGCTTTCAGCCTGATTGCCGGCGTGCTGGTCGGCACGGCGATGACTCCCATCAGCCTGCAATCCATGATGGGTCAACTGTTCAACGGCATCGACAGCGAGAGCCTGATGGCCATCCCGTTCTTCCTGCTGGTGGGGGAGCTGATGACCTCGGCCAATGTGGTGATCCGCATTGCCGACCTGTCGCAAGCGCTGGTGGGCCACGTGCGCGGCGGCCTCGCGCAGGTCACGACGGTGTTCAGCATGTTCTTCTCCGGCATGTCCGGGTCGAGTTCCGCCGACGTGGCCGTGCTGTCCCGCACCATGGCGCAGCCGATGGCGGCGGAGGGCTACCGGCCCGAGTTCGTAGCGGCGCTGATCGCGGCGGCCAGCACGATTGCGGCCCTGGTGCCGCCCTCGATCATGGCGGTGGTATATGGGGCCATCGGCAACGTCTCGATTGCCGGGCTGTTCCTGGGCGGCATCGTGCCGGGTCTGATGATCGGCGCCGGGCTGATGCTGTATTGCTACTTTTTCGGGCCGCTCGGCTTGCGGCGCCCGCGTGCCAGCCTGCCGCAGCTCGGCCGGGCGGCGCAGGGGGCGGCGCTGCCGATGCTGATCCCGCTGATTCTGCTGGGCGGCATCATGACCGGCTGGTTTACGCCGACCGAGGCCGGGGTCGTCGCCATTGCCTATATCCTGCTGGTCGTGCTGCCGCTGTTGCGGCCCGGGCATTTCCGCCAGCTCCCGCGCGACTTCGTGGAGGCCGGGCTGGTGTTCAGCCTGCCGCTGATCACCATTGCCGCGGCCTCCGCCTTCGGCTGGCTGGTGGCGTACTTGCGCGGCCCCATCGTGGTTGCCGGCTGGATCGGCGATGCCGCCGGCACCGACCCGATGGCGATCATGTTCCTGCTGGTCGCGGTGTTCGTGGTGG
>CALMVT010000295.1:2017-3472 GCA_937873175.1 uncultured Acetobacteraceae bacterium | reverse complement strand
TGAACCATGTAGGTCAGGGACCATGCTGCCCGCACTCGCCTCCATGCACCAACGCGGCTCTCCACCCGAAACCCGCCAGTCTGCTCCCGGCTAAGTTCAGGTAGTTCCGAGGTCGCGCTAAGCCCCTTTTCCGCGGCATTGCGATTGAGACCATCGCGCCGAACAGGGCACGGTCGGGCCCGGTGCGACAGCGCAGGCGAACGGCCGGAAGTTCACGACGCCTTCCTGACGTTCCAGAACAAGGGAGGTCCTTCCAACACGCCGCTCACGTTGTTCTGGTACACGGTTGAGAAGAAGTATTGTCCCACAGGGACGTAAGGCAGGTCGATCAACGCCTGCTGCTGAATCCGTGCCGCCAGCGCCTTCTGTGCCGCTGGATCCGGGGTGTCCAACCATTGCTGCCGCATCGCTTCCAACGCCTCGCTCTTCGGCCAGCCAAAGGTGCCACTTTCGCCGGGACTGCGCAAAAAGGCATTGTTCGCAGGGGTCGCCTGGTCAAGGCCGGCCCAGAAGGTGCCGAAGATGCTCCAGCCGCCTTGGCCCACCGGCTCCTTGCGGGTGCGGCGCTGCACGACCGTGCCCCAGTCCAGCACTTGGTAATCCACATTGAACCCGGCGCGCGCGAGCAGGTCCGCGGTCACGTCCCCCAGCGCCTTGAGGTTCGGCAGGTCGGAGGCGCCCATCAGCACCACTTTCTCGCCCTTGTAACCAGCCTCCGTCAGCGCCCGCTTCGCAGCGGCGAAGTCGCGCGGCTTGGTGAACGCATCCAACCCGGCTTCGCTCGCCATCGGCAGGCCGGGACAGAAGATGCCCGCGGGCGTGTGACGCAGCTTCGGATCGTCGCCGGTCACCGCCAGCATGTAATCGACCTGGTCAACCACCTGCAGCAGCACGCGGCGGATCGCCGGGTTGTCGAACGGAGGCTGCAACTCGTTCATCCGCAAACAGCCGATATACCCGGTCGGGTCGGCAATTTGCGCTTGCAGACCCTTGAGCAGCGGCATCACATCCGCGCTGACCGTCTCCCACCAATCCATTTCCTTGCTCTGCATGGCCGCTGCGGCGGTGGCGAGGTCCGGTATCGGATGCCACTCCACCCGATCCAGCAAGACGCGCTTGGGACCGGAGGTCCATTGCGGCGTGCCGCCGTCACGCGGCACGTAGTCGGCGAACTTCTCGTAGACCACCAGGCTGCCGATAACGCGCTCGCTGCCAACGAAACGGAAGGGGCCGCTGCCAACCATCTCGGTCACCTGGGTGAAAGGGTCGGTGCGGGCCAGGCGCTCGGGCATGATCGCGCAGATGCTGCTGCCTACCTTGCCCAACATGTCCGGCAGCAGAGCGAACGGCTTCTTCAACTTGAACACAATGGTCTTGTCGTCCGGTGCGGACAGTTCGTCGGTATAGGCCAAAACGGTCTGCCCCACCGCGTCGCGCTTGCCCCAGCGATTGATG
>CALMVT010000295.1:0-2007 GCA_937873175.1 uncultured Acetobacteraceae bacterium | reverse complement strand
CGCCAGCACCGGGGTGCCGTCGTGGAACTTGAGCCCGGGGCGCAACGTCATCCGCCACTGCTTGCCGTCGTTCTCCACGACATGCCCGGCGACCATCTGCGGCTGCGCAGCGTAGGTGCTGTCGATTCCGTAGAGCGTGTCGAAGACCATGAGCCCGTGATTGCGGGTGACGTAGGCGGTGGTCCAGATCGGGTCCAGCACCGTGAGGTCGGATTGCGGGATGAACCTCATCACGCTGCTGCCCGCGGCGCGCGACAGGCTGGGCGCCGCGAGGGCTGCGCCTGAGGCAGCAAGCAAGTGGCGGCGTGTCAGCATTGTGGGCCTCATTCCATTGGGTTGCAGCATTAGGCCGGGCTATGCTGCAGCGCACAAGCCCGCCTGGGCACGCGACAGAGGCAAGGACAGGTCACAACATGACGCAGGCCATGAGTTGGGACGAATGGACGGCGCACGACGCGACGGCGCTGGCCGCGCGCGTGCGTGCCGGCGAGGTCACGCCCACCGAACTGGCGCAGCAAGCCGCCGCCGGCATCGCCCTGGTGAACCCGGCGCTGTCGGCGGTGGTGGAGGTGTTCGCAGACGCCGTTGCCGACCCGCTGCGAGACGGGATGAACGCGGCCGGCCCGTTCGCCGGCGTGCCATTCTTGATCAAGGATCTGGGTCCCACCCTGGCAGGCCGGCTGCAGGAAATGGGCTCGCGCCTGATGCGCGGCAATCGGATGGCGGCGGACAGCTACTTGGCGGGGCGCATACGCAGGGCCGGGCTCAACGTCATCGGCCGCACCACCACGCCGGAGTTTGGCGTCTGCTCCGCCGCGGAGAACCCGGCGGTCTACGTGACGCGCAACCCGTGGGACCTCGACATCACCACCAATGGGTCGTCCGCCGGCACGGCGGCCATGGTGGCGGCGGGCGTGCTGCCGATCTCGCATGCGACGGACGGTGGCGGCTCCATCCGGATCCCGGCCGGCGCTTGCGGCAATATCGGGCTGAAGCCGTCGCGCGGCGTGTTCTCCATCGCACCCTACGCCTCGGACCTTACCGGCCTGGTTTCCATCCAGGGCTGTCACACCCGCACGGTGCGCGACACGGCCACGTTCGTGGATGCGTGTCGCGGCGGCGCGCCCGGGGAGTTCATGCCGTACTGGATGCCCGCGGAACCCTATGTCGAGCTGATCCGCCGCGACCCGGCGCGGCTGCGCATCGCGCTGTCGCATGAATGGGGCGACTACCGCGCCATCCCGCATTTTGTGGCGGAGCTGGAGCGGGTGGGCAGCCTGTTGGAACGGCTGGGGCATCACGTCGGCTGGGCGTTGCCGGCGATCGATTTCCGGTCCGCCTTCGCCGCGCAGACGACCTGCTACATCAGCAACTTCGCACAGACCATCGCTAACCTGCTGGCGCCGCTCGGCCTCGAGCAGCCGCCCGAAGCGCTGGTCGAGCCGATCAACATCCGCATCTGGGAGGCCGGGCGGAACGTCACCTACACCGAGCGGGCGCAGATGCAAGCGGTGTTCAACACCACTGCCCGCGGCTTCGGCCGGTTCTTCGAGAACTGGGACATCATCCTGACCCCGATCACTGCGCTGCCCACCCCACCGATCGGCACCACGGAATATCTGACGCTGAGCGACAATCCTTCCGTGCTCGATTGGTTCGGCAATCTTTGGCGCAATTTTGCCTACACACCGCTGGCCAACCTCTGCGGCATCCCGGCGGTTTCCCTGCCATTGGGCATGCAGGAGAACGGCGTCCCGCTGGGCATCCAGGCGCAGGCGAAGCAGGCTGATGACGGACTGCTGCTGCAGTTGGCCGCGCAGATCGAGCAGGCAGTCGGCGGCCGATGGAACGATGGGCGGCGGCCCGGCACCCACGTCACCCGTTGACGACCTGCGCCATGGAGCGCCGCAGTGTGCGCCAAGGCGATCGAACGACAGCTTTCCACAGTTTTCACGGCGTGGTTCAAATCCGGGTCACGCGCGAAGCCGGGTTGACGCTGCCGAGGCG
>CALMVT010000294.1 GCA_937873175.1 uncultured Acetobacteraceae bacterium | reverse complement strand
GATCTAGGTTACACGACAAACGGTCAGGCCACGTCGGGCTTATCGAAGTCGCTAAAAGCGTCACCGTCCATAGCCCGGGTAGTTCCCTCCCTTTCCCTGCCGGCCGGCGCGCGACGCCGCCAAAGCAGCTGAACGCCGCCACGTGCGCCCCAATCCAGTTTGGTAATGCTTGGCTCCAGTTGGCGTAGGCAAAGGTGACGCTCGACGCCCTCAGCACGGCGACAAAGATCGCCGCCTGGCGCTCCTCCCCGCTTGCCCCCTCCACGACCGCCATCGTGCTGCCGGCAAAGTCCACGAACAGGTGCTCGCCCGCCGTATGGACCTGGCGCAGCGTCGGCTTCAGCCGCCCGGCCCACTCGCGATACAGGTCGCAGAACCAGGAGTAGCCAAACCCGTCCGGCGCCGCAGCCCTGTACTCCTCCCACAGCAAGGCCAGCGTCACATGCGGCTGGCGCAGCTCCCGGTGCATCCACACCCAGTCCGGCACCGGCCGCTGCTCCGTCGGCACGTCCGGCATGGGCGGGAACAGCAGCGCCTCCAGCCGCTCGTCGTCCAAGCCCCCCGGCAAGGGCCATTCCACGCCGGCACGGCGTGCATGGGCCGCGTAGCCGTTCACCGTGCCCAGGCCCAGCCGCAGGCTTTGCGCGATCACCCGTTGCGGCAGGCCCTGGCCCAGGTGCAATCGCAGCACTTCACGTATGTTCCGCATCGACACTCTCTCACCTGGCATCCCGATCCCCTGCTGCTCGGCAGGGACAAGGCTACCCTTGGTTGAAGACTGTCAGCGGCACCAAATCAGACCGCCCTCCAGCGCCGTCTCGACCACATCGCAGGTGTTCACGATGGGCTGGAAACTACGTTCAGGATGGAACGAAAACCATGTTCACGATCCGCCGGATTCAGCGTTCGTGGTAGACCGGAATACGCAGGCATAGGCGGTGAGGATGCCAGGCCAGCGGCGCTCCCTTTCCAAGCCGAGTCAGGCCGGGAGCTAGGTGTAGGATAGGGCGCTGTAGCGGCGTGTGACGGCCGATCGACT
The DNA here is from genome assembly GCA_937873175.1 of uncultured Acetobacteraceae bacterium. GTDB lineage: Bacteria > Pseudomonadota > Alphaproteobacteria > Acetobacterales > Acetobacteraceae > CAHJXG01. The sequence continues at coordinate 5,034 of CALMVT010000294.1, read as the reverse complement.
CCACCTCGTCGAGCAAAGGCACCAGCCGGCATAGCCAGCGGCGCGGAACAGCAGCGGCATGGAACGGGAAAGCTGCTCGGTCATAGCGGCAACAGGCAGCGGCTTCAGCGAGAACATCCGGCGCAGCATCTCCGGTCCCGTAAAAGCGCAGCGCAGCAGGAATAGGTAGGCAGCGAGAACCGGCGCGCATTCACGGTGCCGAGTTCCGACAACCCCGCCAAGCAGAGCCCACGCGACCGCCACATCCGCCTCCGCAATGCACGGCTACATGGCGTCCGGCTATGGGCGGCGCAGCTTGCGAGACCGCGATCGAGGGATACAACCACCTCGTCGGCCCCAGGTTGCGCTCGCAACCTGCCCGAGCAGCAAGGTGAAGTCGCCCTTGCTGTCGGATTGCTGCCAGACTTTCGTTCGAATCTGTTCAACCCGGCGTAATGGGCCGCGTGGACCCTTTGGCGGGAATCAAAGGGTCACTTTTCTTGTCCTCGGGCGCTTGAAGCGGCAGCTTGCCTTGGAGCGGTAGGTTGTGGCTGAACCGATACCGGTAGCTTTTCGTGCGGCCTGATCCGACCTCCTCCGTGTTCCAGGACGACAATCCGCCAGCTGTCACCATGTCGTCGAAGGCCTGGCGCACCTCCTCGCGGAATTTCACGCGCTGGCGCGTCGTCTCCATGCTGTAATCGCGTCCGCAAAGCTCAGACAAGGTTTCGACGCCGACCCAGTCGTAACGCGGTTGGCTGTCGAGAAACGGCCAGATCGCCTTGGCGTAGTCCGACCGCAGGCGGAAGTATACGTCGCCGTTGAGGCTGACGAGGTTCTTGGCTTCAAACATCTCGCGGACCCAATCGCCGTAGCGGACGGTCACACTGCTGTCGAGGTCCACGCCGGACCATTCGATCAAGCCTAGCAGGTTATCGGAAAACCCGGCGCTGGGGAGCCGGCCCCGGCCCCGCGACGCTTCGTAGCTGTCCCAGTTTCCTTCGAACACCCGGAACGTGACATTGCGTATCTCCTCCAACACCCGCAGCATTGTCGCCAGATTGTTTACGTGAGCCGTCTTTCCCGTTGCCGCTAGGAGTTGCCGCCAAGTCGCGTCGGTGTGCCAATACACGAGCTTGGGGTGGGCGGAAGTCATAGTGATCGGCGCGCGGGGATCGTACTGCGGATTTGGTATCTCCTGTCGGCGTGCACGGAGGCGAAACAGGGCGTAAAGCGCATCGCGGTGCTGCGAGCCGAGTTCGCGGCCCCTCACCTCGACGATGGCATGCGGCTTGACGGCGTAGACTCGGGAAAAGGAGCTGTCCGTGTTCAACCCCTTCTTGCGCGGAGCAAACGCAGCGGTGCGAGCCAACTTGGAAGGCATGACCGCCGGGTTCTTGCGGCCACGGCGGTTCTCATGCATCCGCTGGAAACGCTCAAGCCTAGCCTGCTCCTGCTTCGACAAGGTCGTCCCGTTCACCTTGATCCTCCAGCGCCAAGAGCTTCTGGCTACCATCCCCGGCGAGAGCGTGTCACGCACGGGAATCAAAGGGTCACTTTGCACCGCGACTGCCCAAAAATGGCGGGCTTCGCGGGGCTGGGAATCAACGGGTCACTTCTAGGCGCGTCGGAGTCGATGCTACGTCCGGACCCACACCGGGTAAGCGCCTACTTGTGGCCTGATCTGTGGACAGTGGAATCAAGGGGTCACTTTGCGGAATCAAGGGGTCACTTCATGGAATCAACGGGTCAGAACCGGGAAGAGACGGGTCACGAATCGGGCACAACCTACTGAGCAACAATGCGAATTCTCACTTAGACTCTTAATAGACACTGAAAGTGTCTTAAAGACCGAGCTTGTGGACAATGTTACCTCCAGCCGGGGGGCGGCTGCAGTCATGCTACCCTTATGGAACGGCGTTTTGTTTTGTGTAGGCTCCCGGCGAGAATGGGCAAATATACGGTAGCGAAAGAGCAGGCATTGAGGGGTATGCACGGTTGACGGTTGCGCTCCGTCAGTCAGACCAAGAACAAGAGTGCAGGCGCTACCTGTCGCCGTGTTCAAGGGTGCAAGAAAGCCGACCTACCTCATAGACTCGATCTCGGTGACGCTGGACCATGTTCACCAGCCTGAAGCAACCGGTCGATTTCGTCGCGTAGCCGCTTCAAGCGAGACGCCTCCGCCTCCGTGACCCGGCCACCTTTCTCTCGCAGAAATCTCAAAGCATCCGAAACACGATCCACAGCTCGGAATGCAGGTCTTCCGCCATCTTTAGGACGTCTGCCAGCGTCAACAGACGGTTCCGGCGCTCGCGCAACCCGCACCATCCGTTGCGTCAATTGTCCCGCGCGTGCAGCCGCAACGAGGCGGTCGCGAACAGGTCCCGGTTCCAAGCGGGCCAGCTCCGCCAGAACATAGCGCGAAAGACTTGGGTTCCGCGTCGCCAGCAACTCATCTAACAGGTCTTCGGGCAGGGAAAGGATTCGCAAGGTAGAACTGACCTCCGCGTCGGTCTTGCCAAGCGCCTGCGCCGTCTGCTTCTGCGACCAGCCCTTGCCCGCGATCAGGCGCTGCAGCCCTCTAGCCTCCTCAACCACGGACAGATCTTGGCGCTGAAGGTTCTCGACCAAGGTGGCGACCTCTGCGTCTCCCATATGCTCGACCGCAAGAATGTTCTTCCAGGCGTTCAGCTTCGCCGCACGCCATCGGCGCTCACCAGCGACGATCAACCAAGCCCCGCGGGCGTCGGGATCGCGCCGGACCAGTATGGCTTGCAGTTGGCCCTGCTCAGCCATGGTCCGCGCCAGCGCCGCCGTTTCCTGGTCGTCGAACATTTTCCGCGGCTGGCCGGGGTCGGGCTGCACGCGGTCGAGCGGGATCTCCATCGAGTGCTGAAACTGGCTGTTTTCACGCACAATCGCGTCGCTTACGCCATCGAGCATGGCCTTTGCCGCGCCCAGAAGAGGGGAGGGCTTGCGCGTGGCCGCCATCACGCGACCTCCGGGCGGATCGGTACTTCGGGCGACACCGCGGTCTGCGTCGCCCGAGGTAGCGGACGGCCTGCGACCATGGCTTCGGCGAGTCTCACGTAGACCTGGACCACCTTGGACCGCGGTGACGCTTCGAGGGTGATGCGGGACGCCCAAGCAGCGTGGGAGTAGATTGTACTGCTGGGCACCGGCTCGATCACGGGCGCTATGTCCGCCATAGCGGTGACGAGGTGGTTCAGAACCTCTCGGTCAATCACGAGGTTGGCTGAGAAGCGCGTCGGCAGAATGCCGGCAATCCGCAGGCCTGGGTTGAGGCGCCGCTGCACCTTGCGAACGGTTTCCAAAATCATCGAAACGCCCATCGCGTCGTATGGCTCGGTCTGCACCGGGACGATTACCAGGTCTGCAGCACCGAGCGCCATCCAGGTCAGTGTTCCTAAATTGGGCGGTGCGTCGACAATGACGAAGTCGTAGGACGACCGCAGCGCTTCAAGGCTGTCCTGCAGCGCAGCGTCGAAGCCCGGCTCGCGGCGCATGTCCACGCCGGCTAGGTTGATGTGACTGCCCACGAAGTCGAACGGCGCGGATCGCCCGTCCACGGCTTCTCCCCCGCGGGTAACAGCATCTGCCATGGCCTGATCGTCGAGGATCACATGCGCGACGGTGCGGCGCTGCCTGAACAACTCGGTGGCCGCCTGCCCGAACAGGACGGAGGTCGCGGTCGCTTGCGGGTCAAGGTCGAGGAGAAGAACGCGTTGTTCAAGTTGCATGAGAGCGTAGGCGAGGTTGAGCGCGCTCGTGGTCTTGCCGACACCCCCCTTCTGGTTTGCTAAGGCAAACACGCGAGCATCGCGCGGCTGGCGGTCAGTCCACGCTTCCATCGCATTCACCACCTCGCCCGGAATGGAATCACGGCCTGACTCCCACCTGGACAGCATCGCCCGGTCGCAGGTTTGCCTGCAATGCCGGTTCAGCTCTTCGGCCAACTCGATCTGAGTTCTTCTCAACTTACGCCTTAAGGTGCGGAACGTTTCACCGTCCATCCATGCCTCCAAATATTTTTAGCTATCGGATAAGCCAAACGCGCCACCCCACATTCATCGCACCCCTACCCGTTAATGCGCGACTGGCGTCTCGAGGGCCACAGGCCTCGCAAGCCCATCCAAGCAGGCAAAGTTTTGGCGACAAAAAACTTCGCCTGCAACGCGGCGTTAATAGGGTGGACGCCCCCTGACGGCATCGACGTGCCAACGTGGTGATGTCGACCGACCACGAGAGGAAGCGTCCACCCCATCAACGCCGTTCAACATTACGATCCCCTCATGGACTGTTTGCGTCACGTCCACAATAACCCAGCCGCACGCCGCCTGGCGGCGATATCCGTCAGGCGGCACTGCGCAACTGTTGATCCGCAGGGAACAGTTGGAAGTGTGAACAGTTCAGGCCCTGGCTGGGTTTCGGGTTTGGGCTGGGATTAGGACGTTGCCGTGACGGACGCGATGCGGAAAGCGTGCCTGACCTGCTTGCCTCAAGCCCGACCCGGTCTGGAACGACGGCGGTCCCGCAGCCACCGCACTAGCGCGCGTGCGTGGCAGCAGGTCAGGGCCGCCCAAGAAAAGCGTCGAGCGCGCCGATCTCCTGCTTGGCGCCGGCCGCATCCTGCGCCAGCTCGGCGTAAAGCGCCGCGATGGCGGTGTAGATGTCGTGCGTTGGCCCATCCTCGCCGGCGAAGGTTGCGATCTCCTGCATCTCGGCCACCCAGCGGTATGCCTTCGGATACATGTCCGGCACCGACCGGGTCAGGTATTCCAGCAGGTCCGGCTGGCTAACGGCGAGTTCGGCCGCGAGCGCCGGGGCGGCCCCGAACCGTGTCGCGGCCAGCATCATGGCGGAGGCGAGCGCCGTCAGCCCCTTGGTGATGCCAGCGTAGCTCATCTTCAGGCCCGATGCCGCCCCCATGGGGCCCTGCAGGTCGCTGACGCGCAGCCCATACTGCGCCAGCATGGCGAGTGCGGGCGCGTGGGGGCCTGAGGTGTAGATCAGCGGACCGGGCGTGCCCGGCTT
>CALMVT010000293.1 GCA_937873175.1 uncultured Acetobacteraceae bacterium | reverse complement strand
ACGGCATGGCGACCCTGCCGCCGTTCCGCCCGCGCGCCCGGCTGCTGCCGCGTCCCGTGGCGCGCGTGCTGGCGCAGGGCGGCTTCTGGGCGGTGGCGGCGCTGGTGTTCCTGTGGTCGGCCTTGCCCGTGGCGGCCCTGCTGCTGATGAGCCTGACGCCCGCCGCTGACCTGATCCGCACCCCTGCCAGCATGGTGCCGAGCACGATCACGCTGGACAACTTCGTGTCCGTCCTGCTGCCCGGCCGCGTTGCTGCCCAATCCAGCAGCGTGCAGGCGCAGCGCGTGCCGCTATCCCTGGCCAACAGCTTCGCTGTAGGCGCGGTCGTCGCCGCGGTCAGCGTCGTGCTGGGCACGCTGGCCGGCTACGCCTTTGCCCGGCACGATAAGGCGCCGGCGTTCAAGTTCTCGCTTTGGGCCTTGCTGCTGACCCGCATGACGCCGGGGCTGACCCTGGTGCTGCCGTTCTTCATCGGCTTCCGCGCTGCCGGGCTGATCGACACGCGCACAGCGCTGATGGTGTCATACTGCTCTTTCCTGCTGCCGCTCAGCACCTGGATGATGCGCTCCTATTTCGAGGGCGTGCCGCGCAGCCTGGACCGCGCCGCGCTGATCGACGGCTGCTCGCGGCTCAAGGCGCTGTGGAAAATCCTGCTGCCCGTGGTGCGGCCCGGCATCGTCGCCACCGCCATCTTCTGCTTCCTGGCGAGCTGGAACGAGTTCCTGTTCGCGCTGATCTTGACCTCCACGCCGCGGGCGCAGACCATCCCGGTGATCCTGGCGGGGTTCCTGAGCCAAGCGCAGTTCTACACCTACGGCCCGCTGTTCGCGGCCACCGTGCTTTCGGTCGCGCCGCCCGTGGCCGTGGCCTTCCTGTTCCAGCGTTATCTGGTGCAGGGCGCGCTGTCGGGCTCGGTCAAGGGCTGAACGGAGAGGGCCGCATGGCATCCATTTCGATCCGGGACGTATCCAAGAGCTACGGCACCCTGCCGGTGCTGCAGGGCCTGGACCTCGACATCCGGGATGGCGAGTTCGTCTCCTTTCTCGGCCCGTCCGGCTGCGGTAAAAGCACGCTGCTGTTCTGCATTGCCGGGCTGGAGGAGATCAGCGAGGGCGCGATTCACCTGGATGGACAGGACATGGGGCGCATCCCGCCGCGCGACCGCAACATCGCGCTCGTTTTCCAGGATTACGCGCTGTATCCGCACATGCGCGTGCGGGAGAACATCGCCTTCCCGCTGCAGCAGCAGCGGCTGCCGGCGCAAACGGTCCAGAAGCAGGTGGCGTGGGCGGCGGAACTGCTCGGGCTGGAAGCGCTGCTCGACCGGTCGCCTGCCGAGTTGTCGGGTGGGCAGCGGCAGCGGGTCGCGGTAGGCCGCGCCATCGTGCGCAACCCGGCGGCGCTCTTGATGGACGAGCCGCTGTCCAACCTCGACGCCAGCCTCCGTGTGCGGATGCGGACCGAGATCAAGCGGCTGCAACGGGAACTGAACATGACCGTCGTGTTCGTCACCCACGACCAGGAGGAGGCAATGGTGCTGTCCGACCGCATCGCCGTGATGGACGCGGGCGTGCTGCAGCAGTTCGCCGAGCCGATGACGGTATATCGCGAACCCGCCAACCAGTTCGTCGCGAGCTTCATCGGCAGCCCGCAGATGAACTTCCTGCCCGGACCCGTGGCGGGTGGCGGCATGGCAGCCACGAGCCTGCTCGGCGTGCGCCCGCACGACCTGTCGCCCACGCGCCGTCCCGGCCCGGACGACCTGGCGGTTGAGGGCACGCTGACGCTGATCGAGCCGGCCGGGCCGGTGACCTTCCTCGATGTGACGCTGGCCGACGGCAGCTTGGTCAAGGCGACCTGCCCGGACCCGCGCGCCCACCAACCCGGCGAGCTGCTCACGCTCGCCGTGGCGCGCGGCAGCGTGTCGGTGTTCAATGCGGACAGCGGCGTGCGGACCGGCGCGCTGGCCCCGCCAAGCGGGGCGCGGGTCCGGGATGGCGTAGCCGAGGCGGTTGCGCACCGCACATAGCGCAGCGCCGCGCGAATGGGAGGAACGGGTTGACCCATGATGACGACGACATGCTTCGTGGACTGATCGACACGCTGCTTCCCGGCGGCCACGGCTTCCCGGCCGCGAGCGCCACGGGAATGGCCGGGCAGCTCGCCGCGCGCTTGAACGCCGCGGACACGGCCTTGCTTGGCCGCCTCCATACGGGCTTGCGCACGCAGGGCGCGCTGCCGGGTGGCGCGGAGGCTTGGCATGACACCGTGGCACGGCTGGAGGCGAGCGAGCCGAAGCTGTTCGACGAAGTGCGCAAGCACGCCTATCTCACCTATTACGAGCAGCCCGGCGTCATCGCGGCGATCCGCGCGCTCGGTTTCCGCTACAACGACGCGCCGCTGCCCGAGGGCTACCCGGCCGAGCCGTTCGATGCCGCCGCGGACGCGCCGCGCCACGCGCGGGGGCACTGGATCGCGACGGAGCAGGTGCAGCCCGTCGACACAAACCGGCTTGGCCTGGAGGCAACGCCATGAGCAAGCCCGACCCGGTGGACGTCCTGGTGATCGGCGCCGGGGCAAGCGGCGCGGTGTGCAGCCTGGTGCTTGCGCAGGCGGGGCTGCGGGTCGTCTGCCTGGACCAAGGCGGGTGGACCGAGCCGGCGCAGCATCCGCATTACAGCGACGACTTCCAGTACCAACGCCAGAACCGCTGGAACCCGGAGCCGAGCGTCCGCCGCGGCCCGGACGATTACCCGGTCGAGGGTGGGCAGTCCCATGCGCTGATGTGGAACGGCGTCGGCGGCTCCACCAACGTGTTTGCGGCGCTGTGGCCGCGGTTCCGCCCGTCCGATTTCCGCAAGGGCCGGGAGCACGGCCTCGCCCCGGACTGGCCGATCACCTACGAGGACCTGGCACCGTTCTACGACGAGGCCGACCGGCTGATCGGCGTGAGCGGGTTGACCGGCGACGCCGCCATGCCGCCGCGGGCGCCGTATCCGTTGGGCCCGCTGCCGATGCGCAAAAGCGGACGGACGATTGCGCAGGGGTTCGAGCAGCTCGATTGGCATTGGTGGCCGATGCCGGCGGGTATCATTTCGGAAAGCTACGACGGCCGGGCTGCCTGCAACGGCTGCGGCAATTGCGGCTCCGGCTGCCCGCGCGGCTCGATGGCGAAGATGTCGATCACGCTCTGGCCCAAGGCGCTGGCAGCCGGCGCGGTGCTGCGGCCCGGCACGCGGGTGGAGCGGATCGAGACCGGGCCGGACGGACGCGCCACCGGCGCCGTTTTCATCGACCGGGCGACGGGCACGCGGGTGCAGCAGGACGCCGCGGTGGTGGTCCTCGCCGCCAATGGCGTCGGCAGCCCGCGCCTGCTGCTGCTGTCCGAAAGCGCCCGGCATCCCCGTGGCCTCGCCAACGCCAACGACGTGGTCGGCCGCTACCTGCTGCACCATACGCTGGTCGCGGCGGAGATTTGGGTAGACCAGCCGATTGACTCGCATGTCGGCAATTCGGGCGCGATCATCAGCAGCGAGTTCGCCGAAACCGACGTGTCCCGCGGCTTCGTGAACGGCTTCAACTTCAACGTCGCGCGCACGGGACCCGCCGGCACGGCCGCCATCGGCGCGTTCAGCCAGCATCCGGCGCCGTGGGGCGCCGCGCACCACGCCTGGTTCGCGCGCCGTTTCGGCCACAGCTTCGGCGCCTTCGCCATCGGCGACGACCTGCCGCAGGCGTCCAACCGCATCACCCTTTCAGGCACCGAAACGGACAGCGACGGCCTGCCGGCGGCCAAGCTGCAATACGTGCCGCACGAGAATGACCTGCGCATGATGCGCTACGGCATCGAGCGGCTGCGCGACCTGGCGCAGAGCGTCGATGCGTTCGACACGGCGGTCAACGACTACATGGAGGACGGCGTTTACCGCACCCCGGCCTGGCACATGCTGGGCACCTGCCGCATGGGGAGCGATCCCGGCAGCTCCGTCGTAAACCAATGGCACCAAAGCTGGGAGGTGCCGAACCTTTACGTCGTTGATGGCAGCAGCTTCGCGACCGGCGGCGTCGTCAACCCGACCAGCACCGTGACCGCGCTGGCGCTGCGCTGCGCGCGGCACCTCGCGGCAGGGTTCCGCGACGCGGGGCGGACGGCCGGCACGTCCGCTTGAAGGGGCAGGAAGCAAGCGTCGCAACGGCGTCGCCGGGTCGGCCAGCGCGGGCGCTGTCCGGACATCGCGGGGCGCATTGACGCCCGCGACCCCGGCCGGGCGGTGCCCGGCATCCAGATGCAAGGCCGAGAAGCAGCGCTCCGGGTCGCCACGGATCACGGTCTGTGCGGCGCCCTCGGACGTTTTGGCCACCTGCAGGTCCACCCCGTGCTGGTCGGTCCAGAACCACGGCACCTCGTCATAGGATGCGCCCGCATCGGCCATGGCCCGGCCGACCGCGATCCTGCGCGTGCTTCCAGGGTTCCAGCCGCACATGCCGTGCTAGACGCGGCACCCGGGATGCGGCGACGTCGCCCGCGGCATAGACGCTCTCGTCGCTGGTGCGGCCCGGTTCATCGACCAGGGTGCCGCTGCCGCCGGTTCGACATTCTGCTCCATGCTGATGCCGGCGATCACGCAACCCGCCGCGATCCCCCAACCCGTGCCGAAGGTCATGCGACCCTGCTCGACGGCAATGACCGGCGCGCCGAAATGCAGGAGCCACCCCGGACGCCTTGCGCAGCCTCGCTATCCGGCCGGCGATCTCCGGCGCAACGCACTGGCCCATGATCGACGGACCGGCCTCGACAACGTCCACCACGCAGCCGTGTGCCTTTGCCGAGGACGCCACTTCGAGGCCGATCACGCCCGCGCCGATGCAGACCATCCGGCGGCCAGGAACCAGCCGCGCCCGGATGCGCCTGGCGTGCGATGGCACGCAGTTTGCCTATGGCTTGGCCAATGTCCCTGAGCAATCCTCTTCGGTCCGAGTTTGGCGACGGCGGACCGCGCCGTCGCCAGATCGCGGCGACTCCCGCCCTGCGCCCCGCAAGCGGCGATGCCCGCAGCATCGGCCCCGAACGGCGCGCCGACGCGCGGCCGACGGATCGCGATGACTTGCCCACCGCGTCGCCCGCTCATAATCTGTCCACAGTCTGCAAGAAATCTGGTCAGGAGGCATCGTTTGAGACGTGCAGCGCAGGCCGGGAAGAGGTCATGGCCATCTTTGGCGCGCTGAGCCTTTCCGACCACGTCCGGAACCTGCTGCTGAAGCAGATGACCTCCGGGCATCTCAAGCCCGGCGGTCGAATCAACGAAGCCAAGCTCGCGCGCACGCTCGGCATCAGCCGCAACCCGATCCGCGAGGCGATCTCCGGGCTGGCGCAGCGCGGATACCTGGTCTCGCTCCCGCGCCGCGGCCACCGCATGCGGGTCATGACCGCGCAAGACATCGACGACGTCTTCTCCTTCCGCATCTCCCTCGAGTCCTTCGCGATCGAGCTGGCGCTTCCACGCATGGCGCAGCGCGATCTCGTAGCCATCCGCGCGATCTATGACCGCATGTCGAAGGCGGCAAAGCGGGACAACGTCACGGAGGTCCGCGAGGCGGACTTGGCGTTGCACCGGACCATATGCGAGTTGTCGGGAAACCGGCAGCTCCTGCGCGCGCACGAGGCGATCGACACCGAAATCCAGATCCTGCTCGCCTGCGTCGACCTGGAGTTCGAGCCTCTGCCGGCCACGGCCGCAGCGCACCTGCCCATCGTGGAGGCGCTGGAGTCGCGCGATGTCGCTCGCTCGCTCGCCGCCATGCGGCATCACCTGCAGGCGACGTGGATCGGCGTGACAGAAATGTACCGGCAGGCCGGCCTTTTCGACCCCGACAACAACCAGCAGAACGTCAACCGACCGCATCATGTGCGAACGCTGGAAGAACGCCGATGAAGTTTTCCAAGAACAAGCTGTATATCGAAGCGTACATCAAGTGCGCGAATTGCGGCATTTTGATCTTCGAAGATTCGAAGCAGAACATGCCACAGCGCAGTTCAGAAAACGGCAGGATTTATTGTTCGTCTTGGTGTGTCGATTGGGAAACGGAACGTGAAGCGCGGCGCGCGGCTGAAGCCAATGCGCGCTAACGCCAGCCAGCAGGGTCCACGCGAGCCGGCGCATCCGGTCTAACTGGAACGAGGGCGGATATGAAGAAGGCATCGATGTTCACGCTGGCCTGCGGCGCGTTGGCGTTGGGAACGGCGCCGCAGGCGCGCGCCGAGGACGGCATCACGATCGGCATGGCAGTCGCCATGTCCGGCTGGATGGAGGCCTATGACGGCGAAGCCTACAAGATGGCCCAGCTCTGGGTCGATCGGCAGAACGCAAAGGGCGGGCTGCTCGGCAAGCCGATCAAGGTCATCAGCGGCGACACCAAGACCGACCGCGTCGAGGGTGCCAAGGTCGGCCAGGACATCGTCAAGCAGGGCGCCAACCTGCTCCTAGTTTCGGCGGACTACGATTACGGCGCCCCGGCCGCCTTGCAGGCGCAGAAGGCGGGCATCGTTTCGGTGTTCATGGGCGCCTCGGACCCCAAAGCCGGCGTCGTCGGCGTCGGGCCGCTTTCCTTCACGGCCAACAACGCGGGCCAGCTCGAAGGCGCTGTGATGGCGGACTGGGGCATGAAGAAGAAGGGTGTCAAGAAAGGCTACATGCTCATCGACGAGACGATCGAGTACAACAAGTCCGTTTGCGCCGGCTACAACTGGCAGATCAAGGCGAACAAAGGGACGCTCGTCGGCCAGGACACGTTCAAAGGTCTCGACCCAACCGTTTCTTCGCAGATCACGCGGCTCAACGATGCGATCGCCAAGGACGGCGTTGATCACGTCATGCTGTGCTCAACCAATCCAGGTGCCGCGAGCTCGCTGCGCCAGTTGCGCGCGGCTGGCATCACGCTGCCCATCTTCAGCGCCACCGCGATGGACGGTACCTATTGGCTTAACTCCGTGCCAGGGCTGAAGGATTTCTACCTGCCCTCGCAGGCGCTCGCAAAGGATGATCCGCGCCCGGCGGTGAACGAGATCTCCGCTGCCTTCGAGAAGAAGTTCGGCAAGCCGCCGACCACGCAATACGCGTATCCCATCTACGCCTTCCTCGACATGTGGGCAAAGGCGACGACGGACGCCAAGACGGCAGACGCGAAGCCGGTCGTGGACATCCTCAACAAGATGAAGGACGAGCCCACCGTGCTCGGACCGCGCAGCTTCACGCCGAAGCTGCACGTGCAGACCGCGGAGCCGATGTTCGTGATGTCCTATGCCGATGGCAAGGAAACACCGGTCGAGGAATGGAAGATCACCGACACCATTCCCGATGCGGTGCTCTACCGCCTCAAGAGCAGCGAGTGAGTCGTTCCATCACCGGCAGCCGCCTCGCGTGGGGCGGCCCTCGCCCGCAATCCGGCCGGAGCAAGCATCGCCAATGACCGAGCCGTCAGCCGTGCCGGCTGATCCCACCAACACCGACGCGGCCGAGCTGACGGTTGACGACCTGACGGTGCGGTTCGAAGGGCTTGCCGCGATCTCCGGTGTGAGCCTGACGGTCGAGCGCCACGAGGTGTTCGGGCTGATCGGCCCGAACGGTGCCGGCAAGACGACGCTGGTGAACTGCCTCACCGGCTTCCAGGCACCGACTGGGGGGAGGGTGCTGGTCGGCCGCGAAAGCACCGTGGGCTGGAGCCCAATGCAGTTTCGGGAGATGGGCGTCGCGCGGACGTTCCAGGCCGGGCGGCTGTTCAAGGACATGTCGGTGCTGGAAAACGTCGAGGTGACGGCGGTCGGCCTCGGCCTCGGCCGGCGACGTGCGGTCGAGCGCGGCCGCGCGATCCTGGATTGGGTCGGCCTGGCAGGCAAGACGTCGCTGCGCGCCGGCGCCCTCGCCTATACCGACCAGCGGCGCCTCGCCATCGCGCGTGCCATGGTCCTGCCGCCTGCCTTTGTGCTGCTGGACGAGCCGGCGGCGGGCATGTCGGATGCCGAGTGCGAGGGGCTGATGGTGCTGGTCTCCTCCATTCCCAGGACGTTCGTTTGCGGCGTGCTGCTCATCGAGCACAACATGCGGGTGGTGATGGGCGTATCGCATCGCGTCCACGTGCTCGACGGCGGCAAGACGCTGGCTGAAGGAACGCCCGCGGAGATCCAGCGCGACCAGGCGGTGCTCGCCGCCTATCTGGGCGTGGAGGGGTGATGGCCGCGCTGCTCGAAGTCGAGAACCTTTCCGTTCGCTACGGCGACCTCATGGCCCTGCGGAGCGCGTCGCTCAGCGTGGACGAGGGCGAGGTCGTCTGCATCATCGGCCCGAACGGGGCCGGCAAGTCCACCACGCTCGCCGCGATCGCGGGCGGGGTCAGGCCGGTCTCCGGCGACATCCGGCTCGAGGGCCGCAGCATCGTCGGCCGCCGCCCCGAGCACATCGCCCGGCTGCGGCTGTCGCTGGTGCCGGAAGGGCGGCACATCTTCGGCACGCTCACCGTCGAGGAGAACCTGCAGATCGGTGGCTACATGCTGGGCGACCGCGCCGCGGCGCGCGCGGGCATGGAGCGGCTGCTTGGCCACTTCCCCCGGCTGCGCGAGCGGCTGCGCTACCCGGCGGCCCGGCTCTCGGGCGGCGAGCAGCAGATGCTGGCGGTGGCGCGCGCCGTGATGACGCGCCCGCGCTTGCTGCTGGTTGACGAGCCCTCGCTTGGCCTCGCGCCGCGGATCATCGACCAGATCTACGAGATCCTGCTGGAGCTTCGCCAGCGCGAGAAGCTCACCCTGCTCATCAACGAGCAGAGTTCCGCCCGCATCCTGAAGTTCGCCGACCGCATCTACGTGCTGCGCGGCGGCGCGGTGCAGGTCGAAGGGCGCGCCGCGGACCTGCGCGACGGCGAAGCGATCCACCGTGCGTATTTCGGCTTCGGAACGCAGGACAGCGCGCCGGCGGAGACCGCGGCATGATCGGCTTCCTGCAGCACTTGATCGACGCGCTGGCGCTCGGCAGCATCTACGCGCTGACCGCGCTCGGCATCGGCCTGCTGTTCGGCATCCTGCGGCTGATCAACTTCGCGCACGGCGACCTCATCACGGTCGGCGCTTATGCGCTGATCGTTCCCGCCGCTGACGTCACGGCCCGCCTGATGATCGGCTCCTGGACGCCCGCCGCCGTCGTGGTCGCCATCTCGATGATCGTCGTGGTCGCCGCCTTGCTCACCGACGCAGCGGTGTTCCGGCCATTGCGCACCGCGTCCCCGCCGACGCTGATGATCGCGTCCTTCGCCGTGAGCTACATCATCCAGAACGGCATCCTGATGTTCTACGGCGCGCGGCCCAAGGCGGTTGACTTCTGGAGCGGCGCCAACGTCCAGATCACCATCGGCGCGCTGCGCGTGCCGCTGCTCCAGCTCATCACGCTGGCCGTGACGCTTGTGCTGATGGCGGCGCTCACCGTGTTCCTCCGCCGCACGCCGCAAGGCGTGCAGATGCGCGCTGCCGCCGAGGACTTCCGCATGGCTCAGTATCTCGGCGTGCGCGGCAACGTGGTGATCGGGCTTGCCTTCGCGATCAGCGGCGTCCTCGCCGCCGCGGTGTCCATGCTCTACATCACGCAATCCGGCTCGCTCACCTTTCAGATGGGGGTGCCGCTGGCGCTGTTCGCCTTTGTGGCGGTGGTGATCGGCGGCATGGGCAGCCTGGCGGGCGCGGTCGCGGGCGGCTTCCTGCTCGGCTTCATCGTCACCATGCTGCAGGCCTACCTGCCGCCGGATCTGCGCGCCTTTCGCGACGCCTTCGCCTTTGCGTTTGTCATCCTCGTGCTGCTCGTGCGGCCCAGCGGCCTGCTGCCGTCGCGCACGACCGTCGAGCGCGTCTGAGGAAAGGGTTTCATGCACGTTTTCGTTGCTCGCCACCAAACGCCCGTGCTGCTGATCGTGCTCCTTGGCGCCGCTGTCGCTATATCGGAGGTCGGCGGCTTGGACGCGCTGCAAGTGACGCTGGTCGAGATGCTCATCCGCGTGCTCGTCGTGGTCGGGCTTTACGTGTTCATCGGCAACTCGGGCGTAATCTCGTTCGGACAGGTCGGCTTCATGTGCATCGGCGCCTACGCCGCCGGTTGGGCGACCGCCGAGCCCAGCTTCAAGCAGGTGATGCTGCAAGGCCTGCCGGAACTCCTGCAGGAGAACCAATTCTCGTTCCCGCTCGCCATGGCCGGCGCCATTCTCCTGCCTGCGATCGTGGCGCTGCTGTTCGGCTTCGCGATCCTGCGGCTCAACGGCATCGCGGCCTCCATCGCGACCTTTGCTTTCCTCATCATCGTGAACAGCATCTACTCCAATTGGGATTCGGTGACTGCCGGGGTGAGTTCCCTGATCGGCATCCCGACGCCGGTCGGCCCTTGGGTGGCGCTCGCCTTCGCCGCGGGCGGAATCCTCGTCGCACACCTGTTTCAGATGTCGCGCTACGGCCTGCTCCTGCGCGCAACGCGGGAGGACGGCGTCGCCGCGAAGGCATCGGGCGTGCACAGCGTGCGGATGCGGCTCCTCGCCTTTGTGCTGAGCGCCGCGCTGGTGGGCGCGGGCGGCGGCCTTTATGCGCAGTTCCTCGGCATCCTCACCGTCGACACGTTCTACCTGAGCCTTTCCTTCATCACCATCGCGATGCTGGTCGTCGGCGGCATGGGCAGCCTGACCGGCGCCGTCGCTGGCGTCATCGCCGTGACCGTAATCGTGCAGCTCCTGCGTTTTGGCGAGCGCGGCTTTCCGGTCGGCTCCGCGCTGTTCAAGCTGCCGGTCGGCAGCGGCGAGCTTGGGCTTGGGCTGTTGCTTGCGCTCATCCTCATCTTCCGCCCGAACGGTCTTTCCGGCGGCAAGGAACTGGCGCTGATCCGTGGGCCGCGCGAGATGATGCCGGAAGGTGGCGCCGTTGCGGGCGCCCGCGCGCTCCAGGACGACTCAAACGCGGTCGCTTGAGGGATATCATGAACGACAACCCCTACGCTGCCGGCGCCGCCTACATCGATGGCTGCTATATGCCGATCGGCGAGGCGGCGATCCCCATCACCGATTGGGGCTACCGCCGCTCCGACGTCACCTACGACGTGGTCGGCGTTTGGGAAGGCCGGTTCTTCCGCCTCGATGACCATATCCGCCGCTTCCGCGCGTCCATGCAGAAACTCCGCTTCGAGCCGACCGAGGACGACGACGAGATCCGTGTCGTCCTTAACCGCTGCGTCGCGCTGAGCGGGTTGCGGAACGCTTATGTGGCGATGGACTGCCTTCGCGGCCGGCCAAAGCCGGGCACGCCGTACCATCCTACCTATGCGCGCAACTACATCGCGGCGTTTGCCATCCCCTGGGTGTGGGTGATGAGCCCGGAGGTGCAGGAACGCGGCGGCCATCTCGTCATCGCGCAAACCCTGCGCATCCCGCCGGATTCGGTAGACCCGACTGCCAAGAATTTTCACTGGGCGGACCTGACGCGCGGGCAGTTCGAGGCGCTCGATCGTGGCGCCGACTTCGCGCTGCTGCTCGACAGCGACGGCAACGTGACCGAGGGACCCGGCTTCAACGTGTTCATGGTGATCGACGGCGTGGTGGTCACCCCCGATGCCGGCGTGCTGGAGGGGATCACGCGCCGGTCCGTGGGCGAGATCTGCGAGCAGCTCGGCATCCCGCACGAGATCCGGAAGGTGTCGGCCGACGAGGCGCGCAATGCCGACGAGATCTTCCTTTCGACAACGGCCGGCGGCGTAATGCCGGCGAGCCGCATTGATGGCCGCATCATGGGGAATGACCGCCCGGGGCCGGTCTCGACCCGGATCAAGGACACGTTCTGGGGCAGGCGCGCCGAGGGCTGGCACGCCACGCCCGTCAACTACGCGGCTGCCACGGATCGCTGAAGGAGACGACAACCTATGAGTTATCGCCTGGGCATCGACATCGGAGGCACCTTCACCGACTTCGTCGCTTACGACCAGGACGGGAAGGCGCTGACGGCATGGAAGAACCTGTCCACGCCGCAGAACCCCATCGAGGGAATCATGACCGGCTTGCAGGCCTTCGGCCGCATCGACGCCATCGATGGCATCCGCCTCGGCACCACGGTGGCGACAAACGCGCTGTTGGAAGGAAAGGTGGCGACGGCCGCCTACATCGCGACGCGCGGCTTCAAGGATGTTCCCTTCATCGGCCGCGGCAATCGCCGGCACCATTACGATCTCGCCTGGGTGAAGCCCAAGCCCTTCCTGCAGCGGCGTCATGCGCTGGAGGTGGATGAGCGCATCGGTCCTTCCGGCGAGACGATCCGGCCGCTCAACGAGGCGCAGGTGCGGGCTCTCGCGGCGGGTATCAAGGCTGAAGGGAAGGTCGAGGCGATCGCGGTGGTGCTGCTGCATTCCTATCTCACGCCGGATCACGAGCAGCGCATCAAGGCGATCCTCGCCGAGGAGCTGCCGGGCATTCCGGTCTCGATCTCCTACGAGGTGCTGCCAAAGTGGAAGGAGCATTTCCGCTCCTCCACCACGATCTGCGACGCCGTCATCAAGCCTGTGGTAAAAAAGCAGCTCGGCAGCATGCGCCGCGAACTCGACGAGAACGGCGTCCGCACACGGATCGTCGTGATGCGCTCCAACGGCGGCGAGATGACGCTCGACAAGGCCGTGGAAGCGCCGATCCAGATCGCCGTGTCCGGGCCGACCGGCGGCGTGATCGCGGCGAAGCGCACCGCCGAGGCACTCGGCCTGCCGAACCTCGTCACGCTGGACATGGGCGGCACATCCACCGACGTGTCCACCGTGGTGGGCGGCCGCGAGAAGTTCACCACCGATTTCGAGATCGCGTGGGGTCGGCCGATCCAGATCCCGATGATCGACATCCGCACCATCGGCGCCGGCGGCGGCTCGATCGCGCGCATCGACGCCGGCGGCATGCTGGTGGTCGGGCCGGAGAGCGCGGGCGCCAATCCCGGCCCCGCCTGCTACGGCCGCGGCGGCACGTGGCCCACGGTCACCGACGCCAACGTGGTGCTCGGCCGCATTTCCGCTCAGAACTTCCTCGGCGGCTCCATGAGCCTCGATGCCGAAGCGGCGCGCCGTGCGGTCCAGGCCATCGCCGACGCGCTTGGCATGCCTGTGGCCCAGGCGGCCCTCGCCATCGTGCGGATCGCCAACAACAACATGGTGGGGGCACTGCACACCGTGCTGACCGAGCAAGGGCTTGATCCCCGCGACTTCGTGCTGGTCGCCTTCGGGGGTGCCGGCCCGCCGCATGTGAGCGACCTGATGACGGAGGCTTCCATCCCGAAAGGCCTCGTGCCGAACTTCCCCGGCCAGTTCTCGGCCTTCGGCTTCACGATGGCAAACGCGCGCGTCGACCGCTACCGCACGGTGCAGCTCAACTCGCGCTTCTTCGATGTCGAACGTGCCCGCAACGTGATGGCGGCGCTGGTCGCCGAATGCCGCGCCGAGCTGGCCGCGCAGGGCCACTCCGAGGCTGCCGTCACCCGCAGCGTGGAGATGCGCTACCTCGGCCAGAACTACGAGCTGGAGATCCCGGTCGACATCGACGCGTTCACCGAAGAAGAGGTCGTGCAGCTTTTCGACGCCTTCCACAGCCAGCACGACGCGCGGTTCGGCTTCCGGCTCGACGACCCTATGGAGATCGTCAACTTCCTCGTCACCGGCATCGCGAACACCGGCGAGCTGTCCTTTCCCGAGATCGAGGAAGCGGACGGCGACGCAAAGCCCGCTTCCGTCCGCCCGGTCTGGTTCGACCAGGGCTGGGTCGATACCCCGGTCTACAACCGCGACGCGCTGCGCGCCGGCCACCGCATCGCCGGACCCGCGCTGGTTGAGGAGAACGCCTCCGTCACCGTGCTCGACGGCGACAAGGGCCTGCTTGTGGACCGTTTCGGCAATCTGCTCATCAGCGCCAACTAGAGAAGCGTAGGAGCCACGCCCATGGACATGGTTTCATTGAACATCGTCGGCGGCATCCTCGTCTCCATCTGCCGGGACATGGGCGTCACGCTGATGCGCACCTCGTATTCCACCATCTTCAGCGAGTCGCTCGACTTCACCTGCGGCCTCGCGCTGCCGAGCGGGGAACTGGTGGCCACGGGAGATTTCTGCCCGTCGATGATCGGCGGCATGCCGCTCCTGCTGCGCTCCTGCGTGCACGAGATCGACCTCGATGACCTCAGGGAAGGCGACGTCCTGCTGCACAACGACCCCTACCGCGGCGGCCTCCACACGCCGGAGCACACGGTCTTCAAGCCTGTGTTCGTCGAAGGCAGGCTGATCGGCTTCGCGGTGGCGATCGGCCACTTGTGCGAGGTGGGCGGCATGGCGCCGGCCGGCTTCGCGGGCGAGGCGACGGAGGTGTTCCACGAAGGGCTGCGCGTGCCGCCCGTCAAGATCAAGCGCGCCGGCAAGGACGTGGACGACGTTTGGCGCCTGCTGCTCGCGAACGTGCGCACGCCGCGTTTCAACTACGGCGACTTCCGCGCGCTGATCGCGGCGATCGACCTCGGCGAGCGGCGCATGGCGGACCTCGCGCGCAAATACGGCATTGCGAGCTTTCTTGAGAACGTCCACGGCCTGATGGACTACTCCGAGCGCCGTATGCGCGCCGAGATCGAGCAAATCCCGGACGGGCGCTACCGCTTCGAGGACGTGATGGAGGACGATGGCATCGTCGACCAGCCCTACACCATCCGGGCCGAGGTGACGGTGAAGGGCGGCGACCTGATCGTGGACTACCACGGCAGCTCGCCGCAGGCCAAAGGGCCGATCAACGGCACGCTCGGCGTGGCGCACGGCGCGGCCTACAATGCCATCCTGCAGCTCACCGACTCCACCATCCCGAAGAATTCCGGCTGCTTCCGCCCCATTCGCGTGCTGGCGCCGCCGGGCACGGTGGTGAACGTGAACTATCCCGGTCCCTCCGTCGGCGGCAACACCGAGACGCATTGCCGCATCGCCAACGTGGTGATGGGCGCGCTGGCGTCCGGCCTCAAGGACCGCTCCGCAGCGACCGACGGCGCAAGCCACAGCAACTTCCTGTTCGGCGGCACCGACGCGGGGACGGGCGAGTTCTTCTGCTGCTACGACCTGACGCCGGTCGGCTGGGGCGGCCGCAGCTTCGCCGACGGCAACGACGCGGTGGGCGGCATCAACGGCAACTGCCCGCACATCCCGGTCGAGGTATTCGAATACCGATTCCCTTGGCACGTCGAGGAGTTCAGGCTGGTTGACGGCTCCGGCGGTCCCGGCACGTTCCGTGGCGGACTCGCTTTGTCGAAGACGGTGCGCTGCACCGACACGCCCATGACTTTCAGCTACATGAGCGACCGCCAGAAGGTAAGCCCCTGGGGCATCCACGGCGGCCATCCCGGCGCCAAAGCGGAGCTGTTCATGCAGCGTGCCGGCAGCGACCAGTGGCTCACCATCACCCAGGCGTTCAACAAGGTTTCGCCGAGCAAGTTCTCCAACGTGCCGATCGCGCCTGGCGACCGTATCAAGATCTCCTCGCCCGCCGGCGGTGGATGGGGGCCGCCGGAAGCGCGTGACCCGCAGCGGGTCAAGGCCGACCTGCTCGACGGCTTCATCACGCCCGAGCAGGCGCGCTCGGTTTATGGCGCGACCGACTAGCCGCCACGCGCCGCTTCCACCCGACCACCGCAAGAGGCGATCATGACCGTTCTGCCGAATTCGACCCAGGCCCGCGACGTGGCCTACCTGCTGCACCCGAACACCAACGCGCGCCGGCACGAGCAGACCGGCCCCATCGTGATGGAGCGCGGCGAGGGCATCTACGTCTACGACGACCAAGGCAAGGAGTACATCGAGGCGATGGCCGGCCTTTGGAGCGTGGGCGTGGGCTTCGGCGAGCAGCGGCTGGTTGAGGCGGCGGCGCGGCAGATGGCGAAGCTGCCGTACTACCACCAGTTCTCGTCCAAGAGCACGACGCCGGCCATCGACCTTGCCGAGCGACTGGTGAAGATGACGCCGGACGGGCTGGACCGCGTGTTCTTCACCAACTCCGGTTCCGAGGCGAACGACAGCGTCATCAAGCTGGTTTGGTTCTACAACAACGCGCTCGGCCGGGCGGAGAAGAAGAAGTTCATCGCCCGCACGGGCGGGTACCACGGCATCACCCTCGCTGCCGGCAGCCTCACCGGCCTGCCGACGAACCATCGCGGCTTCGACCTGCCGCTGCCGTTCGTGCGCCACGTCACCACGCCGCACCACTACCGGTTCGCCAAGCCGGGCGAAAGCGAGGAAGCCTTCGCGGACCGCCTCGCGGCGGAGCTAGAAAGCACCATCCTCACGGAAGGCCCGGAAACCGTTGCGGCGTTCATCGGTGAGCCGGTGATCGGCGCAGGCGCGGTGCTGGTGCCGCCGGCGACCTATTGGGAGAAGATCCAGGCGGTCTGCCGCAAGTACGACGTGCTGGTCGTGGCGGACGAGGTCATCAACGGCTTCGGCCGCGTCGGCACGACGTTCGCCTGCGAGCATTTCGGCATCAAGCCCGACATGCTGGTGCTGTCGAAGCAGATCACCTCGTCCTACATGCCGCTCGCGGCGGTGCTGTTGAGCGACAAGATCTACCAGGGCGTCGCGGACGGCTCGAAGGAGCTTGGGACCTTCGGCCACGGCTTCACCGCCGGCGGCCACCCGGTCGCGACCGCCGTGGCGATGGAAAACCTGGACATCTTCGAGGAGCGCGGCCTCGTGGCGCACGGCGCCAAGGTCGGTGCCTACATGCAGGAACGGCTGCGTGAGTTCGCCGGCCATCCGCTGGTGGGCGAGGTGCGCGGCATGGGCCTGATCGCCGCCGTCGAGCTTGTCGCCGACAAGGCCAGCAAGGCGAAGTTCGAGCCTCCCGGCAAGGTCGGGCTTTATTGCTACAACAAGGGCCACGAGCGCGGCCTCGTCACCCGCAACATCCAGGACTCGATCTGCTTCTGCCCGCCGATGATCATCACGGAACGGCAGATCGACGAGGTGGTCGCGCGCTTCGCGGCCTGCCTCGAGGACACGGCGGCGTGGGTCGAGGCCGGCATGCCCGCCGCGTGACGCGGCCGAATCCTGTTCTAGCCCGACACCGAGAAGGATACTGCCTTGCCCGCTCTTCGTGTGGCCGTCGCTATCGGCGGAACATTCACCGATATCTGCATCTTTGACCAGGATTCCGGCCGGATCAGGATTGCGAAGCTGGCCACCACGCCCGACCCGATCGACGGCGTGATCACGGGCCTGGAGGACGGCCATGTCGATTTGACGGACGTGGCGCTGTTCACGCACGGCACCACGGTCGCGACCAACGCCCTGATTACCCGCCGCCTGCCGCGCACGGCGATGGTCTGCACCGCGGGCTTCCGCGACGTGCTCGAGATCCGCCGGGCCAACAAGGACGACATCTGGGACACCTACAAGGACGTGGCGCCGCCCTACGTCCCACGCCGCGACCGGCTAACGGTGCCGGAGCGCGTGGACGCCGCCGGCAAGGTGGTGACGCCGCTGGACGAGGACGCGGCGCGGGAGGTCGCGCGCATCCTGAAGAAGCGCGGCGTCGCGGCGGTCGCTGTGTGCTTCATGAACGCCTACGCCAACCCGGCGAACGAGCAGCGCATGAAGGCGGTCCTGGCCGACGCGCTGCCCGGCGTGCCGCTGTCGATCTCCTCCGAGATCCTGCCAGAGATCTTCGAGCACGAGCGGTTTTCCACTACGGTGGTGAACGCCGCGCTGAGCCCGGTGGTGGTGGACTACACGACGCGGCTCGGCGCCCGCCTTGCGGATGCAGGCTACAGAAGCGACCTCCTGCTGCTGCACACCGGCGGCGGCGTGATGACGCCGACGGGCGTAAAGGAGTTCGCGGGGCGCCTGGCCGGCTCCGGCATCGCGGCGGGCGCGATCGCGAGCCGCCACATCGCCGGGCAATGCGGCTTCCCGAACTCCATCGGCCTCGACATGGGCGGGACGAGCTGCGACGTGTCGCTCGCCTATGAGGGCCAATCGCGCGTCACCAAGGACTGGTACATCGAGTTCGGCTACCCGATCCGCTTTCCGTCCATCGAGGTGCTGACCATCGGCGCCGGCGGCGGCTCGCTTGCATGGGTGGACGAGGCGGGCGGCCTGCGCAACGGCCCGCAATCGGCGGGCGCCAATCCGGGGCCGGCCTGCTACGGCCGCGGCAACACGGTGCCGACGAACACCGACGCCAACGTGACGCTCGGCCGCCTCGGCACCGAGCTTGCCGGCGGCAGCATCCGTCTCGACGCCGCCAAGGCGCGCGAGGCGGTGGGCCGCGGCGTGGCCGAGCCGTTCAAGCTCGGGCTGGAGGAAGCGGCCGATGCGATCCTCCGCGTCGCCAACGCCAACATGGCGGACGCCGTGCGCCTGATCTCGATCAGCCGCGGCTACGACCCGCGCGACTTCGCGCTGGTGGCCTTCGGGGGCGCCGGGGCGCTGCACGGCGCCGACATCGCGCAGGAGCTGGCGATCCCGGTCGTCATCGTGCCGCCGTTCCCCGGCATCACCTCGGCAATGGGCTGCCTGCTCGTCGATGTCCAGCACGACCTGGCGGCCAGCTACCTGAAGCCCGCGGCCGAGGCCGATCCGGCGGAGATCGAAGCCGCCTTTCTCGCCCTCGAACGCGAGGCCGTCGAGCGCCTGGCGCATGAGGGCGTGGCGACGGCGGACACCGTGATGCAGCGCACGATCGACATGATGTACCAGGGGCAGTGGCGCTCGCTTGCTGTGCCGGCGCCCTCGCCGATCACGAGCCTGGCCGCGTTGACCGAAGCCTTCCACCAGAACCACGAGCGCGAGTACAACTTCCGCCGCGACGACGCGCCTGTCGGGTTCTTCCGCGTGAACCTGAAGGCTGTCGGCGTTGTGCCCAAGGCGGAGTTCGCCAAGTCACCGGCCACCGGCGCGGAGCCCGCGCCGAAGACGCATCGCACCGTGTGGTTCCGCGAAACCGGCGGGGCGGAGACGCCGGTGTATTGGCGGCCCGATCTCCCGGCAGGCGCCCGGCTCAGCGGGCCGGCGGTTGTCGAGCAACTCGACTCCACCACTGTGGTGCCGCCCGGCTTCTCGGCCGAAATCGACGGCTGGCTCAACATCATCCTTCGCCAGGAGGGCTGACCGTGTCTGACACCCCCGCACTCGACCCGGTGACGTTCGAGGTTCTGAAGAACTCCTTCATCAGCGCGGTCGATCAGATGGCCGAGCAGATCCTGCGGACTTGCTACTCCTTTGTCATCTACAACCGCGACTTCTCCAACGCGCTGCACGACGCCCATGGCGACAGCGTGGCGCAAGGCAACGGCGACATCTCGGTCCACGTCGGCACGCTGCACTACACGTGCAAAGCGGTGATCGAGTTCTTCAAGGGGGACATGCATCCCGGCGACGTCTACATGATCAACGACCCGTATGCGGGCGGCACGCATTTCAGCGACACGCGGCTGATCCGGCCGATCTTCGTCGGCGACGAAATCATCGGCTACGCGCAATCGAACGGCCACTGGTCCGACATGGGCGGCTCGGTGCCGGGCTCGTTCGACGTGATGGCTAAGGACATGTTCCGCGAGGGCATCCGCATCACGCCGGTGCGCGTGTTCGACCGCGGGCGGTTCTGCCGCGACGTCGCGCACATGATCGCGGCGAACACGCGCGACCCGGCCTCCATCATCGGCGACATGCAAGCCCAGGCGGAGGCCACCAACGTCGCGGCGCGCGAGGTGCTACGGCTCGTCGGCAAGTACGGCAAGGACACGGTGGTCGCCGGAATGGCGGCGGTGCAGGACTACGTGGAACGCGCCGTCCGCCAGCGCCTCGCGGCGCTGCCCGACGGTTCGTGGGAGACGGTCGACTACATCGACCGCGACCTGTCCGGCGGAGAGGGCATGATCCCGATCCGGGTGAAGGCCACGATCGCCGGCGACAGGGTGACATACGATTTCACCGGCAGCCACCCGACGATCGGCTCGATCTACAACTCGGCTTTCGGCGCCACCTTCTCGGGCTGCGTCGCCGGCATGAAGACCTTCTTCCCCGACCTGCCGCTGAACTCCGGCCTTTACCGCGTTATCGACGTGGTAGCGCCTCCCGACACGGTGGTGAGCGCCAAGTGGCCGGTGGCGGTGACAGGCTTCCTGATGCCCTTCGAGAAGATCATGAACTCGACTTACGAGATCTGGTCCGTCATTATGCCGCAGCGGGCAATCTCCTGCACCTTCAATCTCGAGTACCTGCTGACCGGCGGCAACGATGCGCGCAGCCCGGACAAGCCGATCTTCATGTTCTACGACTGGCTGCCCGGCGGCTGGGGCGGGCGCAACGGCAAGGACGGCGCCAACGTGACGCAGGCCTCGTTCGGCACAGGCATGCTTTCGCAGCCGGTGGAGGGGCAGGAGCGCGGCGCGCCGATCCTCACGACCGAATTCGAGGTGGTGACGGACTCCGGCGGCCCCGGTAAGTGGCGCGGCGGCGTGGGCGCGCGCAAGGCGTCGATCCTGCGCGAAGGCGAGAACACGGTGCTTTCCTACATCTGCGACCGTGAGCGCGCCGTGGTGTGGGGCACCAACGGCGGCCTGCCTTCCATGCCGCATGGCCTGCACATCCGCCGTGCCGGCACGAGCGAGGACACCTGGCTCGGTTCGGTGTTCTCGGACGTGCCGCTGCAACCCGGCGACTCGTTCAGCCGCCCGACCGCGGGCGGCGGCGGCTACGGCGATCCCCTCGACCGCGATCCCGAACGCGTCAAGGCCGACGTGGCGGACGACTACGTGTCGCTGGCACGCGCGGCCAGGGACTATGGCGTCGTGCTCGAGGTGATCGACAAGGATCTGTGCGAATACGAGGTCGACCGGGACGCGACCGAGCGCCTCCGCGCCTCGATCCGCGCGCAGCGGAACGCCTGGGTGGACGAGGCGCCCGAAACGGTGGCCGCGCAGTACCGCGCCGGCGAGATCGATGCGCTCGACGCCGTGCGCCGCTATGCAGTGATCCTCGATTGGGGCTCGGGCGAGCCGCTGCCGCGCTCAACCGCGCAGTTCCGCGAGCAATTCCGCAAGCGATCCCTGTCACACTGGAGCTAGCCGCCATGCCGATCACAATAAACTGCGACATGGGCGAGGCATTCGGCCTGTTCAAATGCGGCGACGATGAAGGGATCATGCCCTTCATCACCATCGCCAACGTCGCCTGCGGCTTCCACGCTTCCGACCCGAGCGTGATGCGCAAGACCGTGCGGCTCGCCAAGGCCCACGGCGTGAAGGTGGGCGCGCATCCGTCGTTGCCGGACCTGCAAGGATTTGGCCGTCGCGAGATGAAGATCGGCAAGGACGAGCTCACCGACTGCCTCGTCTATCAGATAGGGGCGCTGAAGGGCTTCCTCGACGCCGAGGGGATGACGCTGAACCACGTCAAGCCGCACGGCGCGCTGTTCGGCATGGCGATCCGCGACGAGGCCGTCGCGGAAGGGATCGCGAACGCCGTTGCGGTGTTCGGCGCACCCATCATCGGCATGGCCGGCACGCTGCATGAGACGGTCTATACCGCGAAGGCCCTCGCCTTCATCCCGGAATACTACATCGACCTCGACTACTCGGACGAGGGGGCGCTCGTCATCACCCGCGAGCACGATGCGAAGGACCCTGACGAGGCGGCACGCCGGGCGGTGCGTGTCACCACCGAGGGGCTTGCCACCACGGCCAGCGGCAAGACGTTTCCGCTGCGCGCGGAAACCTACTGCATCCACTCCGACACGCCGAACGCGGTCGCACTGGCGAAAACCGTCACGACGGCGCTCAAGCCCTGGCTCGCGGCCTGAACCGTACGATCAATCCTGGAGGCCCCATGGCCACGCACACCATGCCTTGCCCGCTGCCGGGCACTTTTTATCGCCGGTCTGCGCCTGATCAGCCGCCGTTCAAGGAGGTGGACGACATGGTCGCGGTAGGCGACACGGTTGGCCTCGTCGAGGTGATGAAGACGTTCACCCCCGTAACGGCCGATGTCGCGGGCAAGATCGCCGCGTTCCACGTCGAGAACGAGGACGCGGTGATGGCCGGCCAGCCGCTCGTCGACATCGAGACCTGACGCCGGATGTCGCTGAAGAAGATCCTGGTTGCGAACCGGGGCGAGATCGCGGTCCGCATCATCCGCGCAGCCCACGATCTCGGCATCAAGGTCGTGCAGGTTTACAGCAAGGCCGACGCCGACATGCTGGCGGTGCGCCTTGCCGACGAGGCCGTCGAGATCGGCCCCGCGCAGGCGGCGAAGTCCTACCTGAACGCCGAGGCGGTGTTGCGCGCCGCGCGGGAAAGCGGCGCGGATGCGGTTCACCCGGGCTACGGCTTCCTGTCGGAGAACGCCTCCTTCGCCGCCGCGGTGGAGGAGGCCGGGCTGGTCTTCATCGGCCCGACGGCGGACACCATCCGCACGATGGGCGACAAGGCGGCCGCCAAGGCCGCCGCGATCGCGGCCGGCGTGCCGGTGGTGCCCGGCAGCGACGGCGTTCTGCACGATCTCGGCGCCGCGCCGGCGCTTGCGGCACGCATCGGCTTTCCCGTGATGATCAAGGCGGCGGCCGGCGGTGGCGGCCGCGGCATTCGCGTTGCGCAGGATGCGGCTGAACTGGCGGCGCTACTGCCTCAGGCGAGCATGGAAGCCCGCGCCGCCTTTGGTGATGGCAGCCTTTACCTCGAACGCTTCGTCGGCCGGGCACGCCATGTCGAGGTGCAGGTGCTGGGTGATGGCGCCGATGCGGTTCACCTGTACGAGCGCGAGTGCTCGCTGCAACGCCGCCGGCAGAAGGTGTGGGAGGAGGCGCCCGCCGTGGCGCTGCCGGAGGACGTGCGTGCCGCGCTCTGTGCTTCCGCCGTGCGGCTCGCCAAGGCATGCCGTTATCGCGGCGCGGGCACGCTGGAGTACCTGTATGACGGCGAGACAGGCGAGTTCTTCTTTATCGAGATGAACACCCGCATCCAGGTTGAGCACCCCGTCACCGAGATGATCACTGGCGTCGATCTCGTTCGCGAGATGATCCGCATCGCCGGCGGCGAGAAGCTGCGCTTCGCGCAGCGCGACATCGCGTCGCGCGGCCATGCCATCGAGGTGCGGATCAATGCCGAGGACGCAGCACGAGATTTCCGTCCCTCGCCGGGCACCGTCGGCGCGCTCACCGTGCCCGGCGGCTTCGGCGTCCGGTTCGACACCTTTCTGTATTCAGGCTGCACCGTTCCGCCGTTCTACGACAGCCTGCTCGGCAAGCTGATTGTTTGGGACGAGACGCGCGACGGCGCGCTCGCGCGTTTGCGTCGGGCGCTCGGCGAACTTCAGGTCGAGGGCGTCAGCACGACGGCGACGCTGCACGCGGCGCTCGCCCGTAACCCGGAGGTCCAAGCAGGCGGCGTCCACACGCGCTGGCTGGAAGGCTGGCTTGAGACCGCAACGCTGCACCCATCATCGACAAACGGCGAGGAAGCGAGATGACCGCACGCTATTCCCTTGGCGGAGACGAGCATGTCTTCGTTGAGGTCAACGAGGAGATGTCGCTCGACGCCTTTTTCACCAGCCTGTTCCTGTGCAAGTCGCTCAAGGAGAGCGGCATCAAGGGCGTGACCGAGATCTGTCCAGCCAACGCCTCCTTCCAAGTGAAATTCGACCCTGACGTGATCGCGCCCGCCGACATGCTGCGGGAGATCAAGGCGCTGGAAGCGCAGGCCGGCAAGGCGGAACCCGTGCTGAGGACACGGATCGTCGAGATCCCCGTCTACTACAACGACCCGTGGACGCACGAGACGCTGATGCGATTCCGCGAGCGCCACCAGGAGCCGGGCGGCACCGATCTCGACTATGCCGCCCGGGTGAACAACTTCGCCGATGCCGACGCCTTTATCGCGGCCCATCACGGCTCGCCCTGGTTCGTTTCCATGGTGGGCTTCGTCGCCGGGCTGCCGTTCATGTATCAGATGGTGGAGCGCGCCCGGCAGATCGAAGTGCCGAAATATCTGCGGCCCCGCACCGACACGCCGCGGCTCACGGTGGGACATGGCGGTTGTTTCGGCTGCATCTACTCTGTCCGCGGCGCCGGCGGCTACCAGATGTTCGGCATCACGCCGATGCCGATCTACGACCCGAAGCAGGAGATCGGCTATCTCCGCGAGTTCATGACCTTCTTCCGCCCCGGCGACATCGTGAAGTTCGCGCCGATCGACCGCCCGGCATACGATCAAGCGCTGCGCGACGTGGACGAGGGTCGTTTCGCGCCGGCCATTCGCGACGTCACGTTTGATCTGCGCGCGTTCAGCAAGGACCCCGCCGCCTACAACGCCGGTCTCGAAGGAGCGCTCCATGGCCATTGAGGTTCAGAAGCCCGGCCTCGCCACCACGGTTCAGGACCTGGGCCGGCCCGGTCATTATGATGTCGGCATCCCTCTTTCGGGCGCCATGGATCGCTTTGCGCTCATCGCCGGCAACCTGCTCGTCGGCAATCCCGAAGGCGCCGCGGCGTTGGAGCTTGTGTTCCTCGGCCCGGAGTTGCGTTTCACGCAAGATGCGCTGGTCGCCGTGACCGGCGCGGACCTACCTCCGAAGCTCGACGGCTCGCCGTTGCGCACTTGGGAAAGCTTCCAAGTGCGGGCCGGGCAGGTGCTCTCCTTCGATTTCCTCAAACGCGGCGCGCGCGCCTATCTCTGCGTCGCTGGCGGCATCGACGTGCCGGTCGTGCTCGGCAGCCGCTCCACCTATGCGCTTGGCGCACTCGGCGGACACGAGGGCCGTGCCTTGCGGGCCGGCGATATCCTGCCAGTCGGCGCTCCGAAGCATGCGGTGCCGGCCGGTCGGCCGGTTCCCGAGCCGCTGCGGCGTGGAGGGGCGCCGACTGGGACGCTGCGCGTGTTGCCCGGCCTTTACGAGCACCGCGTGACTCGCGAGGCGCTGGGAACATTCTTTGCAGAGACTTGGAAAGTGGCTCCCGAGGCGGACCGGATCGGCTACAGGTTCCGCGGCGGCAGCCCGCTCAGCTTCGTCGAGCGTGAGCAGCCTTTCGGCGCGGGCTCCGATCCCAGCAACATCGTGGACAGCTGCTACCCTTACGGGTCCATCCAGGTGCCGGGCGGCACCGAACCGATTGTGCTGCACCGCGATGCCGTGTCGGGCGGCGGCTACTTCATGCTCGGAACTGTCATCTCGGCCGACATGGACCTTATCGGCCAGTTGCAGCCGCATTCCCCGGTCCGCTTCGCGCCTGTCACGTTGGAGCAGGCGTTGGAAGTGCGACACCAGTACACGGCAACCCTCATGCGTCTTCGTGGGTGGCATCGCGACTCGTTCTGAGGTTGTCCGGCATCACAGCGTCACCGGGCAACAGCGTCGGCGTCGGGAACTGTTCGACGGGAGTGTCAGAAACCCGGCTCTGCCGCATTTTGCGGCGCTAGTGCACGGAGGCGAGTGCGGACGGCACGGCCCCTGCCCCACACGGTTTAGCGGCG
>CALMVT010000292.1 GCA_937873175.1 uncultured Acetobacteraceae bacterium | reverse complement strand
CACGACCGCACCTTGGCACATCGATGCCGTTGGGGGCCGTCCACCCCATCTGAGCGGCGCCCTGCTCGACCATGGCGACGTGGAGCAGGCCATGGTGCACTGCCTCCAAGCCTTCCGCCTGGCGCCCGATTTTACCCATGCCGTCCCGTTGAGCTACGTGCTGATCGCGCTCGGTCATTACGCCGAGGCGTTGGCCCTGGCCGAACACGCGTTGGACCTGCGGCCCGGATGTTTCGAGGCGTTGGTGAACCGCGCCATCGCGCTTGAGGGCCTCAGCCGGTTTGCGGAGGCCGTGCGCGCCGGGCAGGCCGTGGTGGCGGCAATGCCAAGCAGCGCGGTGGCGCACCACAACCTGGCCGTCACCCTGCTGTCCCTGGGGGAACTGACGCCGGAGACTTGGGACCATTACGAATGGCGGCTGCTGCTGAAAGGCAAGCCGGCCTGGCTTGAGGCCGTCACGCGGTGGGAGGGCGAGGACATCGCCGGCCGAACGATCCTGCTGCACGCCGAGCAGGGCTTGGGCGACACGCTGCAGTTCGTCCGCTACGCGCCACTCGTGGCGGCACGGGCGGAGCGGGTGGTCCTGGTGGTGCAGCCGCCGCTCGCCCGGCTGCTGCGCGAGGTGCCCGGCGTGGATCATGTCGTGGCGGCGGGCGGCGTCCTGCCGCCGTTCGATGTCGTGTGCCCGCTGATGAGCCTGCCGCGCCTGCTCGGCACGACGCTGGACAGCATCCCGCCGGCCCTGCCCTACGCCGACGAGTATGCGCCGTGGGACGACGCCGCGGCGCCGGCGCTGCGGGTCGGCCTGGTCTGGGCCGGCAGCAGCACCTTCTCCGACAACCGGCAGCGGTCGCTGCCGCTGGCGGCGCTGATGGGCCTGGCGGGGCTGCCCGGGGTGCAGTTCTACAGCCTGCAGCGGCATGAGGCGGGCGGGACGGCGCCGCCGGCGGAACTCGACGTGATCGACCTGATGGACGGCGTGCAGGACTTCGCCGACACGGCGGCGCGGGTGGCAGGGCTTGACCTGGTGATTGCGGTGGACACCGCGGTGGCGCACTTGGCGGCGACCATGGGCAAGCCGGTTTGGCTGCTGTCCCGCTGGCGCGGTTGCTGGCGCTGGCTGCTCGATCGCGCGGACAGCCCTTGGTATCCCAGCCTGCGCATCTTCCGGCAGGAGCGGCCCAACGACTGGGCCGGGGTGATCGCGGAGGTCCGGCGGGGTCTGGCGGCGCTCGCGCGTCAGCCGGTCGTGCGCCCGCCCGCACGGTTGCCGCGGCCGGCAGCACCCGCGCCGCGCGCCTGCAAGGCTTGCGGCGCCCCTTCCCCGGCCATGGGATCGGTCGATTTCAACAAGAACTGCGAGGACCGGCGCCGGGCCGCGCTGCCATTGTCGGGCCGGGCCGTCACCTATCACCGCTGTTCCGCCTGCGCGCTGGTGTTCACCGGCGACTTCGACGCCTGGGACCGGGAGGATTTCCGCACCCACATCTACAACGATGGCTACGCCGACGTGGACCCGGACTTTGCCGGCAGCCGCCCCGCAGTCTCCGCGGAGCTGATCGGCAAGCTGTTCGGCCCGGCGTGCCGTGGCCTTCATGTGCTGGACTTCGGCGGCGGGGACGGGGCCTTGGCGGCGCTGCTGGCCGAGCGGTACGGCATGGCCGCAGAGGTTTACGACCCGTTCAACCCGGCCTGCGACGTGACGCCGGAGCGCCGGTATCCCTTGGTGACATGCTTCGAGGTGCTGGAGCACACGCCCGATCCCCGGGCCACGATCCGCGAGGTTGCGGCCCGGGTGGAGGAGAACGGCCTCGTCGTGTTCTCGACCCTGCTGCAGCCCGGCAATTTTACGCAGCAAGGATTGAACTGGTGGTACGTGGCGCCGCGGAACGGCCACGTGACGATCTACTCGGCGCAGAGCCTGCGCGCCCTGTGGGCGGAACAGGAGTTCCAGGTGATCAGCCACGGCGACGGCCTGCACGTCGCATATCGGACTCTGCCGGCGTTTGCGGAGGGCCTTGCCCCCCACGCGGTTTGAGCGACATCCTCCGGCGCGGCGGCGCTGCCGCGCCGGGAGCAGGAGGTTGCCGTGAGCACTGCCGATTGGGGCCGCATGAGCCGTGCGGAGCGGGATGCCGCCTACAACAACACCGCCGCCTGCCCCGGCGGCCCCGCCTATATGGATGCCCTGCGCGCGGACTCCGTGGCGTTCCGCGCGGCGCATCCGGAACACCTGAACCTCGCCTACGGCGCCACCCAACGCGAAGCCTGGGACCTGTTCCCTGGCCCGCCCGGGTCGGATTGCCTGGTGTTCATCCACGGTGGCTACTGGCAGCGCAACGACCGCGAAGGGGCGGCTGCGCTGATTGAGGGCGCGCTGGCGTCCGGCTGGTCGGCGGCGCTGCCGGGCTACACGCTGGCGCCGGATGCGTCGCTCGCGGCTATTGTCGGGCAGATCCACGCGGCGTTCGACTGGCTGGCCCGGCGCGGCGCGGCGCACGGGATCACCGGGCGCATCGTGGCGTCGGGATGGTCCGCGGGTGGGCACCTCGCCGCCATGGCGCTGTCCCACCCGGCAGTCGCGGCGGCCCTGCCCATTTCCGGCGTGTTCGAGTTGGGTCCGCTGCGCGACACCTACCTGAACGAGAAGCTGTCCCTCACCGACGAGGAGATCGAAACCCTGTCACCGCTGCGCCTGCCCGCGCCGGACAAGCCGATGAGCGTGGCCTACGGCAGCGCCGAGCTGCCGGCGCTGGTGGCCGACAGCCGCGCGCTGCACGCCCGCCGCGCCGCCCAGCACCGTCCCGGCGCCCTGCTGCCGGTGCCCGGCGCCGACCACTTCACCGTGCTGGACGCGCTGCGGCAGCCGAGGGGTGCCCTGCTGGGCCTGGCACGCGCCTTGCTGGAACCGTAGCGCCGGCCTGTTCACGCCGCCGGCCCGGCCCGTTAACCTGGGGCCGGTTGGAGGGTCATCCATGCACGATAGCCTGGTCCGCGGCACGGTCGTCACGGCGGCGGAGGTGATCCCGGACGGCTGGATCGCCATCACGGGCGAGCGGATCGCGGCCGTGGGCAAGGGCCAAGCCCCGCAAGCAGCCACGGTGCTGGACTACGCCGGCAGGCTGGTGCTGCCCGGCCTCGTCGATGGGCATATGCACACCAGCTCCGCCATCGGCTGGCCCGGCATCGAAGGCGCGACCCGCTCGGCCGCGGCCGGGGGCGTCACGACTTGCGTGGACATGCCCTACGACGTGCCGCAGGCGGTGACGGACGCGGCCGTGCTGAAGGAGAAGATCGGCTGGGTGAACCGGACGGCGCATGTCGATGTCGCGCTGTATGGGACTATTGCCAAGCACGGCGGCGTGGGCGCGATTGCCGGGCTGGCGGCAGGCGGCGCATGCTCCTTCAAGCTTTCGACCTATGAGTACGACCCGGTGCGCTTTCCCCGCATCGACCGCCGCACCATGATCGAGGCGTTCGCCGCCATTGCCAAGACGGGGCTGCCGGTGTCCGTGCACAATGAGGACCAGGAGCTGGTGGAACACCTCACCGCCGATGCCCGTGCCGCCGGGCGAACGGAGGCGATCATGCACTGCCGCACCCGCCCGCCGCTCGCAGAAACGCTGGCGGACAACGAGATCTTCGAGATCGGCTTGGCGACAGGGGCGCGTGTCCACATCGCCCATTCCTCCGTCGCCCGCGGTTTCGCCATCGCCGAGGCGTTCCGCGCCGCGGGCGGTCAGGCCACCGGGGAAGCTTGCATCCAGTACCTCTGCATGACGGAGGAGGACCTCGTGCGCCTGGGCGGGCGCGGCAAGTGCAACCCGCCGTTCCGCACGCCAGCGGAGGTGGAGCGGATGTGGGCGGCGCTGCTGGCGGATCAGGTTGCGTATGTATCCACGGACCACGCCCCCTGGCCGGCGGACCGCAAGGGGTTTGCCGACATCTTCGCTTGCGGCGCCGGGCTGGTGGGGCTGCAAAGCTTCGCGCCGCTGATGTACACCCTGCTGGAGGAGCGCGGCCTGCCGCCCACGGTCATGGCGACCTATTGCGCCGAGCGCCCGGCACGGCACCACGGGCTGGACGGGCGCAAGGGGGCCATCGCGCCCGGCAAGGATGCGGACCTGCTGGTGCTGGAACCCGGCCGGTTCACCTTTGACGAGGCCGCGATTCAGGACCGCCCGGACCTGCGCTGGTCGCCCTACCATGGCCGCCCGATGCGCGCCCGGGTGGCCGCGACGCTGCTGCGCGGCCGGGTGGCGTGGGATGGCGAAACCGTGCTGGCCCGGCCCGGCGATGGCCGGTTCATCGCCTGGGGCGCGCGCTGAGATGGCGCGGACCGTCACCGTCGCCGCGGCGCAGATAGGTCCGGTGCAGCGCGCGGACAGCCGCGCCCGAACGGTGGACCGCATCGTGGCGCTGCTGGAGCAGGCGGCGGCGGGCGGCGCGCGGCTGGTGGTGCTCCCCGAACTGGCCTTCACCACCTTCTTCCCCCGCTGGCTGCTGACGTCCGAAGAACTGGAAAGCTTTGTCGAACCCGCCATGCCGAACCCGGCGGTGCAGCCGTTGTTCGACCGGGCGCGCAGCCTCGGCGTGGGCTTCAGCATCGGCTATGCCGAGCGCGCCGGAGACAAGCTGTACAACAGCGCGGTCCTGGTCGCGCCCGACGGAAGCACGCTCGGCACATATCGAAAAGTCCACCTGCCCGGCTCGGTCGAGCCGCGGCCCGGCGACCGGTTCCAGCAACTGGAAAAACGCTACTTCGCCTATGGTGACCGCGGTTTCCCCGCTTGGCGCGGCCCGGCGTCGCTCGGCGGCGGCGTGCTCGGCATGCTGATCTGCAACGACCGCCGCTGGCCGGAGGCATGGCGGATGCTCGGGCTGCAAGGGGTCGAGCTGGTGTGCTGCGGCTACAACTCCGCCGCCTACGACCCGAACGGCGGCACGACGGAGGACGCGGCGCTGCGCACCTTCCATTCTCGGCTGGTGGTCCAGGCCAACGCCTACATGAACGCGACCTGGGCCGTGGCCGTCGCCAAGGCCGGGACCGAGGACGGGGCGGGCCTGATCGGCGGCTCCTGCATCGTGGACCCCAACGGCATGGTCGTGGCCGAAGCGAGCGGCCTCGATGACGAGGTGGTGCTCGCCCCATGCGACCTCGACGCGTGCCGCCAAGGGAAGGACAAGATGTTCAACTTCGCCGCCCACCGCCGCCCCGAATGGTACCGTGCCATCGCCGCGCAGACCGGCGCCGTGCCGCCGCCCGCGCCCGGCGAGGCCGCGCAGTGATGCCCCGCATCATCACCGTTGCCGCGGCGCAGCTCGGCCCCATCCAGCGCGCCGAACCCCGCGCCGCCGCCGTGGGCCGCATGGTACGGCTGATGGAGCGCGCCCACGCCCGCGGCGTGCAGGTCGTGGTGTTCCCCGAACTGGCGCTGACCACTTTCTTCCCCCGCCACTACCACGCCGACCGGGCGGAGGCGGACCATTGGTTCGAGACCGCCATGCCGTCGAATGAGACTGCGCCGCTGTTCGACGCGGCCCGGCGCTTCGGCATCGCCTTCCACCTGGGCTACGCCGAGCGCACGCCGGAGGGGCGCCACTTCAACACCGCCATCCTGGTCAGCCCGGCCGGCGAGGTCATGCTGAAATACCGAAAGGTCCACCTGCCCGGCCACGCCGAGCACGACCCGGCGCGGCAGGTGCAGCATTTGGAGAAGCGATACTTCGACGTGGGCGACCTCGGCTTCCCCGTGGTGCGCGCGCCCTTGGGCGGCGTGCCGGTGAATGCCGGGCTGATGATCTGCAACGACCGCCGCTGGCCGGAAGCGTGGCGCGTGCTGGGCCTGCAATCGGTGGAGCTGGTCATGCTGGGCTACAACACGCCGAGCACCAACCAGGACGGCCAAGGCTTCGAGGCGCCCCATCTCCGGGTGTTCCACAGCCACCTCTCGGTCCAGGCCGGCGCGTATCAGAACGCCACCTATGCCGTCGCCACGGCCAAGGCCGGGGTGGAGGACGGGTGCGAGCTGTTCGGCCACTCGATCATCGTCAATCCGCAGGGCGAAATCCTGGCGCAGGCGACCACCTGGGACGACGAGTTGATCACCGCGGATTGCGATCTGGACCGCTGCACCCTGGGCCGCACCACCATCTTCGCCTTTGACCGGCACCGGCGCCCGGAAGCGTATGGCCGCATCACCGGGCAGGTAGGCGCGGTGGCACCGCCGGAGTGGATCGCGCCGTAGCGCCCTACCCCAGCAGCACCAGCCGCGCCATCGCCACGCCGGCCTGGCACGGCTCGATCACCGGCACGCCGGCCGCCTGTTCCACCGCCGCCCGGTGCCCGGCCATGCCCGTGCAGCCCAGCACGACCGCGCCCGCGCCGTCCCGGACCAGGCGGCACGCGGCGTCGATCAGTCGGCCGCGCACCGCCGCCGGGTCGAGCAGCGCGTCCATGGATACGTTCAGCGCCACCTCGCCGGCCAGCCGCGGCTCAAGGCCCATGGACCGCAATGTGAGGGCGTGGCGGCCGATGCTCGCGTCCACGATGGCAACCACGCCGAACCGCTCGGCCCGGGTGATGGCCACGGCGACGGCGCAGCGGAACACGCCCAGCACCGGGCAGCCGAGCAGCGCCCGCATCGCTTCCAGCCCGGGGTCGGAGGCGCAGGCGATCACGATGGCGTCGGCGGCCTCGCGCTCGGCCAGGCGGCACATCGGCTCCACCGCGGCGTGCCAATCGCGCCAGCTCAGAATGGCGGGCGGGCCGTCCAGGACGCTCAGCACGTCGATGCCGGGTCCGCCGGGCGTGCGGAACGGCGCCACGGCGGCGTCGATGCCGGCGCTGCAGGCCGCGGAACTGTTGGGATTGATGACAAGGATGCGCGGCATGGGGCGTCGTCCGTGCCTGTGCCCTACCCGTCAACCCGCCCGCAGTTACGGGTGAGCAGCTCAATCGGCCTTTGGCTTCACCGCGCCCGCCCGCAACTGCGCGATGGTGGCGCGGGACGTGATCTGCTCGGGGTTCGTGCGCAGCTCGATCACCGCCGGCTTGCCGCTCGCGGCGGCGCGGCGGAAGGCGGGGGCGAAGCCGGCGGTGTCCGTGACGACCTCGCCATGGCCGCCGAACGCCTCGATGAACTTGGCGAAATCCGGGTTGGTCAGCGCGGTGCCGGACACGCGGCCGGGGTAGGCGCGCTCCTGATACATGCGGATCGTGCCATACATCGCGTTGTTAAACACCAGCACGATCGGCGTCACGCCGTACTGGAAGGCGGTGGCGATTTCCTGCCCGGTCATCAGCATGCCGCCGTCGCCGACAAAGGTGATCGCGGTGCGGCCGGGGAACGCCAGCGCCGCCGCGATGCCGGCAGGCACGCCGTAACCCATGGCGCCATTGGCCGGGCCGATCATGCGCTGGCCGTCGCCGAAGTTGATGAAGCGGGCGGGCCAGGTCGCGAAGTTGCCGGCGTCCGAGGTGAACACGGCATCAGGCGGCGCCAATTCCTCCAGTTCGCGCATCACCTGGGCGAGGTTCAGCGGCCCCTCGTACTCCGGCACCCCGCGCCCGGCTTCCCGCAGGGCGCGTAGCGAGCGGGTCCACTCAGCCCAGGGCGCAGGATCCACGGGCGGCAGCGCCGCGGCGGCGTGGGCAAAGGCGTTGAGGCCGCAGGCGATGCCGAGCGCCGGGCGGAACACCCGGCCGATCTCGGCGGCGTCCGGGTAGACGTGGATAATTGGCACGTCGCCGCCGGAGAAAAGCTGGTAGCCCTGGGTCGTCGCCTCGCCGAGCCGGGTGCCGATGGCGAGGATCAGGTCGGCTTCCCGCGCCCGCGCCACCAAGGCCGGGTCGGAGCCGACGCCGAGGTCGCCCACGAAGTTCGCAAGCCGGCCGTCATACAGCGCCTGGCGCCGGAAGCCCACGGCGACCGGCAGGCCGTGCCCGATCAGGAACTCCCGCACCGCTACCCGGCCCACCTCGGTCCAGCAGCTTCCGCCCAGGATCGCCAGCGGCTTGCGGCTGCGGGCCAGCATCGCCTGCATGTCCGCCAGCGCCGCCGGGTCCGGCAGCCCGGCGGACACGGGCGCGCGGCCGATGTCGGGGACGGCGACGTGGTGCTTCTGCATCTCCTCAGACAGCGCGATGACGACCGGGCCGGGCCGCCCGGTGGTGGCGACGTCCACGGCGTGGGCGACCAGCTCCGGGATGCGGCGGGCGTCGTCAATCTGCGTGACCCACTTGGCGAGCGGGCCGAACATGCGGCGGTAATCGACCTCCTGGAAACTGTCGCGGTCGGTTTCCTCGGCCGGGATCTGGCCGATGAACAGCAGCAGCGGCGTGCTGTCCTGCTGCGCCACGTGCACGCCGATCGCGCCGTGGCAGGCGCCGGGGCCGCGCGTCACCATGGCGGCGGCGGGGCGCCCGGTGAGCTTGCCATAGGCTTCGGCCATGTTGACCGCGCCCGCCTCGAACCGGCAGGTAATGAGCGTCAGGCGGTCCTGCACGTCATACAACCCGTCCAGCACGTCCAGGTAGCTTTCGCCCGGCACGGCGAACACGTGATCGATGCCTTGAGCCACCAGCGCGTCCGCCAGCACGCGGCCGCCGGGGCGAGGAGACGGGCTCCCGCCGGGGCGGAGGGTCGGTCCAGGCGCCTGCGTATCCATTCTCAGCACTCCTCGCTTGGGCGTCCCGCGCCGGTCCCGCCCGGGCACGCTGTCCACCGCGGGCGCGCCGTGCCGAAAACTGCCGACGCCATCGCCCGCTGACCATGACGGGGAACACCGCTTGGTCAGGGTCTACTACCACCCCACGCCCAACCCGGCCAAGATCGCGCGGTTCCTTGAGGACACCGGCCTGACTGGTGAGCTGGTGCCCGCGGGCATCCAGGGGCAGTTCGATCCCCGCTTCCTGGCCGTCAACGGACCTGACACGGGCGGGACCGCGCTTGCCGTGCTGGCCTGCGTGACCGCCGCCCCAAAAGCGCTGTAGCTTCACCGGACGGAAACAGGGAAACTTCGATGCGCGCGATCTTTGTCCAGATGAAATGCCAGATGGGCCACGCCTACCGCGTCGCCCAGCTTGCCGTCGACACGATCGAGGAACTGTCGGAGATTTACTCGACCTCCGGCCAGTATGACCTGCTGGGCAAGTTCTACCTGGACGATGCGCAGGACACCGGGCTGTTCGTGACCGAGCGGGTGCAGACGCTGCCGGGCGTCGCCGACACCTACACGCTGATCACCTTCAACGCTTTCGCCGCGGCGAAAGGCTGAAACGGCTCCGCCTTGCCCCGCCCACGGGTCTAGCTTTTGTTCGTTGCATTTTGCATATGACACCGGCATTGTGAACTGGAGGTTGATGCTAGAGGCAATTGATGACGTTGCGCCCCTTCCTGTTGAGCGTGCCGGTTCTTCTTGCGATGTCGGTCGGAACCGGCGTCCGGGCAGTTCCGGTGATCGTGAATGGGGATTTCGAGCAAACCACGCTCACAAGCCCGAACTCCGCGCAGATAACCACGACCAACATCACAGGCTGGTCCACCACGGGCTACAACTTCCTGTTCTTCCCGGGTACCGCCACCACGACGGGGGCCAAACCGACGTCCTACAACCAGCTCTATCTCGGAGGCAGCACGACCGTCGGCGCCAGCAACTACTTCCCAGCGAGCAGCCCCGCAGGCGGCAACTTCGTGGCAGCGGACGGTGATTTCTCCGTGGGAGCCATCACGCAAACCGTCAACGGGCTTACTGCGGGCCTGAAATACGCCGTGTCGTTCTATTGGGCCGCCGCGCAGCAGACGGGCTACACGGGTGTGCAGACCGAGCAGTGGAAGGTCTCTCTCGGAAGCGAGATGTATGCCACGCCGGTCGTCAACAACCCGCAGCAGGGCTTCACCGGCTGGTTCACGCAAACCCTCACATACACCGCAACAAGCGCGAGCCAGGTGCTGTCGTTCCTGGCAGTGGGAACCCCATCTGGCGCCCCGCCCTTCGTGCTGCTTGACGGCGTATCGATTGCTGTTGCGGTGGCCGAGCCGGCAAGCTGGATGACGCTGGTGGGTGCCGTGCTGTCGGTCATCGGCGTCGCCCACCTCAAGCGCCGTTCGTCGCGGCTGGCACGCTTGGCCGCGGCCAACGG
>CALMVT010000291.1:1721-30419 GCA_937873175.1 uncultured Acetobacteraceae bacterium | reverse complement strand
GCGCCCCCGTCCACCACGTTGTTGCCGCCGCTGACCGCGATCGCATCCTGCCCGCTGCCGCTGTGGATGAACCAGTTGGGCGCGGACACGGTGACATTCAGGTTGTCCGGCGTGACGTTGATGTATTGCCGCTGCACGTCGCCCACCGGCCCGGTGTAGGGCTGCCCGTGCGCCGTCACTGACTGGCCCGTGGTGGTGTCCACGGCCGCCAGCACCGGCACGCCGCTCAGTTGCTGCTCGGCCAAGTCGGCGATGGCTCCGTGCCCAGCTTCCGTGGGATGCACGGGGTCAAAGAACAGGTATTGGTTCTGGGCCGCGGCCCCGTTCGCCGCGAGGGTGCCGCTGCTGGCGTCGTCGTTGTCGCCGTTCCACACCACCGAGGTCACGTCCGTGAGGCCGTAAGCCGCCGGGTTGGCAATGGCATCGTTCAGCAGGGTATAGGAGTCCACCCCCAGGATGCGGACCCCGTTGGCGCTGGCGATGGCGGCAAGCTGGCTGTTCAGGGCCGCGTTGTAGGCGCCGGAAATC
Source organism: uncultured Acetobacteraceae bacterium (assembly GCA_937873175.1). GTDB lineage: Bacteria > Pseudomonadota > Alphaproteobacteria > Acetobacterales > Acetobacteraceae > CAHJXG01. Next base: position 29,891 of record CALMVT010000291.1, on the reverse strand, counting down.
TGGGTGGCCTCAGTCTCGATGGCCGTAGGCCCCACGCCGGTCTGCGGCTCCCGCGTGGTTACGTCTGGTGTCTTGCCGAGGTCGGGCGCGTTCATCACCAGCAGCGTCATCGCGCCAAGCCCGACGAGCTGCTGCACGAAGCTGACCGTGTTGGCCACCGCCGCGTTCACGTCGTCGGCCTGCTGCTGCGCGGTCAGGTCGGACTTGGACAGGATGTTGGTAAGATCGTTCGCACCCACCTCCACGGTGTAAAGCGCGTTGGCCGATGGGTTCGGCACCTGGGCCTTGAACTGCGCGAGCTGCGCCGGAACGGAGATGGCCAGGACCGTCGGGTCGGAATTCTGCGGCGCCGGCCCGGTTAGCGCGCCGCCATAGGCGAAGTTCGTGCCGCCCGCGAGGCTGGGCGCCAGCGGGCCCAGGCCGAGGGCGAGCGACAGCTCCTGCACCCAGGTCGGGCCATTGCTGAACACGCTGGCGCTGACCCCGTTGTAGTCCGCGCTGTAGTAGGGCGGCGACACCGGCCGGGTCGCGCCCGCCGTTGAACTGAGAATGGACAGATTGCCGCTGTCGGAAAAGCTGTCGCCAAATGCGTATAAGGCGCTGAAGGTGGGCAGCGCCGAACTCTGCGGCATGAATGGATTCCTTTTCTGATTTTTTGATCAAGCGCAAAGATGCACGTGCCGTCAATGTTCGGCTCCGGGTGGCCGGGGTGGCACGCCGGCGCGGCGTGCCCGGCACGGCCTGTCAATCGACCCAAACCCCGTTTCTGCGATGCCAGTCTTCAATGGACTCCGCGGGGTAAAGGTCGAAGCAGGCGTCGCCGGCGCCGACCTGCGGCTGCACCCAGGATGGCTTGAACCGCAGCATCAAGTGAACGGACGCGGGCGGCGTCGGCAACGGACTGTCGATCGCGGAGGCGAACGGGTGGACCAGATCGGGCCATTCCGGGGAGAACAGCCACAACGCGGCCGCGCAGCGCGCGCAGAAGCGACGCTCCGCAGTGGACAAGCGGCACGCCCCGTCGTCCCCCATGATCTCCGCGTGGAACACCCGCTTGGCGTCCCCGTCCGCCTCCACCCGCAGCGTGCGGGCATCGGCGCCCAGGTTGATGGCGTAGCCGCCGCCGCCCGCCGTCTTGCGGCAGATCGAGCAGTAGCACCGCTGGTAAGGCTGCGGCGTGTGGCTGTCGCAGCGGAAACGAACCGCGCCGCAGCGGCACGATCCTTCAAGCGTTTGCGGCATAGCGCCCTCCCCAGCCCTGGCCCGGCGGCGTTCATTGCATGGCGGCGAGCACAGCGGCCGGATGCTCGCCAAGCTCGGCGGCCTGCCAATCGCGGCGCCGGGCGAACAACTCGATCAGCGCCGCAGTATCTCCATCATGGCCCAGCCCCGCCGCCGCGGCCACGCGCCCGTCCTTCACGTAGTAGGCAAGGAAGTCCGGCTTGCTGAGGTCGCCGTGCAGCACGACGTTGTCCCAAGACGCCGCGTGGCCCACGTAATCGAGGCGCTTCATGTATTGGATGGTCCAAAAGAACGGCACCGCGTCGTAGCTTGTGTTCCGGCCTAGCATGTTGAGCGCCGCCACCCGGCCGTGCTGCTGCGCCACGCGCCAATGCTCCACCCGGATTGGCTCGCCGTCGCCGCGGTGCGGGAAGCTGGCAATGTCGCCCGCAGCGTACAGCCCAGGGGCGACGCGCAAGGTCGCATCGACAACGAGGCCGCCGTCGTCGTTCCGGTTCAAGCCCTCGGCGTAGGTGGTGGCGGGCTTGACCCCGAAGCCGACCACGACCAAGTCGGCGGCGATCCGCTCCCCGCCTTCCAGCACCACGCCGGACACGGAGCCGTCCCCGTCCAGCGACGCCACCTCGCGGCCCAGCCGGAACGCCACGCCCTGCCGCTCGTGCAGGCCGACGAACGCCCGGCCAACCTGCTCGCCGAGCTGCTTGGCGAAGGGCGCGGCCTCCTTGCCCACCACCACAACGTCCAGCCCGCGCTCCCGCAGGCTCGCCGCCACTTCCATGCCGATGAAGCTGGCGCCCAGAATCACGGCGCGTTCGCTGCCCTCGGCCTGCGCCAGGATGGCATCGGCGTCGGCGCGGCTGCGCAGAGTGTGAACATGGCGCAGCCCGGCGTTGGGGATCGACGGCAACACGGGTGCCGCGCCCGTCGCGAGCAGCGCCGCGTCGTAGTTCAGCACGGCGCCGTCCGCGCAGGTGATGCGGCGGGCCTGGGCGTCGATATGCGCAACCTCCGCCGTGCGCCGCTCGATCCGGTGCTCGCGGTAGAAAGCCTGGGTTTGCAACGGGGACTTCTCCGCGCCCTTCCGACCGGACAGGGCGTATTTGCTGAGCACGGTCCGGTCGTAGGGGACGCGGTTTGCCGGGTCGAGCATGACGACCCGGCCCGTGAAGCCCTCCTGGCGCAGGGTCTGCGCCGCCACCGCCCCCGCGCCGCCCGCCCCGACGATGACAAAGCAGCGCCCGTCAGGCGCCGCAGGCGATGTGGCGGGCGCCGGGGCCGGCTTGGTCAGAAGAATGCGGCCCGCGTCCACGCGCACGTCGTAGCGAGGCAGCGCGTCGAGCGCCGGCGGGTCCTGCACGGCCCCGGTGCGGATGCAGAAGGCCGCCTTGTGCCAGGGGCAGACAATCCGATGGCCGTTACGAACACCCTCCACCAGGGGTGCGCCGGCATGCGGGCAGATGGCGCCCACCGCGTGCACGGCGTCCCCATCCCGCAGCAGAAGGATCTTCTCGCCGTCCACCTCGACCTGTCTCATGCCGCCCGGCTCGATCGCCTCGAAGGCTGCGACCTCGATTTCGTCCTGCGACATCCTTTGCTCCCGCCTATGCGCGAGCAACGCTCCGGGCCGGCCGCGGTTCGGCGCACCGCGCCGGCCCAAGCCTTTGGATGCCGCTCAGGCCGCGGCGCTGAAGCCTTCCAGCACGATCTTCCCTCGCGTCGTGCCGCTTTCCACCTGGGCGTGGACCTGCCGCAGGTTCGCGGCGTTGATGCCCGCCACGCGCCGGGTCATGGTCGTGCGCAGGGCGCCGGCATCGACCAGGCGCGAAACCTCCGCCAGCAGCTTGCCCTGCTCGCCCATGTCGGGCGTGTTGTTGGCGGAGCGCGTGAACATGTACTCCCAATGCACCGACGCCGACTTGCGCTTGAATGGGTTGGCGTCCAGCGTCGGGGGATCGTCGATCACCGCGAAGCGGCCCTGCGGGGCGAGCAGCTCGGCGATCTGCGCCAGGTGCCGCGCCGTTTGCGTGGTGGAGAACACGAAGGCCGGCGCCCCGATCCCGAGACTCGCCACCTCCGCGGCCAGCGGCTTGCTGTGGTCCACGACGTGATGCGCGCCCATTTGGCGAACCCAATCCACCGTTTCCGGCCGCGACGCCGTGGCGATCACGGTCAGGTCCGTCGCCGCGCGGGCGATCTGGATGGCAACCGAGCCGACGCCGCCGGCGCCTCCGATGATCAGGATGGCCGGCACCGCGCCCGGCACGGGCCGGCGCACGTCCAGCCGGTCGAACAGCACCTCCCAGGCGGTGATGGCCGTGAGCGGCAGGGCGGCGGCCTCCGCCCAATCGAGGCTGCGCGGCTTGGGACCGACAATGCGCTCGTCCACCAGTTGGTATTCGCTGTTGCTGCCGGGCCGGCCGATGGCGCCGGCGTAGAACACCTTGTCGCCGGGGCGGAACAGGGTGGCCTCCGGCCCAGCGGCCGCCACGACGCCGGCCGCGTCCCAGCCGAGCACCTTCCAGGTGCCGGGTTCGGGCGCGCTGCTTTTCCGCACCTTGGTGTCCACCGGGTTGACCGACACGGCGCGGACCTCGACCAGCAGGTCCCGGCCCGCAGGCGTGGGTGTTGGAAGCTCGATGTCCACCAGGGCGTCGGCGCGGCTGATGTCGCCGGGCTGTTGGTATCCGATGGCACGCATGGTTGCACCTCGCTGTTGTACCAGGACAGGATGGCAACTCGCCCGCCCCGGCGGAAGTACGCATGAATGCCGCGCCGGGTGGCAATGTGAGCGAACAGCGGATCAAGCGGTTTTCTGGAAAGTCCGGGCCTGGCCCGGCGTCATGCCGAACAGGCTGCGGAACGCGGCGCCGAATGCGGGCTGGCTGGCATAGCCGGCCAGGAACGCCGCCCTTGCCGGGCTGGCCCCGGTGGTGAGCGCGCCCATGGCCTCGGCCATCCGCGCCTGCTGGCGCCATTGGCGGAAGCTGAGGCCGGTTTCGGCCCGGAACAAGCGGGCCAGCGTCCGGCTCGATGCGCCCGCCGCCGCCGCGAGGTCCTCCAGGCTGCGGGCGTCGTCCGCGCGGGCGAGCAGTAATCCGGTGGCCCGGCGCAACCTGTCGTCCCGCGGCATCGGCAGCCGCAGGTTCACCGCGGCGGCGCGGGCGATCTCGTCCAAAGCCAGCTCGGCCAGGTGATGGCCACGCCCGCCCAGTTCCCAATCGAGCGGCTCGGCGCAGGCCGCCAGGATCACTTCCCGCAGCAGCGGCGACACGGCGATCACGGTGGCTTGCTTGCCGATGCGGGTGGCCGCGTCTTCCCGCAGGAACAGGGCGCGCATCGCGACCGGGCCGTCCATCCGCACGGCATGGAGCACGCCGGCCGGCAAGAACAGCGCCATGCTCGGCGGCACCAGGTAAGCGGCTTCGGCCGTTTCGATCCGCATGGTGCCGGACACAGCGTATAGGAGCTGCCCTCGCGGATGCGCGTGCTGGCCCTTGAACATCCCGGCCGGGTAGTCCTCGGCGAAGCCGACCAGCGGGCGCGGCGCGGTCTCGACCAAACGGACCAGGGCCTGTCCGGTCGGCGACAAAGAATGGCTGCCTGTCGTCATCCGCGCAGGCTACAACGGCGCGGCCGCAAGGAGCCAGCGCCATGCCGCCGAACGCCGGGCTGATCGCCTTTATCAACGTCGCGCACCTGCTTTGCCATTACTGCCTACTGATCCTGCCCACGGCGGTGCTGGCCATGGCCGCCGAGGAGGGCGGCGCGTTCGGGACCGAGTACGGGCCAATCCTGGCGTTGGCGACGGGCATGTTCGTGCTGTATGGCCTTCTGTCGCTGCCGCAAGGGTGGCTTGCGGCCCGGTTCGGCCGGCGGCGCATGATTGCCGCGTACTTCGTCGGCACCGGGGCGGCGCTGGTGGCCAGCGCCGCCGCTCCGACGCCCTTGGCGCTGGAATTGACGCTGGCCTCCGCGGGCGCTTTTGCCGCGATCTACCATCCGCTCGGCACCGCGATGCTGGTGGAAGCGGCCGGGGACCGTCCGGGGCGGGCGTTGGGCGTGAACGGCATGTGCGGCAATGCCGGGGTGGCGCTGGCGCCCGTCGTCACCGCCGCGATTGCCGCCCGGTTCGGCTGGCAGGCGGCGTTTGCGGCGCCCGGCCTCTTGTTCCTCGGCCTGGGCGCGGCCTGGCTGCGCTTGCCGCCGCCGGGTGCGTCCGGCGCCCGGGCCGCGCGCGCCTTTGTCCCGATTCCGCGCGCTTTGGTGCGCCGGGCGGTGACCGTGCTGCTGATGGTGGCCGCCGTGTCGGGCCTGGTGTTCAACGCCTTCACCCTGTTGGTGCCCAAGCTGATGCAGGAGCGGTTGGACGGGCACGCCCTGCCGCTGCTCGGCGCCGCCGCGTTCGGGGCGACGCTGTGCGGCGCGCTGGCCCAATTCACCGTGGGCCGGCTGATCGACCGCAGCACGCTGCGGCGTTTGTTCCTGCCGGTCAGCCTGGTGGTGGCGCCGGGCCTGCTGGCCTTGGCGGTCGTGCCGGGCTGGGGAGCGGTGCCGGTGGCCGGGCTGGTCGCGGCGGCGCTGTTCGCCCAGGTGACGCTGACTGAAACCATGGCCGCCCGCTACGTCGCGCCCGAGCTGCGGGAGCGCCTATACTCGCTCCGTTTCTTTATCGGCTTCCTGGGCGCCGCCGCGGCCGCGCCCCTGGTGGGGCTGCTGCACGAGCGCACCGGCTCCTTGGCCGCCCCGACAGCCGTGCTGGCCGCGGTCAGCGTGGCCACGCTGGGCTGCGCGCTGTTCTTTCCCGACCGGCCGGAGGAACTGCAGCCGGAGCTTTGGGCTGCCGCCGCCGCGGCGCCGGCCGAGTGACGCCAGCCATGGGGTCGACGATGGACCTTGCCCACTGGACCGGCGTGCCGCACCCGGCGCGCACCGCCCTGGACGGACGCTACGCCCGGCTGGAGCCGTTGGACCCGGCACGGCACGGCGTGGACCTGCTGGCCTCCGCCCAGCAGCCCGGCGGCGACGACCGTTTCCGCTACCTGTTCGAGGAGCCACCGCCCGACGCCGCGGCGTTCCAGCCGTGGCTTGAAGGGGCCGCCGCTTCCGCCGACCCGCTGTTCTTTGCCGTGATCGACAAGCGGACGGGGCGGGCGGAGGGCCGCCAAGCCCTGATGCGGATCGACCCGGCGCATGGGGTGATCGAGATCGGCCACATCCTGTGGGGGCCGGCCATCGCCCGCAGCCGCGTCGCGACGGAGGCGCTGTTTCTGTCCGCCGCCCACGTGTTCGACGCGCTGGGCTACCGGCGGTTCGAGTGGAAATGCAACAACCTGAACGAGCCGTCGAAGCGCGCCGCGGCACGCTTCGGCTTCTCCTTCGAGGGGGTGTTCCGCCAGCACATGGTCCAGAAAGGCCGCAACCGCGACACGGCCTGGTTCGCCATGACCGACGGAGACTGGCCGCGGCTTAAGGCCGGCTATGACGCCTGGCTGCGGCCGGAGAACTTCGACGCGGACGGGCAGCAGCGGAGCGGGCTGGCGTTCTGACACAGGCACAGGACGGGCGCATGACGGTTGGCGTTCTCCAATGCGGCATCCCATCGGAGTCGCTGCATCCCTGGTTCGACAGCCACGGCGCAATGGCGCGGCGGCTGCCCGGCCCGGGGCGGGCCACCGCCTTTTACGACGCAGCCGGAGTTGGACGCCGCTTCCTGCACGGCGCTGATTGAGGCGAAGCGAGACCGTTACGGGGCGCTGGCCGACTCCGCCGTTGCGTCCCATGCTCAACCCGACGATTGCGTCCGGGTGGAGCGGTGAGCCGGCCGATTCCTGGACATGCCGCAGGGCTGGGCGTTACCACCCCCTTTCCAACCGCGGACACGGCAGGACATAGGATCTGATGGCGACCTCCGACACCCTTTCGCGGCCCCTCCCGGGCGTCGCCGAGCAACGCGCCACGCGCGTCGTCTTCTTCATTGCGGGCTTCGCGGGCGCGGCCTGGGCGGCGCTGGTGCCCTTCGCCAAGGCGCACGCCGCAATCAGCGACGGGGCGCTGGGGCTGCTTCTGCTGTGCCTGGGCATTGGCTCCATCGTTACCATGCCCGTCGCCGGCGCGTGCGCCGCCCGGTTCGGCTGCCGCCGGGTGATGATCGTCGCTGCCCTCACCATGGCCGCGACACTGCCATGCCTCGCGGTTTTCTCGACGCTTCCGGCGCTCGTGGCGGCGCTGATGCTGTTCGGCGCGGGCCTTGGCGCCATGGATGTCACGATCAACATCCAGGCCATCATCGTGGAGCGCGCCAGCGGGCGCTCGATGATGTCGGGCTTCCATGGGCTGTTCAGCCTGGGCGGCATCGCCGGCGCCGGCGGGATGGCGGCGTTGCTGAGCGCCGGCGCTTCGCCGTTGGCGGCAGTGCTATGCGTGTCGCTCGGCATCGCCGCGGCGCTCGCCGTCTCGGTCACGCACCTTTTGCCCTACGGCGCGCGGTCCGAGGGACCGGCCTTCGCGTTGCCGCGCGGGGTCGTGCTGCTCCTCGGCGCCTTAGCCTTCGTGCTGTTTTTAGCCGAGGGCGCGGTCCTTGATTGGAGCGCCGTGTTCCTGACCTCCGTGCGGAACCTGGACGCTTCCTATGCCGGGCTGGGATACGCCGCGTTCTCCGTGACCATGACGATGGGTCGGCTCGCCGGCGACCGCATCGTGGACCGGCTGGGCCAGCAACGGGTGGTGCTGATCGGCGGCCTGTGCGCGGCGTTCGGCTTCATGGTCACGACCGCGGTGCCATTCTGGGAAGCGACGCTGCTGGGGTACGCCTTGGTCGGTGCCGGTTGCGCGAACATCGTCCCGGTTCTGTTCAGCGCAGTCGGGCGGCAGGACGTGATGCCCGAGAACGTGGCGGTGCCCGCGATCACCACCCTAGGCTATGCCGGCATCCTTGCCGGCCCGGCGGGCATCGGCTTCGTCGCGCACCTGACGAGCCTGCCGACCGCCTTCCTGATCCTGGCGGCGATGCTCGTCGCGGTGTCCCTGAGCAGCCGGCGCCTTTGAGGCTGGCGGCTTGTTGCCCCGCTCACCGCGCCCATGATGGCCGCGCGCCAAAGGGCTGAATGAAGCGCGCCCTGTTCCTGTGCGGCCGCAACCGGCTGCGCAGCCCTACTGCAGAGCAGGTCTTTTCAGTCCAGCCCGGCATCGAGGGGATGTCCGCAGGCTTGGACCACGATGCCGATGTCCCGTGCACGCCGGAACTGCTCCAATGGGCGGATATCGTGTTCGTGATGGAGAAAGCCCACCGAAGCAAGCTGGCAAGCCGGTTCAAGCGACACCTCAAGAACGCGCGGGTGATTTGCCTGGATATTCCTGACAAGTATGGACCCATGCAGCCCGAACTTGTGCAGTTGCTGCGCCTGCGGGTGGATCGGCACCTGCGCCGAGGCGCAAAGCCGCCGCCGCACTCCCCATAATGGTTCGCCGTCGAATCAAGAATCCTGGACCTTCCGCCCCCGAGCAACTACACGTCCCCCGAGTTTTCTGCACGAGGGACGTTCCATGTCGGCAGTTCAGGGCCAAGCGCGGGTCAGCCGGGATGAAGCGCCCGCCCTCAGGCCGCCGCCACGGCCCCAAGCCGCACCGGCGGCGCCAACCACCGATGAGAAGCCGCCCCGCGCAACAGGCTTGAGCCGCCGCCCGGCGGCTGACGACTTCCTGCGTGGCGGCGCGCTGATGCTGGCCGCCACGCTCCTGTTCTCGCTGTCGGACACGATGGCCAAGTACATCACCCAAAGCGTGCCCACGGTGCAGGTCGCTACCATCCGCTATGCCGTGTTCGTGATCCTGGCCGCAAGCCCCCTGCTCCGCAGCCGCCGCGCGTCCATGCGCAGCCGACGGCCGGCCCTGCAGATCCTGCGCGGCCTCAGCGTGGCGGCCAGCGCCCTTTGCTTCATCCTGTCTCTCGGGCACCTGCCGATCGCCGAAGCCACCGCGATCAACTTCATCACGCCCCTACTGATCACAGCACTTGCGGTACCCGTGCTGGGCGAGGTGGTGCGCTTGAGGGGCTGGATTGCCGTGCTCGTGGGTTTCGGGGGCATGCTGGTCGTCGTCCGCCCCGGCGTGCACGGCCTGCAGCCGGCGGCCCTGCTGGTGCTGCTGTCGTCGCTATTCTGGTCGGTCGCCATGCTGGCCACGCGCAAGCTGGCGGTTATCGACCGCCCCGGCGTGACGCTGTTGTGGACCGCAGCGAGCGGGTTCGTGCTGCTGATGGCTATTCTGCCGTTCTTCCTGGCGCCGATGACCTGGCCGCTTGTCGGGCTGTGCGTGGCGCTGGGGGTGATCGCGTCATTGGGGCAATGGCTCGCGGTGCTCGCCTACCGCCACGCGCGGGCGACGGCGCTGGCGCCGCTGGGCTACGCGCAGCTTATCTGGTCATCCGTTTTGGGCCTGCTCGTGTTCGGCAACGTCCCGGACCGCTGGGTGGTGGTGGGCGCGGTCATCATCGCCCTCAGCGGCCTTTCGGTCGTGCATGGGGAACGGGTGCGGATCGCCAGCCTGCGCACCCGGCCGCCGGCCTGAACCTGCAAGCGCCGCCCTCGCTGATGCGGCCTTTTGCCACGGCACGGTTTGAGTCGCACATGGCCGAGTTTTTCCCCTTGCATCGGCCCGGGAGAGGTCTACCTTGTGCAGTGCAGCATGGCATCGTCATGCTGCGGACGTTTCCTCCCTAAACTTGGCGGTGTCTTCGGGCACCGCCTCTTTTTGCAGTCGCATCAAGCGCCGTCCAGCGCCTGCGACAGGTCGTCCAGCAGGTCCTCCGCGTCTTCCAGCCCGACGGACAAGCGCATGGTCGGCTCATCGACGCCGCCCGCCAGGTGCGCCGCCGGGTCGGCGCGGAGCGCGCCGCGCAGCAGGGCGCCCGGGCGCATGATCAGCGTTTCCGCGTCCCCCAGGCTGACCGCGCGCAGCACCAGCCGCAGGCGGTCCATGAAGCGGTCCGCGCCGTCATTGCCGGACAGCAGGCTGAACGACAGCATTCCCGAGCCGTTCGCCATCTGCCGCCGGGCCGCCGGATATCCGGGGTCGGACGGCAAGAAGGGGTAGCGCACCCGTCGTGCCACCGCGCCGTGCCCGGCCAGCATCTCCGCGATGCGCTGCGCCGTCTGCCCGTGCCGCTCCATGCGCAGTCCCAGCGTCTTGGTGCCGCGCAGCACCAGAAAGGCCGACATGGGCGACATCGTGGCGCCCGTGATGTAGCGCAGGCCGTGCCGCCGCAGCCGCTCCACCATCGCGGCGTCGCCCAGCACCGCGCCGCCGAGCAGGTCGCCGTGGCCGTTGATATACTTGGTTAGCGCGTGCAGCACGAGGTGTGCGCCGTGCTCCAGCGGGCGCTGCAGCGCCGGGGACGCATAGGTGCTGTCCACGACAACCATGGCCCCTGCCGCGCGGGCGCGGCCGGCGATGGCCGCAATGTCGAGCACCTCGGCGGTCGGGTTCACCGGCGTTTCAAAGTAAACCATCCGGGTAGCGCGGGACAGCACCGGATCAAGGTTGGCCGGGTCCGAAAGATCGACGGGCACGACCTTGATGCCGAACCGGGGCAGCGCGTCCTCGGTCAGCGCCAGGGTATTGGAATACACCGTGCGGTGCACGACGACCTCGTCGCCCTGGGACAGCAAGGACAGCATGAGCGACCCCACCGCACCCATGCCGGATGCGAACACGACGCAGGCCTCGGCGCCTTCCAGGTTCGCAAGCCGCGCTTCCAGGACCGATTGGGTCGGGTTCTCTTCCCGCCCGTACAGCGGGCGCAACAGCTCGCCGGCCGCGACCGCCTCGCTTTCCGCGGCATGCTCGAAGGCGTAGGTCGAGGTCATGTAGATCGGCGGGATCAGCGCGCCCTGCGCCCCCGTGCGGTCGAAGCCGTGATGGATGGCGCGGGTGGCGAAGCCGGGCGCATGGTTGCGCCGGGCCGGGCCGTTCACGCCGCGACCGCCTGCCGCCAGCGCGGATGCGTCACCCGGCCCGCAGCCAGCTCCGTCACCTCGGTCGCCGGCATCTCCCCCGCGATGGCCCGGCCCACCAGCTCGCCCATAAGCGCGCCCAGCTTGAAGCCGTGGCCGGAGCAGGCGCTGACCAGCCAGCCCGCCGCCCCAGTCGGGTTCACCAAGAACCCCTCGGTCTCGGTCACGGTGTAGAAGCACGCCTTGGGTTCGAGCACGCTGTAGCGATGGAGGTCCCGATACGCGGCGCGCGCCGCCGGCCACAGCCGCTGGAGATCGCCGGCATGGGCAATCCGGTCACCATCGGGGTCGCCGCTGCGGGAAAACACGTGGTCGCCGACCTTGAGCCGCGTGCCGCGCCGCGGCGGCAGGGTATATAACCCACCCTCCGGCCGCACCTCCAGCATCACCGGCGCCGCCGCCCAGGCCTCCGCCAGGTCCGCCGGAGGCGAAAGGTAAAGCACCGCCTGACGCGACGGCACCGCCACGCCGCGCAGCCCCGGCACCAGCCGGTCCGCCCAGGCGCCGGCCGCGACGACCACCACATCGCCCTCATGCACCGCCCCGTCCGCGACCACCCGGCCGCGCTCCGGATCGACCTCGCTGACGGGTGCGCCGGTGCGCAGCCGCACGCCGAGGCGGCCCAGCAGCACGACAAGATCGGTCAGGATGCGGACCGGGAACAGCATACCCGCGCCGTCCGTGGCGACAACGCGCTCCAAGCCGTCCGCCTGCACCATCGGGAACCGGCGCTCCACGTCATCCAGCGGGATGTCGCGGTAGCCAATGCCCATGGCGTCGAGAGAGCGCGACATCCCGCCATACCAGCCGTCATCGTGCCGCAAGAAGTACACGGCGCCGCACGGCTCGTAATGCGTCGTGCCGATGGCCCGCCAAAGGCTGTCCCATACCCGGAACGCCTCGGGCATCAGGTGTGCGTATCCTTCCATAGTGCCGTAGGCGTGCCGGGTGATGCGGTGCTCGTCGTAGGAGGATGCCCGCGGGTTGGGCAGCGGCCCTTGCTCGAACAGCTCGACCTCCATGCCGCGCCGGGCCAGCGCCCAGGCGGTTGACAGCCCGGCGATGCCGCCGCCGACGATAAGGGCCTTGGTCATGGGCGTCTCCTGCTATGCGCGGTGCGGCTGCGGTTCGGGTCGGCCAAGCTGTTCCGAAGCGCGGGTGAGCGACAGCGGCGTTATCATTCCGCTGCCGCCTGGTTCGGCAAGTGCAGCACAGGGCCGCCAGGTGCGGCAACCCTCCCCACCCGCCATGCACGCTGCAGGCCGGTTATCCGAAATACCATGAACCACGCGGCATTGAGTCGGGCCATACTGCGCGCCACCTCAAGCCCGCAAGACCCAATAGGACCTTTTATGACCGACCTCGCCCGCATCCGCGCCCTGCTCGACCAGCGGCGCCCCGGCCACGCCCTGCCGCGCGAGTTCTACACCGACCCCGACATCTTTGAATTCGACACCGAGGCGATCTATCACCGGTCCTGGATCATGGTCGGCTTCGAGGCGGAGCTGCCGTCGCCGGGCTGCACGCTGGCGCTGACCGTCGGGCGCTCCCCGGTCGTGGTGGTGCGCGGGCGGGACGGCACGTTGCGGGCGTTCTTCAATTCCTGCCGCCATCGCGGCGCGCAGATCTGCGCGGACGGCCTGGCGAAGCGCCCCCGGCTGGTCTGCCCCTACCACCAATGGGCCTATGATCTGCAAGGCAACCTCGTCCACGCGTCCCGCATGGCCCCCGACTTCGACCCGGCCGAGCATGCCCTGCGCCCGGTGGCGCTCCGCACGGTCGCCGGCACGATCTACGTGTGCCTGGCCGACGCGCCGCCTGCGTTCGACGAGTTCCACGACCAGTTCGAGCCGATGCTGGCGCCGCACCAACTGCACCGCGGCAAGGTCGCGTTCGAGACCACGCTGGTGGAGCGCGCCAATTGGAAGCTCGTGATGGAGAACGCGCGTGAGTGCTACCATTGCGCCGTCAACCACCCGGAGCTGTCCGTCACCTTTCCGGTCGGCCGCCGGTCGTTGACCGTGGCCGAGCAGCAAAAGGTGAGCGAGGCGTTCGACGCGCGCATGGCCGAGCAGGGCCTGCCCACCGGACCCGTCGAGGGGTCGTGGTGGCAGGCGGGGCGTTTCCCGTTGAACGAGGGAACGCAGTCGCTGACCATGGACGGCAAGCCCTGCGTGTCCCGCACCATGGGCCGGCTCGGAAGCGGCGATGTCGGCTCGCTCCGCTGGGCGTTGGAGCCGCACAGCTTCGCCCATGCGCTCGGCGACTACGTGTTCATGTTCAGCGCCATGCCGACCGCGCCGGAGGAAACGGTGGTGACGGCCAAGTGGCTGGTGAGCGCCGACGCGGTGGAAGGGGTGGACTACACGGTCCCCCGCCTGACGGAACTGTGGGACCGGACCAACCTGCAGGACCGCGCCTTGGCCGAGAACAACCAGCGCGGCGTGCGCTCGGCGGGCTTTGTGCCGGGGCCGTACTCGCCGGATGCTGAGTCGCTCGTGCTACGCTTCGTGGACTGGTACTGCGCCAAGGCGGGCGAGTTCGTCGCGGAAAGCGCCGGGGGTCCGGGCGCCCGGATCGCGGAGCCTGCCCGCGCCGCCTGACAGGATTTAAGCCTTGCGTCCTTCTGGCTGCCAAAGCACACTTTTTGGATGCCTTGGCCGCGCAAACGGCCGAGCGCCGCCGCTCCCGACCAGAGGAACGCCCATGCGCCGATCCCCGAAACTTCTGGACCGCCTGCGCTTGGAAGCGAGCGACCTGGAAAACCACGTGGTTGACGAATACCTGGCCGGGCGCCTCGACCGGCGCGGCCTGCTGCGGGAAGGCAGCCGGTTCGGCCTGGCGCTGCCGCTGCTTGGCGGGCTGCTCGGCACCGCCGACCCGTTCGGCGCAAGCCGCGCGCTGGCGCAGACGGGAAGCCGCGACGCCACCATCCGCGTCGCCTCGCCCACGCCTGCAGGCGTGGTGGAGCCGGTCAGCACCGCGACCTCGGGCGGCCTGATCCTGCTCATGCAGACCGGCGAGTTCCTGATTTTCGACCAGCCGGACCTGGTGCTGCGCCCGATGCTGGCGCTGTCCTGGAAGCCCAACGAGGATGGCACCGTTTGGACGTTCAACCTGCGGCCGAACGTGAAATTCCACAACGGGCACGTGCTCAACGCCGAGGACGTGGTGGCGACCATGGACCGGCTCGCCAACCCAAAGAACGGGTCGAACGCCTTGTCGGCGCTCCGCGGCGTCCTGTCGGTCGGCGGCACGCGCAAGGTCGATGACCTCACGGTGGAGTTCCACCTCGACGCGCCGAACGGCAACTTTCCTTACATCGTGTCGTCGGACAATTACAACGCGATCATCCTGCCTGCCGACTATGCCGGAGACTGGGAAAAGACCTTCATCGGCACCGGGCCGTTCAAGCTGGACAAGTATACGCCCAAGGTCGGCGTGAGCTTTGTCCGCAACCCCGATTATTGGGGCACCAAGGCGCTGCCGGCGCGCACCGAGTTCACCTTCTTCGCCGACCAGCAGCCGCAGATCCTGGCGCTGCAAGGCGGCCAGGTGGATGTCGTCTCGCAAATCTCGGTGCAGGGCGCGCAGGGGCTGCTCAACGACCCCGACGTGAAGATCGTCAAGGTGCGCGCGGCCACGCACCGGCAGCTCCACATCCGCAACGACGTGCCCAAGTTCGCCGACAAGCGGGTGCGGCAGGCCATCGCCATGTCGCTCGACCGCCCGGCCCTCGTCGCCGGGCTGTTCCGCGGCCGCGCCGAACCCGGCAATGACTCGCCCTTCGCGCCGGTTTACCCTTCCACCGACAAAACCGTGCCGCAGCGCAAGAAGGACATCCCGGCCGCCCGCGCCCTGATGGCGGCGGCCGGCGCAGCCAACGGGTTCGAGGCGACACTCACCACCATGCGGCTGCAGGAAATCCCCGACTACGCCGTTTTGGTGCAGAACGCTTGCCGCGAGATCGGCATCAAGCTGAACCTCAAGATCGAAACGGACGCCGCTTATTACGGCAAGGCGCAGCCGGGCCAGTCGGATTGGCTGGACTCCGAGATGGGCATCACCGACTACGGCCACCGCGGCGTGCCGAACGTGCTGCTAGGCGCGCCGCTGCTCAGCGGCGGGGCGTGGAACGCCGCCCACTTCAAGAACCCGGCCTACGACGCGCTGGTGGCGCAGTACATCGCCACCACCGACCTCGGCAAGCAGCGGGAAGCCGCCGGCAAGATCCAGACGCTGCTGCTGGACGAAACGCCGGTGATCTTCGCGTATTTCTACGACTACCTCACGGCGACCGCGGCCGGCGTCGGCGGGCTGACCGTCACGGGGATCAGCCAGGTGTTCCTCGCCAACGCGACGGTCGCTTGATGGGGCACCCGATGCGGCGGAGTTAGCCCGGTGCTGGCCCGCTTCGCGCGGCAGGCTGGGAGGCGGCTGGGCCTTGCCGTGCTGACCCTGGCCTTGCTCAGCGTGGTGGTGTTCGCCGGCGCGCAGGTGCTGCCAGGCGACGTGGGGCGGGCGATCCTGGGGCCGCTCGCCGATCCCGACGCGGTGGCGGCGATCAACCACGAGGTCGGCGCCGACCGCCCGGCCATCGAAACCTACTTCACCTGGATCGGGCACTTTCTCGTTGGCGACATGGGCCGTTCCTACACCTTCCGCACGCCCGTGGCGCCGTTTGTCGGCACCGCCCTGCTCAATTCGCTGAAGCTCGCGGCGGTCGCCTTTGTGATCGTGGTGCCGTTGTCCATCGGCGCCGGGGTGTATGCCGCGATGCGCGCCGGGCAATGGCAGGACCGGGCGATCAGCGTGGTCAGCCTGTCGCTCACCGTGGTGCCGGAGTTCGTGTCGTCCATCGCGCTGATCCTGGTGCTCGGCATCTGGCTGCGCTGGCTGCCGATCTCCGCGTCGACGCGGCCGGGCACGCCGGTCTTGGAGCAGTTGCGCCACCTAATCCTGCCGGCGTTGCCGTTGGTGATCGTGCTGTTCGGCTACATCGCGCGCATGGCGCGGGCCGGCACGCTGGAAGCGCTCGATTCCGACTACGCCCGCACGGCGGTGCTCAAGGGATTGCCGCAGCGCACCGTGATTGTCCGCCATGTCCTCGGCAACGCGCTGCTGCCGACTATCACCGTGGTCGCCGCCCAGGTCGGCTACATGATCGGCGGCCTGGTCGTCGTGGAGTCGCTGTTCCGCTACCAAGGGATCGGCAGCCTCATCCTCAACGCGGCGCGGGGCAAGGACTTTCCCATGCTGGAAGCCGGCATCCTGACGGTGGGCGCCATCTTCGTCGCGACCACCCTGGTCGCGGACTCGCTGTACACCGTGCTGAACCCGCGGCTGCGGGAGGGCGGGCGATGACGGCCACCAGCCTGGCGGCGGCAGACGGCGGCCTGCCCCCCGCGGCGGCCGCCCACGCCGACCCGGCGGCGGAACCCTTTGCCACGGCGCCCAGCCGGGCCGCCCGGCTGCTGCGGTCCCCATCGTTCATGGTGGGCGCGGTCATCGTGCTGTTCTGGGTGTTCTGCGCGGTGTTCGGCCCGCTGGTGGTGCCCCACGACCCCTACGGCGACGACCTGCTGAACACGCTGGCGCCGCCTTCGGCCGCGCATTGGTTCGGCACCGACCAGATCGGGCGCGACATCTTTTCCCGCGTGATCGTCGGCGCGCGGCCCATCCTGTCGGTCGCCCCCTTGGCGACCCTGGTGGCGACGGTGGCCGGCACGACGCTCGGCCTGCTCACCGGCTACGTCGGCGGCTGGCTCGACAGCCTGATCGGGCGGCTGATCGAGGTGCTGCTCGCCTTGCCGCTGATCGTGGTGGCGCTGCTGGTGCTGGTGGCGCTCGGGCCGTCCTCCTCCACGGTGATCGGGGTGATCGGCATCATCTTCACCCCGCTGATCGCCCGCACGGTCCGCTCCGCCGTGCTGTCCGAGCGCTCCCTCGACTACGTTTCCGCGGCCGAGCTGCGCGGGGAAGGCGCGCTGCACATCATGTTCGTCGAGATCCTGCCCAACGTTTTGCCGCCGATCCTGGTGGAAACCACGGTGCGGCTCGGCTACGCGATCTTCACCGTGGCGTCGCTCAGCTTCCTGGGCTTCGGCATCCAGCCGCCGTCCGCGGATTGGGGCCTCGCCATCTCGGAGAACTACGGCATGATGACCGGCGGCTATTGGTGGACGGTGAGCTTCGCCGCCGCCGCCACGGCCTCGCTGGTGGTGGGCGTCAACCTGGTGGCGGACGGCGTGCAGGCGGTGTTCGAATGACCGCCCCAAAGAGTACACCGGCCCTTGAGCTTCGAGACCTCAGCGTCGCTTACCGGACGGGGGGCGTCGAGTTGCCCGTGCTGCGCGGCGTGTCGTTCGCCATCGCCCCCGGCGAAACCTATGGGCTGGTCGGCGAAAGCGGCTGCGGCAAGTCCACCGCTGCCTTTGCCGCCCTGCGGGCGCTGGCGCGCAACGGCGCAATAAGCGGCGGCCGGGTGCTGGTGGACGGACAGGACATCACAAACCTTGATCCGGCCGGGCTGCGGCAGCTCCGGCTTTCCAAGGTGTCCATGGTCTATCAGGACCCCGGCCGCGCACTCAACCCGTCCATGACGGTGGGGCGGCAGATCGCCGAGGTATATGAGGCAGCCGGCACCCGCCGCGCCGACGCGCTGGCCCGGGCGGAGGCGATGCTGGCCAAGGTCCGCATCCCCGGCACCGGGCGCGTGATGACCGCCTTCCCGCACCAACTGTCCGGTGGCATGCAGCAGCGCGTCGTCATCGCCATGGCGCTGGCTAAGAACCCGACGCTGCTGGTGCTGGACGAACCCACCACCGGCCTAGACGCCACGGTGGAAGCGGAGGTGCTGGACCTGATCGTGGCGCTGAAGGGGGAGTTCGCCACCTCCGTCCTGTTCATCAGCCACAACCTCGCGATCATCGAGCGCATGTGTGACCGCATCGGCGTGCTGTATGCCGGCAGCCTGGTGGAGGAGGGACCCGGCGCCGAGTTGCTGTCGCGCCCGCTGCACCCCTACACCATGCGGCTGCTGCGCTGCCTGCCGGCGGCGGGGCGGCGCAAGTCGGACGGGCGGCTCGACACCATCCCGGGCTTCCTGCCCCCGCTCGGCAGCATCCAAACGGGCTGCGTGTTCGCGCCGCGCTGCGACTTCGCCGATGCCGTCTGCCGCACGGTGGCGCCCCCGCCCGTCCGCATCGGCGGCCAGACCGCGCGCTGCCACCACATCGACCTTGCCACCACCTTGCGCCGAGCTGGCCCGGAGGCTGCCGTCCCTGCCCCGCCGACCGTGTCCAGCGACGCGCGGCCGGCGCTGCAGGTGGACGGCGTGTCCAAGACGTTCCGCGTCGGCCCGCACGCGCTGCGCGCCGTTTCCGACGTGTCGCTGACGCTGCTGACCGGGGAAACGCTGGGGCTGGTGGGCGAGTCCGGCAGCGGCAAGACGACGCTGGCCCGGCTGCTGCTCGGCCTCACCGCGCCCGACGCTGGCGGCACGATCGAACTCGACGGGCAGAAGGTGGCGGGCCAGGCCAAGCGCCGCTCCCGCGCCGACCAGAAGGCGTTGCAGATCGTCTTCCAGAACCCGGACTCCGCGCTGAACCGCTCCCACACCGTCCGCCACCTGATCGAGCGCTCCCTGTCCCGCCTCGCCGGCCTGTTCGGACACAAGCGGGCGGAGCGGCTGGCGGCCCTGGTGTCCGCGGTGCGGCTGACGGACCGGCACTTGCCGATGCGCCCGCGCCAATTGTCCGGCGGGCTGAAGCAGCGCGTCGCCATTGCCCGCGCCTTTGCCGGCGACCCCAGGGTGGTGATCTGCGACGAGCCGACCTCCGCCCTCGACGTGTCGGTGCAGGCGGCGATCCTGAACCTCCTCGCCGAGCTTCAGGGTGGCGCGGGTGTCAGCTACGTGTTCATCAGCCACGATCTCGGCGTGGTGCGCTACCTGTCCGACCGCATCGCCGTGCTGTATCTCGGCCGCATCATGGAGATCGGCCCGGCGGAGGACGTGTTCAACGGCCCGCACCACCCTTACACGGAGGCGCTGCTGTCTGCCGTGCCGGACCTCGCCGACCGGCATCGCGGGGACAAGCGCATCCGGCTCAGCGGCGAGATGCCAAGCCCGCTGGCGCCGCCGCCGGGCTGCGTGTTCAACAGCCGCTGCCCGCGCAAGATGGGCGCGATCTGCGAAACCGAAGAACCCACGATGCACACCGACACCGGCCACGCAATCCGCTGCCATCTGCCGCAGGACGCGCTCGGCCGCCGAGGCGGCCCGCCGCCGCCGGAGCGGGCCGCCAGCCGCAGCCACGCGGCCGTTCCGGCTTAGCCGTCCCCTTATCCCGGAGCACAAGCCCCGCCATGACGCCCCGCGTGATCGACCCGCGTTCCACCGCCAACGCCACGCTCACTGTCGCCGAGCGCACCGACCTGCTGGTGGTCGGCGCCGGGCCGGCCGGGCTTGCCGCCGCCATCGCCGCCGCGAGGCACGGCATGTCCGTGGTGCTGGTCGATGAGAACCCGGTCGCCCCGGAAACCATGGGCGACGATGTGCCGCTGCACTTCGGTCAGCGCATGAGCGGCGCCGTGCGCAACCGCACCGCCATGACGGAGGCCATGCTTGGCGCCGAGCCGGCGCTGGCCGACGCCATGGAGGCCGGCGTGGACGTACGCCTGGGCACGGCCGCGTGGGGGCTGTACGCGAACGGCCCCAGCGTCGGCTGGCTGCCGGGCAAGGTCGCCGGGCTTACGGATGGCGAGGCGTCTTGGATGCTGGGCTTCAAGTCCGCGATCGTGGCCGCCGGGCGGCGCGACATGGGGTTGGCCTTTCCCGGGTGGCAGTTGCCGGGCGTCATGGGGGCGACGGCGGCTGAACGGCTGGCGCGGCTCGGGGCGCTCGACGTGCGACGGGCCGTGATTCTCGGCAGCTCCGCGGAGGCGCTGCTGGCCGCCATCGCTATGCGCCAGGCCGGGGTGGAAGTCGCCGCAATCGTGGAGCAGGCGCCCGCGCCGATCGGCCCGGCGGCGCTGCTGGACCAACTCGCGGGCGTCCCGGTGCTGACCCGGCACGTCATCGCCGCGGCGCGGGGCGAAGCAGGCGGCGTGACTGGCGCCGCGCTGGCACGGCTGGACGACGACGGGCGGCGGATCGCCGGCGACCCGGTGACGGTCGGGTGCGACACGGCCGTGCTCGGCATCGGCGCGGTTCCGGTGATCGAATTGTTGGACGCCATTGGCTGCCGCTCCGTGTTCTCGCCGGCGCGCGGTGGGCATGTGCCGGATGTGGACGCGGCGCAGATGACAACGGTGCCGGGCATCTACGCCGTGGGCGACTGCGCGGGCGTGTGGGCGGCAAAATCGATGGACCGCGCGGTGGCGGAGGCGGAGGGCCGCCGCGCGGCAGCCCATGCGGCGCAAGCCGCTGACGCGAGCGACGGGGCGCACGCGCCGGAGGAGCCGGCGGTGGACTTGTCCGCCTACCGCCTCGCCTGGGTGCGCAGCGCCGTGGTGGAGGCGGCGCCGGGGTTCGGGGCGGAGGCGCATGTTTGCCAATGCGAGGAAGTCACCGCCCGCGAAATCCTGGAGGTCCGGCCGCCGCGCTACTTGAACTGGCCGCATCCGCTGCGCAACAGCACGGATCTTTCGGCCTTGCTCGGCCAAGGCCCGCCGAACGCCGATCAGGTGAAGCGCCTGACCCGCGCCGGCATGGGGCTGTGCCAAGGCCGCCGCTGCCGCGAGCAGGTGGCGGCGCTGCTGGCGCTCGGCGCCGGCGCCGGGCTGGGCGAGGTGCCGCTTGCGACCTTCCGCGCGCCGGTGCGCCCGATCCCGCTCGGCCTGGCCGCGCTGCCGGAGTCGCCGGACATGGCGGAGCATTGGGACGTGTGGTTCGGCATCCCCGGCCAGTTCGCGGGGGGCTGGGAGCTTGAGGCAACCCAAGCCCCGGCGGCGAAGCCGTGAGCGACGACGCCGCCGACCCGGCCGACACCACCGGCGCCAGCGTCATCATCGTGGGCGGCGGCGCCACGGGGTTGAGCGCCGGGTGGTGGCTGGCCCGCGCCGGGGTGGATGTGCTGGTGATCGACAAGGGCATCGTCGCCTGGGAAGCGTCGGGCCGCAACGGCGGCGGCTGCACCCATGCGTTCAGCCCGCTGTTCCGCGAGGAGCAGCGGCTGTGGCCGCAGATGGACGAACTGCTG
Source organism: uncultured Acetobacteraceae bacterium (assembly GCA_937873175.1). GTDB lineage: Bacteria > Pseudomonadota > Alphaproteobacteria > Acetobacterales > Acetobacteraceae > CAHJXG01. Next base: position 8,437 of record CALMVT010000291.1, on the reverse strand, counting down.
GGCTACCCCACCGAGTTCTCCGCCGGGCGCATCCGCATCGCCATGGACGCGGCGCAGTGGGACGACGCGCACCGCGTGGTGCGATACGGCGAGCGCCACGGCTTCCAAACCGAAGTGCTGGACGCGGCGCAACTGCGCGAGCTGGTGCCGCTGGCCGGCGAGGCTCATGGCGCGTACTGGCACCATTTCGGCGGCCATGCCAACCCGCACCGCACCGTCCAGGGCTATGCCTGGGCCATGCAGGACCATGGCGGGCGCGTGCTGCAACATACAACCGTGCACGGCTTCGCGGTCGAGAACGGGCGCGTCACGGCGGTCGAAACTGACCGCGGCCGGCTCGGCTGCGACCACCTGGTGCTGGCGGCGGGGCCGCAGACCGGCAAGCTCGCGGCGGCCCTGGGCGTGCGCGTGCCCGTGGCCGCCGCCCGCGCCGAGATGATCGTGACGGAACCGCTGCCGCTGATGCCGGTGGGCGGGGCCGACGGCAATGGGCTGTACGGGCGGCAAACGCTGCGCGGCAACCTCGCCTATGGCGGCGGGCCGCATGAATGGCTTGAGGAGTGCGACGGCATGGGCGTGCCGCCGCGCAGCAGCACGCCGCTGATGGGCAACATCGCGGCCCACCTGATCGAGATGTTCCCCCGCGCCCGGCACGCCCGCATCATCCGCAGTTGGGCCGGGGTGATCGAGAACACGCCGGACGGGCGCCCGGTGATCGACCGCCTTCCCGACCCGTCCAACGTCGTCGTCGCCACCCTGTCCAGCATCGGCTTCGGCCTGTCGCCCGCCACGGGCCACGCGATCCAGGAACTGGTGACGGACGGCGCCTGCGGGTTCGCCGACCTGAGCACCCTGTGCCTGTCCCGCTTCGACGGGCTGGAGGGCGACTGGGCGGCGCAGCGGGGGTGGCAGCCCGTGCCGACGGCCCGCAGTCCCGCGGGTTAGGCCATCACCCGCCGGATGGCGGCCCGCGCCAGCAAGCCAGGCGCTACGAACAAGGGCGAGGTCGCCAGCATCTTCAGCCCGACAACCCCCATCAGCAGCAGCCCGGCAGCGACCACGTCGCCCTGGCGGCTGGTGTAGATGTCGCGCCGGGTCTTTGCCCCGGCGTCGAAGCGCCCATGCGCCCCTTGGTCGCCGCCCGGCGCCGGCTTGAACAGGTTGCCCTCGCCCTCCGGCGCGGCGCCCACGCCAAGCTGGGCGGAGTAGGCCTGCCGCGCCAGCACGCGGTCCATCACACTCGGCGCCAGCCGCGACGCCACGATGGCGGGCGGGGTGGACGATCCCACGAACACGTCGCGGCGCTTGTGGGTGGCCGCGAACACGATGGCGTCGGCCGCGACCTCCGGCTGATATGGGCTGGGCGCCTTGGCCTCCTGCCCGGTCTTGTTCCGCGCCCAATCGAACTGCGGCGTGTTGACCGCCGGCAGGTGCACCATGGTGAGGTGCAGCGGGCTGCGGTTGTGCAGCAGCTCGGACCGCAATGCTTCCGTGAAGCCGCGCAGGGCGAACTTAGCGCCGCAATACGCGCCCTGGATCGGCATGGCCCGCCAGGCCAGCACGGAACTCACCTGCACAATGGTGCCACTGCGCATCCGCTTCAGCGCCGCCAGCGTGCCGTTCACCGCGCCGAGGTATGTCACCTCCGTGACCCGGCGCACCTCGTCCGGCTCCATGTTGCGGATCTCGCTATACACGGTGGCCATGGCGTTGTTGACCCAGACGGTGATCGGGCCGAGCGCCGCCTCGATGGCGTCGGCCGCCTTTGCCACCGCCTCCGCATCCGCCACGTCGGCGGTCACGGTGTGGACGCCGACGCCCAACGTTTCCAGCTCCGTCCGTGCCTGCTCCAGCCGCTCGGCGCCGCGGGCGATGAGGCCGACCGAATAGCCCTTGGCCGCGAAAGCCTGGGCCGCCGCGCGCCCGATCCCGGCGCTGCCCCCCGTGATCACCACAACCTGCGCCATCCGTGCCGCTCCTTTTTGATCCAGTGCGACGTGGCGGCGCGCCGGCGCAGGGCAACCCCCCGCCGCGAGGCGGGCGTACGCGGTTGCGTGAGCGTCCTAAGCCGGGCGGCGCCTCAGGTGCGGCCCGGCAGCGGCCGGTCGCCGTCCAGCCCACCACAGGGATGTGGCTGAAACTCCACCCGGCGGTCCAGCAGGTCCGTCCAGTTGTCCTTGCCCGTGCCCACGATCGGCTCGCGCGCCCCGCGCCCTTCCGCTTGCGTGCGGGTCCGCAACACCGGGGCGCGCTGCACGAGCTGGCGGCGCACGAATTGGGCGCGGCGCTCGGAAAGCGCTTCGTTCGCCGCCGGAGTCCCGGTCGGGCTGGTGTGCCCGATCAGCAGCAGGCAGGTGTTGCGGCTGCCGCTACGCTGGGCGATCTGGCGCAGCCACACCGGGTATTGCCCGCTCACCGTCCGGTCCGGCCAGAAATCCACGGAGTACGGGAGGAACACGAACTTGACCGACAGGAACCCGTTGGTCAACGCGAGGTCCACCATGCGTCCGAACGCGTCCTCCGCTTCCTGCTGCCGGTTCATCTGGAAATTGGCCAGGTAGATGCCGTTCCACACCCGCGGCTGGTCGCCGCCCGGCAATTGGCTGGCTTGGGTGTAAAGCGCTAGCGCTTCCGGGTAGCGGCCGCTCTCGTAAGCCGTGATCCCGTCATTCACCGCGGCGCCGGCCCGGATGCTGTTCAGGTAAGCCGGGGACACGGTGTCGCCGAGGTCGCCGGCGCAAGCCTGCAGATGCGCGCCCATGCCGCCGCTCAAGGTCCAGACCGGGCTGTCCCGGAAGAACAGCGTGGGCGACATGTCCACGTCCTCCGGCCGTACCCAGGCCACTTCCTCTCGGGAAATGAACTTGCCGGTGCGCAGGTCCGCAAGCGAGGCCCAGATCCGGTAAGCGTAGGCCTGCCCGCCGGTGGGCGGCATGGCCGTCCCGGGCGCGGCCACCGGGGTGGTGCAGCCCACCAGCACGATCGGCTGCCGGTCCAAGGAGGCCAGGGTGAAGGGTGCCGCCTCGATGCGGGGGTAATGCTGGCTCACCGTGCGCACCACGCGCGGCTCCATGGCGCGCGTGACCGCGGTTTGGTTGCCCGAAGCCCGGTCGATCATGGGATCGACCACGAGGACGCGCTTCTCGCCCCGGTCGACCTGCGCGCGGGCGAGCAGCTTGGTGGTCAGGCTGGCCACGGCATCGTCGAGCGACTGCGCCTCGTTCGCCGGGCGCTCCGCCACCTGCGGCGGCACCGCGACGCAGGCGCCGAGCGTGGCGGTGGCTGCTGCCGCCGCAGCCAGCCGCCAGCGCCGTTTAGCCGCCGCGGCAGCCGTTGCGGAGGAACTGCTTGTCGGCATCGGAAGGGTCCTTTCCCAGTTGGGCTCTGAAAACAATGGTCCGGCACCGTTTCTCGTCCGCCTGGCTAAGCCGATCCTCCGCGGTGTGGGCCGGCGGGGCGGCTGCTTGCGGGACGGCTGCTTGCGGGACGACCGCGAGCGGGGCGGTTCGCCGTGTCCCCCCTTGGGCGGGTAGCGAGGCCGTGACGGTCAGCGTGCCGTGCGGTTGCGGCGGCTGGGCGGCGATGGCTGGCGCGGGCGCGGGCGGGCCGGCTTCCGGCGCTGGCACGGTGGGCTTCGGCGCCGGGGTTTCATCCCGATCCGCTTCCTGGGCCGGCGCTTCGCTGCCTTCCGGTGGGGTGGTGGGCGGCTCGGCGGTGGCAGGTTCCGCGGCCGGGGCGGGCGACTCTGCAACGGGGGCGCTGTGTTCAGCAGGCCCCTCCGGTCTTGCCGGCGCTTCGGACGCGGACGGCTCAGAAACCGTGACGGTTGCAATGGGCAGTGCCGGGTCCGCGATGAGGCCAGCCTCGGCCTGCGGCGATGCCGGGGAGCCAGGGTCGGGCGGCGCAGGCTCTTCGACGCGTTCGGCGGAGGCCGTGGCGGGCGGACTCACGAAGGCCGGGACTCTTGGTGCATTGACGCTGGCCGGGATGCTCGGCGCATCCTGGGGCGGCACCGCCGGCAGGTGGCGCCACCAGATCAGTCCCACAATCGGGATGACGGAGGCGGCAAGGCCCAGCCTGACCAGCGGCGAGGAGCCGCCCCCACGCGGGGCCGGCAGTTCCGGCGGGGCTGACGCCTGGTCGAACAGGCCCATTCCTGCCGGCTCCGAAAGCTCCAGCATGTGCATGGCGCTGCGGAGCGGGAGGAAGTCCTCGCCTTCCAAGGCCATCGCCAAACCGGGCTTCCCGGCCAGCACGACGCAAAGCTTGGCCGGGCTGGCCTGCCGCGCAAGCTGGACGTAGCGCATCGCCGAGGGCAGCAGGCTGTGCGCTTCGGACACGAGCAGGGCCACGCGGCGGAAGCCCTCGCCCGGCTCGGTCAGCGTCTTGAACCCGGCCTTCAGCTCGGCGTCGGTGAGGGCGCCGGGATCGGGTCGGGCGACGATCTGCGCGATGAGGTCGCGCGAAGCCAGGCCGCCCGCGGCGGGACCCTGCACCCGGACGCACCGGATGCGACGGTCGGACAGTTCCTGCGCCGTTTGGTCCAGCAGCGCCGCCGTGCCGACGGCCGCCCGGCTGATGACCCCCACGCATCCATACCGTTCCGCCACCGCCTCGGCCAATCCGGCGGCAGCTTGCACCTGGCGAGAAGAGATGAGCGGGTAGTTCATGTTGAAAGCGGAATGCCATCAGCGTGGGTAAGACTTGGCAAATAGCCAAGCAGACATTTTTCGGCAATACAAGGGAAACATCGCGCTTCTCAAGTGGCACATCACTGCAGGATGATGACAATGGCGTGCCGATTGTATTGATCTCTACACTATACTGATTCTTATCCTGATATTCTTGCTGCGGAAGCGTGTGCACTGCTCGGCGTGAGTGGGGCGGTGTAGCCCGGCCCGCGCACATCAAGCGCCCACCGCCACCGCCGGGGTGCTTACGGCCAGTCCAACCGGACGGCGATCAGGCCAAGCCCCAAGGTCCTGCTGTCAACGGCGCCATTCTGGTCCTGCGGCCTGGCCGGGTCTTCGGCGACAAACGTGAGCTCGACCGGGTCGCGGGCTGCATCGGGGGCGGCAGCAGCACCTGATGCTCGACGGGCGTCGCCGACAGAGTTCAGGTCACGGCGAGGCTGCCGTTGGCGATCACGGCCACGCGCTGCGCTTGTGCGGGCGGATGCGGGCTGGCGAGCGCCCAGGCGCCCAGGCGGTCAGCCTGAGCGTTCCTTCGCCGCCTTGGGGCAGGAAGCGCAGCGTTGCGTGCGGTTCGCCCCAACGTCCCCAAGTTTCGGGCGCATGCCAGCCGGTTTGGAGCAGGTTGTTGCCCGCTTCGTTGGGACGCAGCGACAGCAAGCCGCCGGTCGGCACCAGGCGGACCGGCTGGTAGCCTGACAGGTCCTCGTGCCAGCGCCGGGTCCGCAGGTCCAAGCCGCAGAGTCCGTCCATCCCATGCGCCTGCGCGTAGGTGCTCATGCGGCCCAAGTAGCTCTCACTGCTCGGGTCGGCGGCGTTCCAGCCCGGGGGGTTGAGGCCCGGTATCCCATTGATCGTGGGCAGGTTGGCGACCTCCGCGATGAGCATGGCGTTGGCGCTCACCGTTTGCAGGGTCTTGCTCGCCTCGGGATCATCGGACCGTGCCGACAAGGTGGTGAACGCGCGGCAGCGCGCCGGGGGCGGCAGGACCGCATCCAGATGCCGCAGCTCGTCCAAGCGGTCGAGACGCGCCACGTCCGGGCCGCTGCTCAGTTGCTCGGCGACCAGCAGGGCCGCCAGAACGGCAGCAGCGGCGGGCTTCCTGCCGCTCAGCTCCTGCAGCCAAAGCAGCACGACGCACAGCATAGGGCTGGCCGCCAGCATGATCCAGGCGCGAGCCATCACGCGGATTGCCTTGCCGCCCGGAACCGCCTGGTAAACAAGCCACCAGCCCGACACGCCGCCTACCTTGAGGATGAGAGCGTATACGGCGCCCGCGGCGACAAGCACGGGCCTCATCGCCTGGCGTCGCCGCCAGGACCAAGCAGCCGCCAGAAAGCAGGCCAGGTGGATCGGTGGCCAGCCGACGACCCGCTCGGCAGACGCCGCGGCGCCGGCCGAAGCGAAGAAGCGGTCAAACCAGCCGAACAACAGGTTCCCCGACCCGACCCGGACCGTGTCCCCGAGGCCGGGCAGATAAGGGCGGAGGGCCGCGAAGCTGTGCATCCCGCTCTCGCTCGCCTTGGGCAGGTACAAGCCCAGGAACGGCACAACCGCGACCGCGAAAACCAGGGCGATGGCGGAAACGGCCAGCCATTCGCGCCGCAGCACGGCCGATAAGCGCCGCCGCATCTCGGGATGCATCGCCAGGACGGCCAGCAGGAGCACCGCGGCGTAGAAGCCCAGCAGCCACGCCATGTAGAAGGCGGTCGTCAACCAGACCGATGCCAGAAGGGCGAGCGCCGCGCCCCAGGCGAACGCGGTCCGCACCGCCCCTGCCTCCAACGCTCGCATGGCGCGCACGGCCAGCAACGCGGCCCCCGGCGCCAGCGCCACGCTGAGGATTTGCGCATGGGCGGATTGCTGAAAGGGGCCGATGTTCAAGGTGAACAAGGCCGCGACGAGCACGGCGAAAGGGAAAGACAGGCGCAGCGCGCGGTTCGCAAAGCGGTAGGCGGTCGCGAACCCCAAAACCCGCAGCAGCACGTTGACCATTTCCGCCGCCGCGAACGGGTCCAGGCCCAA
>CALMVT010000291.1:0-1621 GCA_937873175.1 uncultured Acetobacteraceae bacterium | reverse complement strand
CGTTGAACCAATGCTCAAGGATGCTGACCTGGATCAGCCCGTCGTGACGGTCGCCCGTGAGAAGGCCGAAGCCGGTCATAAGCTGCGTGCTGAGCACCGCGCAGAGCGCCAGCGTCAGCCAAGCAAGGCGGACCGGCCCCCGGCCGAAGCGCCGCCATACGGTCGGGCCGAAGCTCTTGCAAAACTCATGGCGTAACGGGTCGGCCTTGCCGTTGCGGCTGGATCGGCATTGTGGCTTCGGGCCAACTTGCAGAAGGCGGTCATCTGCAGGCGAAAAAGATCAATCAGCAACCCATGGAGCCATCGTGCCCCGCTCCTCGGACGCTTCAGCCCGGCAAGCGGGGGCGTCGCCCGGACGACCCAGGGCGGCCCCACCGTCCTTGACAACCGGCTTTTCATCCGCAAGTGAACGTTCATTCGCATTCAGGCCCACCCGTGTCGCAAGCCGTCCAGCAGTCTTCCCGCCAGCGCATCATCGACGCCGCCGTGGCCTGCTTTGCGCAGTCCGGCTTCCACGGTGCGTCCATGCAGGAAATCTGCACCGAGGCCGGAATGAGTCCCGGGGCGCTTTACCGCTACTTTCCCAGCAAAGTCGCCATCATCGCCGCCATCGCGGAGGCCGAGCGCGCCCAACACGCCGCGTTCTTTGAGCGTATGGCGGAGGCCGATGACCCCGTGGAAGCGCTCGCCAGCATCGGCATCGACGCGCTGGAACAGATGCTGGCGGGACCCAACGCCGCGCTTTGCGCCGAAACCATGGCGGAGGCGATCCGCAACCCGGACATCCGCGCCATGTTCGACCGCAACATCCGCGAAGCCCGCGCCGCCGTGGTTGCGGCGCTGCGGCGCGGCCAGGCCCGCGGCGCCGTGGACCCCGCGCTCGACGTGGAAACCGCCTGTCAGCTTGTCATGGCCATGGCCGACGGGCTGGCCGTGCATCAGGCGCTCGACTCCACCCTCACGGGCGCGCGTTTCCGCCCGGTGCTGCAACTGCTGCTCCGCCGCTTCCTCCGGCCCCAGAAAACGCATGAGGAGACGCCGGCATGATCCGCGCCGCACTCGCGCTGCTGCTGCTGGCGTTGCCGGCGCGCGCCGCGCTGGCGCCGGGGGCGGAGCCGAAACCGCCCTCCGTCACTGTCGTCACCGCTACGGCGGGGCCGATCACCGAGACCACCGTGCTGACGGGAACGCTGGTTCCGCGGGAGGAGGTCATCGTCAGCCCGCAGATCGAGGGCTTGGCGCTGACCGAAATCCTGGCGGAAGAAGGCGACGCCGTGTCAATCGGCCAGGTGCTGGCCCGGCTGTCCCGAGACGTGCTGGACGCCAGCGTCGCGCAGAACGCGGCGCAGATCAGCCGGGCGGAGGCCGCCGTCGCCCAGGCCCGCAGCGGCATCGCCGAGGCGCAGGCCAACGGCACCCAGGTGGACCTCGCCCTGGCCCGCACGCGTTCCCTGCTGTCCGGCGGCAACGTGTCGCGGGAAACCTTTGAGCAGCGCCAGGCCGCGGCGCAGACCGCCGCCGCGCGGCTCGATCTCGCGAACAACGCCCTGCGCGCCGCGGAGGCCGACCGCGCGCTTGCGGAGGCGCAGCGGCGCGAGCTGCTGGTCCGCCTGGCCCGCAC
>CALMVT010000290.1 GCA_937873175.1 uncultured Acetobacteraceae bacterium | reverse complement strand
TTCGTGCAATACGATTACGTCGGCATGAAGCGCGTCGCCGAGGAGCTCAAGGTCCAGGTCCGCGTCGCCGGCCCCACGGACTTCGACATCCCCGGCTTCATTGCCGCGGTGGAGCAGGTTTGCGCCCAGAAGCCCGCCGGGGTGTCGGTCGTCGGCGGCTGGGACCCGTCGCTGACGGAGGCGGTCAACAAGTGCGTGGAAATGGGGGTGCCGACCGTGGTGGACGACGGCGACCTGCCGCTGTCCAAGCGCTTGTCCTACATCGGCACCAACTGGACCAAGATCGGCGAGGCCCAGGCCCGTGCGATGATGGCGAAGCTGCCCAACGGCGGCAAGCTCGCCATGACCTCGATCATCAACGCCGACAACATGCGCGAAGCGGTGCGTGGCTTCACCGCCTATGTCGAGGCCAATGGCAAGGGTAAGTTCAAGATCGTCGCCAGCGAGGACGACAACGGCGATGCGTCCAAGGCGGCCCAGGTCACCTCCGCCCTGCTCGCCGCCAATCCCGACATCGCGGGGATCGCCGGGTTCGATTCGGAGTCCGGCGCCGGCATCGTCCGCGCGCTGCAGGAAGGGGGTAAAAAGCCGGGCGAGGTGGTCGTGACCGCGATGGAGCAGACCCCGGACTTCTTCAAGACCGCCCGGGACGGCTGGGTGGAAGGCGTCGTGGTGCAGAACCGCGAGCTGTTCATCTACTACGCGGTCAAGACGCTGTATGACTACAACCACAACGGCCTGAAAACCTCCGGCCTCACCGGCGCCAATGGCGGCTTGCCGGTGCCGCCGAGCATCGACACGGGAGTGCTCGTGGTCAACAAGGCCAATGTTGGCAAGGTGCTGGCCGCCCTCAACGTCAAGTGACGCAGGCGGCGGGCCGGGGAGAAGGGCGATGGGCGACCGGGTGCGGGTGGGGCTGGTTGGCTGTGGCTTCTACGCCCAGAACCACCTGCATGCCTGGCGCGACCTCCGTGCCGCGGGCGCGGACCTCGTCGGCGTTTGCGACATGGACGGCACCAAGGCCAAAGCCGCGGGCGAGGCGTTCGGCGCGCCGTGGTTCACCGATCCCGCCGCGCTGATCGATGGAGCCAAGCCGGACCTCCTGGACATCACGACCCGGATGGATAGCCACCGGGCGCTGGCCCAGCTCGCTGCCGAGCGCGGCGTCGCGGCCGTGGTGCAGAAGCCGTTCGCGCCGGGTTACGACGAGTGCGTCGCCGCCGTGGAAACCGCCCGGCGTCACGGCACATTCCTCGCGGTGCACGAGAACTTCCGCTTCCAAACCCCCATGCGCCGGGTGGCGGCGGTGCTCGCTTCCGGCGCCATCGGCGCGCCGAGCTGGGCGCGGCTATCCTTCCGCACCGGCTTCGACGTTTACCGGACGCAGCCGTATTTCTACGGCGAGGAACGCCTCGTCATCCTGGACCTCGGCATCCACCTGCTTGACCTCGCCCGCGTGTTCCTTGGCGAAGTCGAGCGGGCGTCCTGCGAAACCCAGCGCCGCAACCCGAAGGTGCGGGCCGAGGACACCGCGACGGTCATGCTGCGCCACACCTCCGGGGCGGTGTCCGTCGTGGAATGCAGCTACGAAAGCCGCCGCATCCCGGACCCGTTCCCGGAGACCTTGGTTGAGATCGAGGGCGATGCCGGCTCGGTCGTTGTCGGCCGGGGCGAGCGCATGACGGTGACGAGCCAGGGCCTGTCCTGGGACGAGGCCATCGGCGGCCCGCTGCTGTCCTGGACCTCCCGGCCCTGGCACGTTTCCCAGGAAGCCGTGCTGCACGCGAACGCGCACATGCTGGAAAGCCTGAAGGCGGGCCGCCCGGCCGCGACATCGGGCGAGGACAACCTCAAGACCTACGCCCTCGTGGATGCGGCTTACGAGGCGGCCGAAACGGGGCGGGCGGTGCGGCCCAAAACCTGGGCGCCGCCCTGAGAGCGGGAGCAGCCGTCTTGGACGCGAGCCTGCTGAAAACGCTGTACGGCACGGACGAGCCGCCGGCTGAGCGCCGCCGGTTCCAGGCCGGCCCGCTTTGCGTCGAGTTCGAGGCAGGCAACCTGCGGCGTCTCTGTTTCGGCGGGGTGGAAGTCCTGCGCGGCATCGCGTTCCTGGTGCGGGACACCGGCTGGGGCACCTACCGCGCGGTGATCACCGATCTCGACATGCAGGAAGAACCCGGCCTGTTCAGCATCCGGTATCGGGCGACCTGCTCCGGCCCCGAAGGCGTTTTCGCCTACCAGGCCCGCATCGAGGGCCGCGCGTCCGGCACGCTGCTGTTCGCGTGCGAAGGGACGTCGGCGGCCGACTTCCTCGCCAACCGGGTCGGCTTCGTCGTGCTGCATCCTATCGAGGGCGTCGCCGGCCAGCCGATGGAGGTCGAGCACGCCGACGGGCGCCGGGAAACCGTCGCTTTGCCGGCCGCTGTCGCCCCGGACCAGCCGATCTTCGACATCCGCGCGCTCACCCACGAGGCCGCGCCGGGGCTGCGGGCGCGGGTCCGGATGGAAGGCGACGCTTACGAGATGGAGGACCAGCGCAACTGGACCGATGCCTCGTTCAAGACCTACATCCGCCCGCTTGCCAAGCCTTGGCCTTTCGTTATCCCCGCGGGGGAGAAGCAGGTGCAATCGGTCGCGGTCAGCATCGAGGGGTGCCCGCCCGCGCCGGCCATGGGGAGGTCGGCCGTGACAACCTTATCGCTCGGCAGTCCCTGCGGGACCATGCCGGGCATCGGGCTTGCGGTGGCGCCCGGCGACCTCCTCGAAGCGTCGGAGGCCGCCGAGGCCGTGCGGCAGATCGGGCCGCGGCACCTCCTGTTCCGGCTCGACGCGAGAACCGAAGCGGACCCGGCGGCACTCGCCCGCTACGCCGCCCTGGCGGCGGCGGCGGGCGGCGAGCCGACCCTCGAACTCATCGTCCCCGGCCGCGACGCCCCCGCGGAACTCGGGCACGCCGCCCGGCTGGTCGCCGCTTCGGGGTTGCGCCCCGTGTCCGTCGTGCCAAGCCCGGCCCGGGACCAGAAAACCCGCCCGTCGCAAACGCTGCCGCCCGGCGAAAGCTCGGCCACGCAGATCTACGCCGCGGCCCGCCGGGCATTCCCCGGCTGCCTGATCGGCGG
>CALMVT010000289.1 GCA_937873175.1 uncultured Acetobacteraceae bacterium | reverse complement strand
ATCGCCGTCCTCGCCCAGGGTCGATGGGATGAAGCCGAAGTCGTAGGGGAACGACATGCCTTCCGACAACACGCCCCCGAGCCGGAAGGCACCCCAACGCTCGTCGTAGCTGTACTTGTTCCGGCTCCCCTTGGGCGTCTCCACGACGGCCAGGATTTCCCCCGTTTCCGGGTCGAAGGTCGGAAGCTGGAACAGGCTGTTGCCGCTTTTCGATCGGTCCGACACGGGTCAGCGCTCCTTGCGCAAAGGTTGGGGACTGCATATCGGGCCTGAGCGGATCAGGTTTCCAGCACAGCGCGAAGGTGATCCCCGAACGCGCATACGCCGTGCCGCCATCTGAGCCCGAAGTAGTCAAGTGGCAGTAGCGCCCCTTGGCAGTGGGCTGCCGAACAAACGAATGCCCCGGCAAAACGTAGAGCGCGGCCCGTAGCGCCAGCCCATGGAAGGCCGCCACCAGCAGCGGCTTGCGCCCTCAGCGAGACCGAAAAACACGGCCGGCGGCCCAGTTCAGCGCCCGCCCGGCCAGCGGTTCCCCGGCTCCCGGCCTATGGAGCCAGGTTCATGTCACGGTCCCGCTTGCGATGCGGCCGCAACCGGGAGCATGGGACCGACAGAGGGACGTGTCTCGGGCATTGCCGTCCAGAACAGTGCGGCACCCAAGGCAGCGACGGCAGCGAGCGTCAGGAAAGCGGCCTCGTATCCTGCCAGCACCACAATCTGGCCGGCAAGCGCCCCGCTCAAGATCCCTCCGATTGCATGCACGGTGCCGACCGCGCCCTGGGCGGCGTTGAAGTGCCCGCTGCCGCGCGTCAGGTCGGCGATCACGACCGGGAACAGCGCGCCGGTCAGCCCCGCCGCCACCCCGTCCAGCAATTGCACGCCGACCAGCCAAGCCGCGTGGTCAGACAAGGTGTAGAGCATCCCCCGCACCGACAGCGCCACAAACGCGGCCAGCAACAGCGGCTTGCGCCCCCACAGGTCGGCCCGCCCCCCGGCCAGCGCGGCGGTGGGGACCATCACCGCCTGAGCGGCGATGGCGCAGGCCGCCGTGAAGGTGACGCCTTGGCCGGAATGCTCGAGGGCAAGCTTCTGCGCGACCAGCCCCAGCATGGCGGCGTTCGCCAAATGGAAGAGCGCGCCGCAGGCGGCGAACACCAGCAAGGGCCGGCTCCCCAGCAACATCCTCCAAGGCGACGGCCGTGAGCCATGCCCCGCGTCATCGGGCAAGAGGCCGCGGGCGACATCATGGTTGATGGCGCGCTCGGGCACGGCCCAGACGGCCAGCACGCTGGCGGCCGCGGTCACGCCCATTGTCCAGAACACGACGACCGTGCCGAAGAACGGCGCGGTCGCGAGGATCATCACGTTGATGGCGCCGTTGCCGAGATGGAAAAGCGACTCGTTGCGGCCCGCGCGGCGCGCGAAGCGGGCCGGCCCCACGATGCCGAGCGATATCGCCGCCAGGGAAGGGCCGATCACGGTGCCCGCCAGCCCCGCCACCATCCCCGCCGCAGCCACCGGCCAGAACCGCGGCGCGAGCGGGATGACGAAGCAGGTTGCGGTCGCCGCCGCGACGGCCCCCGCGAGCAGCGCGCGTTTGGCCCGCAGCGCGTCCACCAAGGCACCGAGCGGCGTTTGCGACACCAGCCCGACCAAGCCGCCGAACGAGAGCGCCAAACCGATGCTTGCCTCGTTCCAAGCGTGTTCCGTCAGCAGGTAGACCGCCAAGTAGGCGCCGAGGCCGTAGCGCACGTCCGACAGCACGAAACTGAGCGCGTCCAGCGCCCGCTCGGCGCTTGGATGCGGCCGCGCGACCGAGGCACCGGCTTCCGGGTCATCGTAGATCATGCGAGTACAACCATGACACATGCCCGGCGTTCCCTGACCTCGGTCAGAAAGGAAAACCGCTTCGGAGGTAACCGGAACAGAATGCCGGGCGGCGAGGTTGTCTTATGCCACGCGGCCTTCCGGCCCCCGCGTATGCGCTGTGGGCTTCACTCCCGTCCGTGCGTGCCCTGGCTCGTCGTCACCGGCACCGTCCATGCAACCGTAGTGCACCCGAGTGCCTGAAACTGCTCGACGTCGTCGGCGGTCGTGCCTGCTTCCATCCTCTAACCCTACTCGCAAGAAGACAGTCAGCCGGGCGGTCGATAGCGCGTCAGGTACGAGCCTGCCGAGATGTCGGGTGCGCCCGACAGGAGCGCGTCGAGGCAGCGGCCGAGAGCCTTGTCGAGCGGCGGCATCGGGACGCCGCGCCCCGAGCGGAGCACGCTCTGCGCGGGCCGGCGCGCGTTCCAGGCGAGCTCCGTGCCGGGGACGGCCAGTACCTTTCTGGAGTCCAGCCCCGCGCCGCGCACCGCCTCACGGGCGAACTCCGCCCAGGTCACCGCCCCCGCGCTGGCCAGATGCCAAACCCCTTTCTCGCCATCCATGAGCAGGTCGAGGGTCGTGTCGGCGAGATCGGGCAGGTAGGTCGGCGAAACCGTGACGTCCGCCGCGGCGGCGAACGGGCGGCCGGACCCCACGGCCCGGATCGCCCGGGCCACCACGTTGCGGTCGTCCCACGGTCCGAAGAACGGACCGGCGCGGATGAGCAGCACGTCTGCGGGCGCCGTGAGCAGGACCTGCTCAGCCCCGGCCTTGGCGGCACCATACACACCGAGCGGCGCCACCGGATCGTCTTCGAGGTAGGGCGCCGCCTTGCCACCGTCGAACACCAAGTGGGAGGAGAACGCCACAAGGGGGATGCCGGCCGAGGCGCACGCCCGGGAGATGACCTCCGCAGCCCGGACGTTCTCTTGCCAGCAAGGCTCCGGATTTTCCTCCGCACGGTCCACCCGGGCGAAGCCGGCGGCATTGAGGACGGCCCAGGGTCGCCACCGCTCGAGTGCGGCGGCGACGGATGCGGGCTCAGTGACGTCGAGTTCCCCGCGCGGCGACATGTGGTGGGGCAGTCCACGCATGACGCAAACGTTGCTCAAGGCCCGGGCGAGGGCGCCGCCGCCCGCGATCAGCAACGGCCTCGGCCGGTCCGGGCCGGTGAAGGGCGCCCGGAGCCGGTCCGGGAGGGTGGACGGGCAGCACTCCGCCGGCTCCCAGCAGAGCCGGCCCTCGCGGTGCCACCAGCCGGGTGCGTCGAGCGCCGGGTGGTCGGCCTCGCCCGATCGCGCGAGATCGCGCACGAGCCGTGCCAACGCGGTCGGCCGAGGCCCGGCGCCGCGGACGTCGAAAATCCCAGGCTCGTAGTGGCCGACGAGCCGGGTCAGCATGCTGTCCCAGTCGTAGGCGCCGAGGAGCGACCACGCCGTCACCGCGCGGACGTCCACCCCCCGGGACCGCAGGCGGAGCGCCGCGTCCCAGGCCTCCTTGAGCCAGCGCAGCTGCTCGTCGCGGCTCGAGCCGTTGTGCACCTCGGTCACGGCGACGGGCAGGCCGTAACGGTCCCAGGCCTCCCCGAGCAGGTTCTCCAGGCCCGCGGCACCCTGCGCCACCGCGCGGAGCGCCAGGACGTCGACGTACCGGTCCCGCCCGTTCCCGCCAGGCTGCACGCCCGGGTAGCGGTCGAGCCGCTCGTCGAGGAACCGTTCGCCCGAAAGATAATGGTTGATGCCGATGATGTCCGGTGGGCACGGATCTGCAACGAGTTCGTCCAACTCGCCCTCAGGGACTGCCTCGGCGACATCCCGCCAAAGCGGGTGATCCCGGTCGAACCTCCCCGTCAGGAGGTCGAATCCCAACCAGCGCCGGTGGTTCTCGTGCCGGGCCTGGTAGGCCAGCCGCGACGTGCCGAGCACCCGGCCCAGATCCTCCGTTTGGATGAGCTTCGCGCGCGGATTGACCGCCCGGATCGCGCGCATTGCCAGGCGGACGCCGTTGACTTGGTTGACCAGCATCCGGAGGAACGAGCGCCAGTCGTGGCCGTGCGGATACCAGTGGCCGTAGAGCCCGCTGAAGCGGGCCGTGGTCAACGGTTCATTTACGGGGGTGTAGGCGTCCAGCCACGGGTACCGCTCGGCCACAGCCGCGGCGAAGCCGGCGAGTTTCTGGGGGAAGTCGGCCTGGGTAAGGTCGGTGTGGCGAGGGCCGCTGCCGTGGTGGAGCAGGCCCACGATCGGGCGTATGCCGAGTTCCCGGAGCCGAGCGAGCCGCCCGTCGGTCCAGGCCCAGTCTGCGCGTTCGAGGCCCTCCGGTGCCACGCGCTCCCACAGCACGGGGTATCTGATCGCGCGCAGGCCGAGCGCGGCGAACTCGTCGAGATCCCGCGGGCGGTGTTGGTGGCCGCTGAGCAAGGTTTGGTCGACGTAGGTGTCGCCAATCCGGGCGACGGTGCACTCGAGGCCTCCCCAGACCTCAAGAGGCGGCATACCCGGCGCATACGCGCCTCGCAGACTGATGCCGGCGCCGGCGTCCGACGATGCGCCCGCTCGGATCGCGGCGGCGGCCCCGCCGCGTCCGGCCGGGGCTCCACCAGATTGCCGGTCCATGTGCCCCGCCATCCTCAAGCGATCACGCGGATAGCGACCTGCTCGTGCCGGCAGTTGTAGGCCAAGTACTCGTGGCGCAAGCTTCGTGCGGCCGCGAATTCCGAGAACGCCCGGAACTCGTGCCCCTCCCATCCGGGGTAGTTGAAGAACTCGTCGAAAACGAGGATGGAGCCGGGCACGAGTCGGTCGCCAAGGTGCTCAAAGACGCACTTCGTGGAGGAGTAAAGGTCGCAGTCGATGTGGAGCAGGGCTACGGGTCCGGCGTGCCCGGCGGCGAACGCGGGCAATGTCGCGTCGAACCAGCCCTTGACCAATGTGACATTGGGCTCGACACGAGGCAAGCAGCCCCTGGTGCTGAACGCGCCGGGGCCGAAACCCAGACGCCAGTGTTCAGGGAGTCCCTCGAAGGAGTCGAAACCGAATATCGAGCGATCCGGCAGCCGGTTTGCGATACAGTTGATGGTTTCCGCCTCGAACACGCCGAACTCGCAGACGAGCCCTCGGTTCGGAAGGTGCTGTAACGCAAAGTCGAGTACCTCACGCCGGCTGCCGCATCGCTTTGCTTTCTGCAAGCGCTCGGCGAGGTGAGGCAGCACCGTCGGTTTAGGAACCAGTTGCGCACCGTCCATGCTTCATCCCACTCCAACTTCACCCGGCTCCGCACCGCGGAATTCGGCATTGTCATAAAGTGGAGAAGTCCAGAAATAGTTTCCGCGGTCCCGACGGTGTTGGCCTGCCCCCGTCGGTGATTTGTTTGAACCGCGCCGGGTTTGCCGAGGCTTCAACTCCTGAGAAGGTGGAGCCATGACGACAAAGGCAACAACGATCAAGTTTTCGCCCGAGGTACGCGAGCGCGCGGTGCGGATGGTGCTGGAGCATGCGCCGCGGTCTGCGGGTGGCGGCTGGTGCGTGCTGCGACGTGCGTGGCGCAGGTCCCTTGCGCGATGTCGTGGAGGGCAAAGAAGCGCTCGCGGCTGCGGGCATGCGGGGATATCGACCCGGGATGCATTTTTTCAGGCACTGCCAATGACGTAGGCCACGTTCACGGAGCCGCTAGTGGATCGAATCCAATACTTGGTGCCCACGCCTGACGGCGGCGATGATCTTGTCCGGGTCCTTTGTCCAGCAGAAGAGCTTCGGGTTGGCGTTTGCCTTTGCGACAAAACGCTTGATGGCCGCCTGCAAGGCGACCAGGGAGTGGAACACGCCCCGCTTCAGGCGGCGCTTGGTCAGCTTGGCGAAGAAACCCTCGACGGCATTGATCCAGGCGAAACCGGAGGTTTGCGCCGGGCCCGAACTACGTCCACATCGCCTGACCCCCGAGCGGGGCTGGGGCAACTGCGCCCACACCTCCGCTCCGCGCAACACGGCGGCACCAGATCTTGCAGAACTCCTGCGGCGGTGCCGCGTCCCCGATCTTCGGCGACGCTGCGCCTGTGCGGCCGTACTTACGCCACTCTCTTCTTGGCGCGGCGGTTACGGAGCACGGTGAGCAGGACAGCCGAGACTGCCAGACCTACCCCAACCTTCACTGCCAAGCCTTCCTTGTTGTGCTGCCGTTCGGCCCGGGCGCCCATCTCACCAGGAATGTTCGGCACCTTGCCGCCCCCCAGGTCCTCAAGGATCCCTTCCACCACGTTGACTCGATCCGCACCCATGAGCAGCAACCAATGCCACCAATCCGACTCGCTGCGCCGGAAGGCATAACGTCGGATCATGCCGCTCAGGCCACTCGGCGGGGTGGAGGTGCCCAGGACTGCAGGCAGCCGGTTGTGCTCGATGGATCGCAGGATCTCGACGGTCGGATGTTGCTGGGCCGGCCGGTCCCAGGTCAACCCGCGGCTTTGCTGGTCCTCGACATGCCGCATCGGGTAGGTCGGATCGTTCTTGGGATCCGCATCAATGCCCCAACCGGGGATGGCGGACGTGTCGACAAGCGCGTTGGTCATGCCAATGTTTCCCT
>CALMVT010000288.1 GCA_937873175.1 uncultured Acetobacteraceae bacterium | reverse complement strand
TCGAACAGCTGCTTCAGCTTCGGGTCCGTCGCCTTGTCGCCGAACCGCTGCACGACCTTCTGCATCTGGTCGTTGGCCGAACACAGGTCCCGCAGGTCTGCGGTGTAGAGTTCCTTGAGGGTGTCGGTGCTGCTGCCATTTCATGCTCTCCAAGCCGCTGTCGCTCGCTCCAAACCGCAAGCGGGCGACGAACGCCCGGGCATGGGCCCGGTTCTGGACGCCGCCGGGTTGGTGATAGGCCCGCCCCGGATGGCGCTTCGAACAAGCGGCGCGCCGGTTCCTAGAAGCCGGGTGAGCTGCGCCGACGTCCTTTAGCAGGATGTAGCGGCACTACCGGGCACGGCGCCGCAGGCGGCGGCTGCCAGCTGGCGATGGTTCGGGCACAGGCCCGCGCCTTTGCATGGTCAGTGATGCCCGGGAAGCGCTGCCGCAGCTCGATGATGGCCGACAGTTCGCCTTCCTCATGGAAGGCAGTGCGGATCGCGGCGGCATCGGCTTCGGTCACCATGAACATGGCCGGAGCATGGACGAGGCGCCCTTTGGCCGGCAAGCACAATCATGGGTGAAGCTTGCGCCATCGTGTCTCCGACCCGATCCTTGAATGCGAAAATCAAGGAGGTCGTGCTCAAAACGGAACACGGCGAAGAACACCTCGCCCTCGTCGCCGGCATCGTTCCAGCCGTGGGCCACGACAAAGTGGCCGTCCTCCAGCACCCTGACGATCTCCAGACCGCCCGCCGACCGGCCCGCCTGCTCGCGCAGGCCGGCTACGCCGTCCGCGACGGTTGGATCGTGCTGGACGAAACGGGCTATGGCGACGATCTGCACCAAAAGCTCACACATCGCTGACCAGGAAAGATGCTGGCTGGGGAACACTCTCACAATGAATTTCTGAACAGGTTTTCTTGCGATCCAAACCCCTCGCAGACGCCTTCTCGGCCATCGCCAGATTACCCTCCGTTTTCCTTGTGCCTCAATTGCATCAGCAATACCGAGCCGCCAGGGGCCTGTATGAGCTTTTGGTTCGGATCGTCGCCATGGCCCAAGTAACGGCGACGCCGGCTCCGGCGCCCGCTGGCCGCGGTTACTGCCCGATTCGCAGTCGAGGGCACGCCCCGGCCCGGCACGCCCGCGACCATTGGCCGAATGCTTCGTCAGCACTCCGCCGCACTTTCCATAATCAGGAATTATCGGCCTACTGAGCGTAAGCAACGCGGATAAGCGGAAACGCTTATCCGCGTGCCGATAGCACTCGCCACCATTGCGGCCTTGTGCCATCAGTATGAGGGAGGCAGCGCATCCCCCGATGCGCTGCCTCGGTTAAGCGAATGAGCAGTTCGTCAGGCGGGGCCGGTTCGGTGAGCCGGCCTCACCACGTTGATGCAGCGATGTGGATCAGAGTCACCACCGCAATCAGAAAAGCTGGCGACATATTGATGCGAAAACGTTTCGTTTCGATACACATTTACTTGCCTCTTGTTACCCCGGAGAGTGATTCGTCCGGTGTTTGAGGCTTACCATTTTGCCGCGCGAACGCCTATCTTCAGTGTGCTGTAACAACGGCTATGGTGATAAACGGTAGTTGGAATAAGCGTTGTGGACCCGGGGGCACTGCCCACGCTGCCGTGAATCGCTGGACCACCACATAAAGTCGTGTAACGGTCCCGTGTCCGCCATCCCGGCGGGCCGGATCGGAGTCCGCATGACGACATAAAACGCCAAGGCCGTCCCGAAGGACGGCCCCGCCGATAATCAGGATGGCTGCGTGAGAACTCCATCCTGACATGCCCTAAGCAAAAATCAACCCCTTTGCGGGGCACGGCGGAGCTTTGCCTACGGAACGGCCGCGGCGGGAGAACCTGCACCGTGGATCGTAAGTTATTCCTGGGCCGCCTACGGGCCGCCAGGCAGAACCGCTTGATCACGCCTATTGCCCAGGACGTTGGGCAAGAGCTGCTGCGCTACGCGGATCGGCGTGGCGTATGCTGGCCGTCCCACGCGACACTTGCCGAAGGCATTGGCTGTTGTGAGCGCAGCGTTGCGCGTGCCATCGCTTCCCTCAAAGCCCTTGGCTTGCTTGACTGGACACACCGCAAGGCGCGCTGGAACCGCGCCACCTCGAACCTATACTGGTTGCTGGCGCCTGACGATGCGCCGCCGCTGCGCGTTGTGCCGTTCGCAGTAAGGTATAAACCTTTTAAGGGTTTCCCAGCCAAAATGTCTGCCGGTCCTGTCGGGCCTGAACTGGAGGCTGCGCTGGCGTCACTTGGGGCGCGGGTTGGGGCGGTATCCGGGGCACCGG
This sequence comes from uncultured Acetobacteraceae bacterium, assembly GCA_937873175.1. Classification (GTDB taxonomy): domain Bacteria; phylum Pseudomonadota; class Alphaproteobacteria; order Acetobacterales; family Acetobacteraceae; genus CAHJXG01. The sequence goes on along the minus strand of CALMVT010000288.1, from coordinate 2,425 downwards.
GAACGGCCTAGCGACGGCATCAGCCCTACACGCTCTGTCGGCAGTTACTGCATTATGAAGGTTGCAGCTACAGCCTCACGAACTTACGACACTCACTAGGAATGTCTGGTGAGTTTTTGTGATACATGGAACATGATTGCGCGCGAACAAGTTTCCCTAGTCCGGCAACAAACACCTGCGGCACTATAGACGTTAGCGCGATAACTAAAATCATAAAAATTGCAAAAACTACTTTGTCATTGGCTCCTATTTTACTTGCTTTATCGGCAACGTAAACAGCAGGATGGATAGCTACAATAAATGTATATGCAAACAACCCAGCCATCATTACAAATGATATAATAATGAAGAGGCCGAAGTGCGTGCTTTTCCACAAAGTTACTGCAACTGCGAGTGCTAGACACCAGCTAAAAAACTTGAATATTTTATCGCAAGCATTGTTAACTTTCTTTGTTATTTCTTCTAACTCTTCTCTACCATTTAAGAATCTCATTCTTATGGGGAGGGTAGGACCATACAAAGAGCTTCTGTGGCGACGTAGCCCCACTTCTTCAAGAATTCTCATTCCTAGTTCTGGTATGCGTTGCATAATATTCAACCTGAATACCTCGCGTGTGTAGATTTGGCTTATAGCAAGCCAAACCACCGGCGCCACATCGGCCGCCGGGCCTCTGCTAACTCCCCCTCCGCCCGGGCGGCCCGCACCAGCGCGGCCGTCATCTCGACGCCCCGCTGGTCCGCCAGCGCGCGGGCGTCGCGTTCGCGTGTCTCCGCCTGATCTGCACGCTTAACCGCTTCCGCCAGCGCACCCCGCACGCCGCGTAACTCGCCCTCCGCCTGGTCGGCACGCTGCAGCGCTTCCCGTTCGCGCGCCCGGCTGTCACCCCCGACAAGCACGACGTCGGGGGTGACAAGTCGGGACGGCCGTAACTCGGACAGCGGGACAGCAACCCGGGCCGCCCCATCGTTCCCCGGTTGACGCTTCCAACGCCGCCGTTGCACCAGCCGAATCGCCGCAGGTTCCTTGATGCCACGGGCCTCCGCCAGCTCCGCATATGTCATCCACCGGCTGTCACCCCCATCGTCACCCGTAACAGCCATGTCGTCACCCCCGCTGTCAGGGATGACGTAACCCTGTCATGTCGCGTCGTGGGTTATCACGAAGCCGTGTGCCCCGGAACGGCACTCCGCGAGCACTAGCGAGCTTCGTTTTGTTTTCGATACGATGTGGGACGATACACGCATTCGGAGACACGCCACATGGAACCAATTTACATCACTATCCGCGACTGGACGGCCCTGACCGGGATCGGGCGGGGCAAGACATACGGCCTGTTGAGCAGCGGCACGTTGCGCGCCGTCAAGGCCGGCAAGCGCACCCTGATCGATATGGCATCCGGCCGGGCTTACCTTGCTGCGCTCCCCACGGCGACGATCAGCGCGCCGGCCCGCCAGCCCAAGAGGATGGCAGCATGAGCGGCGTCAACGAAACCTGGGACCCAGCCCACTGGGCGCACCGGGAGCTCTTTCTCAGTCCTGACCAGGACGCCGCTACCCGCGTCGTGCTGATCCCGCCCGGATCGCGGCCTGATGCCGTGAACTGCGAACTGCTGGCGGATGCGGTGAACGATCAGCTTCATGTGCTGATCGCAGCCACCAATGAAGCCGATCTGCGGCGCGGCTGTGAGACGTTCCGCGCCGTGCTGACCGCGGCGCCCAAGGACCCATCGCTGCACTGAAAATAGAAACGGCGGGCCGCTACCACACGGCCCGCCGCTTAACCACGACGGAGAAGCACGTGCATACCCATAGCGTAATTTCAACTATTGCGCAATCAAAATTACAGCTAGCCCGGGGGCCGCTGGAGCACCGGCTCGCCATGCTCCGGAACGGCTATCATCCGGTCCCGGTAAAAACCGGCACGAAGGCTCCGGGCATGGCGGCTTGGCCGGACCTGGCCGCCAACGCCACGCCGGAGTCCGTTGCGGCCTGGCCGGCGGATCACGGCAGCACGGGCATTCTGTGCGGCGCCGTGCGGGGCGTGGATATCGACGTGCTGGATGCCGAAAGCGCCAAGGCTATCGAGCTGCTGGCCTATGACACGTTCGGCATGTCGCCACTGCGTCGGGAGGGCCGCCGGCCGAAGGTGCTGCTGGTCTATCGGGCGGACGATGCCACGGCCGGCAAGCGGACCTCCGCGTCGTTCACGTTCCCCGGGGTGTTCAAGTTGGGCGCGCAGACGCTGGAGGCGCACCGCGTCGAGGTGCTGGGCGCCGGACAGCAAGCCGTGTGCTTCGGGACGCACCCTGACACTGGCCGCCCCTACGGCTGGGCTGGCGTCACGCCGGAGGACGTGCCGCTGGCGGACCTGCCCGTGGTGACTGAGGCGGAGGTGACGGCGTTCCTGGCCGCGGCGGAACGCATC
>CALMVT010000287.1:11169-16682 GCA_937873175.1 uncultured Acetobacteraceae bacterium | reverse complement strand
GTGACGCCCTGGGCCAGCGCAACCGCCTCTGCCGGCGTTTGCACGCCGCAGCGGCGCGTGCCGGTCTCGCACTCAACCAGCACCGGCAACGGCGCCGGCGCGTCCGCAAATGCGGCGGCGCAGCTTCTGGCAGGGGATCCCCACCGCGCCGCACGCCACCACCTGCCGGGCGGCGAGCATCGGCAGCTTGTGGGTCTTGATGTGCGGACGGAGCTTTAGCTCGGCATGGGCCTGCGCGTGGTCGATATTGGCGTCCACCCGGTCGATGTCGATCAGGACGGCGGGCGTGTCGACGGCGGGTAGCGTCATAGGTGCAATCCTGTTGCCGGGTCGAAAACGTGGACGTGGCGGCGGTCAACCGTGAGGTGCAGCGTGGCGCCGGGCGGAACGTTGATCCGTTCGCGGAACACGCACCGCACCTCTGTGCCGGCGACCGTGCCGAACAAATGCGTTTCGGCCCCGGTCGGCTCCACCACCGCGGCGGTGAAGGGAAACGCTTCGGGGTCGCCCTCGGCGGCCTGCCGGTAATGCTCCGGCCGGATGCCGACCTCGACCGCCTGGCCAGGCTCGGCGCCCGTTTCGCCAATCGGCAGGCTGGTGCCGTCCGGCGCCCGCACCCAGGCCGTGCCCTCGCGACCTTCAACCGTCCCCGCGATGAAGCTCATCGATGGCGAGCCCAGGAAGCCCGCGACGAACCGATTGGCAGGGCGGTCGTACAGCTCGAGCGGCGAGCCGACCTGTTCGATGTGCCCGGCGTTCATCACGACGATGCGGTCAGCCATCGTCATCGCCTCGATCTGGTCATGCGTGACGTAGATGACCGTCGTCTTGAGCTGCTGATGCAGCGCCTTGATCTCGGTCCGCATCTGCACCCGCAGCTTGGCGTCCAGGTTGGACAGCGGCTCGTCGAACAAGAACAGGTCCGGCTGGCGCACGATGGTGCGGCCCATCGCGACCCGCTGCCGCTGGCCGCCCGAAAGCTGGCGGGGAAAGCGGTCCAGGGTGCCGTGCAGGTTGAGGATCGCGGCGGCGGCCTTGACTTTGCCCTCGATGACGCCCGGCGCGTCGCGCAGCATCCGTGGTCCGAAGCCGATGTTGGCGCGCGTGGTCATGTGCGGAAACAGCGCGTAGCTTTGGAACACCATGGAGATGTTGCGCTGCTGCGGCGCCAGCCGGTTGGCGAGCCGGGCGCCGATCCACAGCTCGCCGTCCGACACGTCCTCCAGTCCCGCGATCATCCGCAGCAGCGTCGATTTGCCACAGCCGGACGGGCCGACGAGCACCACGAACTCGCCATCCTCCACATGGAGGTTGATGCCATGGAGGACGTGCACAGGCCCGTAATGCTTGCCCAGCGCCTTTGCCCGCAGGCTGGCCACCTCACTGCCCTCCGATCACGTCCCGCACGAAGCGCAGGTTGCCCGCCATCAGCCCGGCATCCACTGGCAGCACCACCCCCGTCACCCCCGACGCCGCCGGCGATGCCAGGAACAGGGCGGCACGGGCAACCTCGCCCGCTTCCACCATGCGCCCCAGTGGATAATGCGGGGCGATGCGGTCCAGCAAGGCCGGGTTCCGCTCGAACCGGTGGTCCCAGGCGGGCGAGCGCACCGAGCCGGGGCAGATCACATTGGCCCGAACGCCCTGCGCGCCGTACTCGGTCGCAAGCGCCCGGGCATAGGCAATGGTGCCGGCCTTTGCCGCGGAGTAGGCGGGGTTCCCATAATGGGCGAGGGCGTTGACCGAGGAGATGAACACGATTGCCCCGCTGCCTCGCGCGGCCATTGCCGCGGCCACTGGCGCCGTGACGTGGAATGGGCCATGGAGGTTGACGGCGATCTCGCTGTCCCACACGGCGCCGTCCACCTGAGCGAGCGTTTCGCCGCTTGTTTGGCCGGCGTTGTTGACCAGGACGTCCGGCGCTCCGGCTTCGGCGATCAGCCCGGCAACCGCCCGCTCGGCCGCAGCGGCATCCGCGATGTCGAAAACCAGGCGGTGCGCAAGGGCAAGCCCGTCCATGGCCGCGTCCTCGCGGTCGGCGCCCGCCACCACGGCGCCGGCGGCCTGGAACGCCGCGACCAGCGCCCGGCCGATGCCGCCGCCCGCGCCGGTGATCAGCACGCTTTGCCCGTCAAGGCGGAAGGGATCGTCGGCTTGCATACGGCGACGTTACATAGATAGTCTCGCGGCTCAAACCCCTCCGTAGCTCCAGAAGGCAAGCTCCATGAAACAATCCGGCGTCAAGGCCTTGCTGCTCGCGTGCGCCGGCTTGCTTGCGCTGTCGGGCACGGCGGACGCCGGCACGGTCCGCGTCACCATCGCCGAGTATTCAAAGGGCACCGGCCCTTATTTCAACGAGGCCGCGCAGGCGTTCGAGGCGGCGAACCCGGGCACCAAGATCCAGATCGAGGTCGTGCCGTGGGACAACCTGCAGCAGAAGCTGACGACCGACATTTCCGCCGGTGCGAATGCCGACCTGTCGATCATCGGCACGCGCTGGCTGCTCGATTACGTGTCTCAGGGCATCATTACGCCGCTCGACGCCCATGTAACGCCCGATTTCAAGGGGCGCTTCATCGACACCTTCCTGAAGCCCTCGGTCATGGACGGCAAGGTGTACGGCCTGCCGATCGCGGCCTCGGCGCGGGCGCTGTACTACAACAAGGACGTGTTCGCGAAGGCCGGGCTGAGCGGGCCGCCCGGGACCTGGGCGGAGTTCACGGCCGGCGCTGAGAAGATCAAGGCGTCCGTGCCTGGCGTGTTCGCGTTCGGATTGCAGGGCAAGGAGATCGAGACCGACGTCTACTTCTACTACGCCCTGTGGTCGCAGGGCGGCGAAATCGTGCAAGGCGGCAAGTCCGGGCTTGGCAGCGCGGCGGCGGTCGCGGCGGCTAAGCTTTACCGCAGCTACATCAACGGCGGCCTGACGCAGCCGGGCGTCACCTCCTACTCGCGGGAGGACGTGCAGAACCTGTTCAAGCAGGGCAAGGTCGCCACCGTCATCACTGCGCCCTTCCTGTCTAGCCAGATCAAGAATGAAGCGCCGAACCTGCAATACGGCGTGGCTGCGATCCCGGCCGGGCCGGGCGGCGCGCGCGGCACCTATGGCGTGACGGACTCCATCGTGCTGTTCGAGAACTCCAAGGTGAAGGAGGAAGCGTGGAAGTTCCTCGATTTCCTGTTCACCACGGACCAGCGCACGAAGTTCGACAAGATCGAGGGCTTCCTGCCGGTCAACGTCAAGGAAGCGTCCGACCCTTATTTCGCCGACAACGCCGACCTCAAGGTGTTCACCTCCCTGCTGCCCGGCGCACGCTTCGCCCCGGTGATCGCCGGCTGGGAAGAGGTCGCGACCGTGACCTCCAACGCGCTGCAAACGGTCTATCTCGGCCGGGCCGAGATCGAGCCGACGCTGCGCGACGCGGCGGCCAAAGCGGACGAGATCCTGGCCAAGAAGTAACGGCGTCCCGAACACCATGGGACGCCGGGCGACTGCCTACTGCCTAATCTTGCCGAGCTTTCTCCTGGCGGCTTTCATCGTCCTTTGGCCGCTGAAGGAGATCATCAACCTCGCCTTGCACGACGTGAACCGGTTCGGCCTGCTGCGGGCGTTCTCGGGCCTGGCCAATTTCCGCACCTTGTTCGCCGATCCGGACTTCCTGGCGGCGCTGTGGCGCACGCTGGTGTGGACGGCCGGCGTGGTGGGCGGCACGCTCGCCGTGTCCGTGCCGGTGGCGCTGATGCTGAACGGCGATTTCTACGGCCGCGGCGCCGCCCGGGTCATCGTCATGCTGCCCTGGGCGGTGTCGCTGACCATGACGGCCATTGTTTGGCGCTGGGCGCTGAGCGGCGAAAGCGGGATGCTCAACTCCGGCCTCAGGGGCCTCGGTCTCATCGACGGCAACATCCAATGGCTTGCCGAGGCATCGACCGCGTTCCCAATGCAGATCCTGATCGGCATCGAGGCGAGCATCCCGTTCACGACGACGATCCTGCTCGGCGGGCTGTCCTCGGTGCCGGACGAGCTGTACGACGCGGCGGCGATCGAGGGGGCGGGAGCCTGGGACCAGTTCCGCTTCATCACGCTGCCGCTGCTGCGCCCATTCATCAACATCGCCGTCGTGCTCAACACCATCTACGTCTTCAACTCCTTCCCGATCATCTGGGCCACGACGCAAGGCGGTCCGGCGAACTCCACCGACATCCTCGTCACCTACCTTTACAAGGCCGGTTTCCGGCTCGGCAAGCTGGGCGAGGCGGCGGCGGTGTCGCTGATCATGTTCGGCGTGCTGCTTGTCTTCACGCTCATCTACGTGCGGCTTGCGATGCGCGAGGAAGCGGCTTGAGCAAGCTCACCCGCTCCGTCCTCTACTGGCTTCTTCTGTCGCCCTTGGTCGTCCTCGTGCTGTTCCCGTTCGCGGTCATGTTCATCACCGCCGTCAAGCCGCAGGCCGAGGTGCTTGATCCCGCCTGGTGGCCCTCCGCCGCGCGTTGGGCCAACTTCGCGGAAATGTGGCGGGCCACGGGCTTCGGCGGGGCGCTGCTGAATTCGTTGTACGTGTCGGGAATGGCGACCGTCATCACCACCGCCGTCTCGATCCCGGCCGCCTACGCGCTGAGCCGCTACCGCTTCGCCGGGCGCGGCGCGTTCCGGCAGTTCCTGCTGGTTTCGCAGATGCTTTCGCCCATCGTGCTCGTTGTCGGCCTGTTCCGCCTGGTGGCGGCGATGGGCCTGATCGACAGCCTTCATGCGGTGACGATGGTGTATGCCGCCTTCAACACCGCCTTCTCGGTCTGGATGCTGCAAAGCTACTTCGCGACCATCCCGAAAGACTTGGAAGAGGCCGCCTGGATCGAGCGTGCCAGCCCGTTCCAAACGCTGACCCGCGTGTTCCTGCCGCTCGCCGTGCCGGCGATGGTCGTCACCGCGATCTTCACCTTCATCAACACCTGGAACGAGTTCGTGGTCGCGCTCACCATGCTGCGCCAGCAATCGGCCTACACGCTGCCGATCCAGATCTTCTCCCTGGTGGCCGGGCGCTACACGGTTGAATGGCATTACGTGATGGCGGCGGCGTTCGTGGCGACCATCCCGGTTGCGATCCTGTTCGCCTGGCTGCAACGCTACCTGGTGCGCGGCCTGGCGCTCGGCGCGGTGAAGTAAACGGAGGACCACTGATGACCAGGCAGCATTTCGGCCAGGCGAGCGTGCCGCTATCGCCCGCCGTCCGGGCCGGCGACTTCATCCTCGTGTCCGGCCAGGTGCCGGCGGCGGACGGCGCGGTGGTGCCGGGCGGGATCGAGGCGCAGACCCGGCAGGCGCTCGACAACGTTGCCGCCGCCCTGGCGCTCGCCGGCGCCGCGCTGTCCGACGTGGTCAAGACCGCGGTTGTCCTCACCGACGCGCAAGACTTCGAGGCCTTCAACGCCGCTTACGCCAGCTATTCCCCGATCAATCCGCCGGCCCGCACGGCGGCGGAAGCGAAGCTGATGATCGACATCACCGTCGAGAT
>CALMVT010000287.1:0-11069 GCA_937873175.1 uncultured Acetobacteraceae bacterium | reverse complement strand
CGCCTACGCGGTCAACGAGATCAGCGAGCATGGGGGCAAGCCCCAGGGTTCCGTGACCTCCTACGCCGTCGATCCAGCAACCGGCGCGTTGGCACCGTTGAACACGGTCGGGACGGGGGGGACGGAACCGGCCCACTGCGAGGTGCATTCCTCCGGCCGTCATCTGCTGGTCGCCAACTATGGCGACGGCCGCCTTGCCGTGCTGCCGATCCAACATGATGGATCGCTGGGAGATCCCACGGACGTGGTCGCGCCGGTGGGCGCGGTCGGCCCCGGCATGGCGTCCGGCGCGCCTCCCGGCAGCTTCGCTTGGAGCGGCCACGACGGCAGCCACGCCCACATGATCGCCAGCGATCCCGGCGGGCGCTACGTGCTGAGCACCGATCTCGGCCTCGATGCGGTGTTCGTTTGGACGCTCGATCCCGACCGCGGCACGCTGCGCCCGGCGCCGGCCCCAAGCTTCCCGGCGGCGTCAGTAGGCGGCGGCCCGCGCCACTTCGTGTTCCACCCGAACGGCCACATGCTCTACGTCGTTCACGAGGAAGCGTCGCAGATCGGCGTTTACCGGTTCGACCCGGCAACCGCGGCCGTCGCGCTGCTGCAGGTCGTCGGCACGCTGCCCGACGGCTTTGCCGGGTCGAGCTTCGCCTCGTCGATCACCATCAGCCGTGACGGCCGGCATGTTTACTCGGGCAACCGGCTGCACAACAGCATCGCCATTCTCTCGGTCGACGCGGGGGGCGCCCTGCGGCTTGTCGCGACGGAATGGACCCGAGGCGATTACCCGAACCAAGTCACGTTGTCGCCATCCGGCGCGTTCCTGTTCGCCTGCAACCGGCGCAGCGACCAGGTGACAACGTTTCGCGTTGACGCATCCAGCGGAATGCTAAACTTCACTGGCCAATACCTGGCGGTAGGCAGCCCCAATATGATCGGCTTCGCTTGACAGGCTACGGAGGCTTCGCGCGGAGGCTGGCCGGTTCGTGACCCGGCAGCGGGCGCGCGGGACGCAGCGGCGGCGGCGGCCGGCGCGGCGCTTGAACGGCAGGGCACCGGCGTAGCCCGGCCGCTGGCATCAGGCCACCTCGATGCTTCCGTGCACCGACGGCAGTCAGACCATCACATCGCCGCCGTTGAGGTTCATCGTGGCGCCAACGAAGTAGTCACCCTCGCTAGAAGCGAGCAGCACTGCGGTGGGGGCAATCTCGCCGACCGCGCCGAACCGGCCCAGCGGGATTTCGGCCAAGCGCCGCGCCCGCAGGCCGGACGGGATGTCTCCTCCCAACTCGGTCGTGATGGCGCCCGGGCAGATTGCGTTGACGTTGATCCCGTCCCGCACGGCCTCGCGCGCCAGGGAGCGCGTGAAGCCGATAATGGCCGCTTTCGCCGCCGCGTAGTGCGCCATGTTCGGCGCGCCCTTGTGGCCGAGCTGCGAGCTGATGTTGATGATGCGCCCGAAGCGTCGCCGCGTCATGCCCGGCAGCACGGCCTTGCTGCACAGGAACACGCTGCGGAGATTGACGGCAATCATCTCATCCCACACGGGCACGGGCATGTCCGCCAGCGGCGCCGTGGTGATGATCCCCGCGTTGTTGACGAGCACGTCGATGCGCCCGAGCGCCGCCTCCGCGGCCGACATCGCGGCGGCGACGTCCTGTTCCATGCTGACATCCGCGGTGAAGGCGTGCGCCTGGACGCCATGGGTCGAGGCCGCCGCGGCGGTGCCCGCCGCCAAGTCACCGCGACGGTCGACAACGGCGATGTCGGCGCCCGCCCGAGCAAAGGCCAGGGCGATCTCTCGGCCGATCCCCCTTGCCCCGCCCGTCACCACACACGCCCGGCCCGCCAGCTTGCCCATGTGCACCTCGCTCAACGCATGACGCAGGCCGTCAGGTTCTTTGGAAATCTTGGAAGCGCAAGTTGTTCGACGTGTAATAGGTGAAGCCCTTCAGGTTCTTCTTCCGAGCCAAGGCGTATTTAGGATAGGCAACCAGGCCCCATGGTGCCTCGGCCATAACCGTACGCTGGACGTCGTCGTAGATCTTCGTCCGTTCAGCGTCGTCCGTCGTGAGCAGCCCGCGCTCGATCAACTCGTTGACCCGCGGATTGCTGTAGTTGCTGTAGTCCACATAACTTCGGTCATCGAAATAAAGCGACGTGGCGTAGCCGGCATCCGGGGTCCAGGGAGAGTCCAGGTAGAAGATGAGCGGCTTCTGCCGCTTCGTGACGTTCTCGTAAAAGACGCCGGCCGGGAGCTTGTCGAGGCTCACATTGATGCCGGCCCGGCGCAGCGACGTTTGATAGATCAGTGCGATCGGCTCCTGGACCGGGTCGCCGGCATTGTAGCTGATCGTCGTGGAAAACCCGTCCGCCAGGCCGGCCGACTTCAAGAGTTGCTTTGCCTTGTCGAGGTCCTCGTCGTACTCGAAAAAGCGGGGATTGCGCCCGGGGTAGCCGAGCGGGATCACGGCATCCTGCTTCTCGGCGAGGTTGTAGTAGACCGTGCTGATGATCTCCGCCCGGGGTATCAGCAGGTTCATTGCCCGGCGGATATCGGGATTATCGAACGGCTTAATCTTCCCGTTCAGTTCCAGCCAGATCATGTAAGACGACGTGACCGCATCGAACTCCGCCACCGGCGATGTTTTCAACGAGATGCACTCGCGCGGCTGCAGGAACTGCGCGATGTCCACGGCGCCTCCCTGCAGCAGCGACAAGCGGCTCGCGGAGCTTGGCACCTCGCGCATTACCACCGTGTCCATGTAGGGCTTCGGCCCCCAGTAGTCCGGACGGGCGCGGAACAGCGCCTGCTGGCCGCGCACGATCTGCCCGACCTCGTATGGGCCGAATCCCGCGCTCCCGTTCTTCAGGAACGCAGTGCCCCAGGGATCGTCATGGCCCCCGGCCTGCTTCAGCTTGGCGCTGTCGTAGATCGGGCTGCCCAGGTTGCACTGAATCTTGAGCAGCAGCGGGCTGGGCTTGTCCAGGCTGAGGGAGACAACGTTCGGCGCCTCCACCTTGACCTGGTCCTCGCTGGTCATGCCGAGCATCTTGGTGACAAAGGCCCCAGTGCCCTTCAGGTGGAACTTGCGGTCCCAGGTCCACTTCACGTCGGCCGCCGAGAGCGTGTTGCCCCAGTTGCTCCTGACGCCCTCGCGCAGCTTGAAGGTGGCGGTCCGCCCGTCCGCCGACACGTCCCAGTTTTCGGCCAGGCGCCCCTGCAGCGCCAGGCCATGCGGCTTGTCGGGATGGACGCCGATATTCTCCCTCATGACGCCCGGCGCGTCTGGGTCGGGCATCGTCGCGTAGGCGAGCAGCCCGTCGTACAGGCCGCCCATCGCATCGATGGACCCGAGGCTGATGTCGTATTCCATGTCGAGGCCCTGCGGCGTCGCCGGCGCCGCGATCACCAGGGTTCGGCTAGCGGCTTGCGCCCGCGCGGCGCCGGCGCCCAGCGGCCCAGCCAACGCCGCCGTGCCGGCAGCCGCGGCGGTTTCCAGCAGGCTGCGCCGGGTCAGCATATTGCGGGCCGGCGACGAGAAGGTGACGAAAGGGTCATGGCAGCGCCTTTCTTGATGGGGACCGGCAGGTTCGGCTCAATCAGATCATCACGTCGCCGCCGTTCGGATTGAGGGTGGCGCCGATGTAGAAGGAGCCTTCGTCGGAAGCGAGCAGCACCGCCGTCGGCGCGATCTCCTCAACCGTCCCCGCCCGCCCGATCGGCAGCTCCGCGAGCTTGCGCGTCCGCCACGCCTCGGGGATGTTGCGGAACAGCTCGGTGTCAACGGGGCCAGGGCAGATCGCATTGACGGTGATGCCGTCCGCGGCCACCTCATAGGCAAGCGACCGGGTCAACCCGATCACCCCCGCCTTGGCCGCCGCGTAGTGCGCCATCTCCGCCGCGCCCTTGTGGGCAAGCTGCGAGCTGATGTTGATGATGCGGCCCCAGCGGCGCCCGACCATCTCCGGCAGCACGGCCCGGGTGCACAGGAACACGCTGCGCAGGTTGACCGCCATCATCTCGTCCCACATGGCCACCGGCATGTCGATCACCCGGGAATTCGTGTCGATGCCCGCGTTGTTCACCAGCACGTCGATGCCGCCGAGCGCGTCCCGCGCCGCCGCGATCCCGGCGTTGACGGAAACCTCCTGCGACACGTCGCCGGTGACGGCGGCCGCCGTCGCGCCCTGTTCCCGTAGAAAGGCCGCAACCTCCATCGCAAGGTCCTCGCGCCGGTCCAGCACCGCCACCGCGGCGCCTTCCCGCGCGAAGGCAAGCGCGATGGCGCGGCCGATCCCGCGGCCCGCGCCGGTCACCAGGCACCTTTTCCCCGTCAGTCTCGCCATGATGGATCTCCTCTGCAAGTCATCGTGCCGGGCGGGGGCATCAGGCGGGGGCTGGCGCGCCGACGCTCAGGATGCGCTCCGCCTCCTCTTGGAACCGGTCGAACGTGTCCGCCGTGCGTTCGGTCTGGGCGACGTCCTCGTGGCGGATGCAATGCACCAGGTGCCCGCCGCCGAGTTCCTCGGCCGGCGGGACGCGCGCGCGGCAGGCATCGGCCGCGAACGGGCAGCGGGACGCCAGGTAGCAGCCGCTCGGCAGGTTGATCGGGCTTGGGATCTCGCCGGAGAGGCTGATGCTCGAAGCCCGGCGCAGATGCGGGTTGGGCAGCAGCACCGAGGACAGCAGGCCGACGCTGTAAGGGTGCCGCGGCTGCGCGAACACCGCGGCGGCGTCGCCCTGCTCGACGATCATGCCGAGATACATCACCGCGACCCGGTGGCTGATGAAGCGCACCGTGCTGAGGTCATGCGAGATGAACAGATAGGCGGTGCCGAACTGCTTCTGCAGGCGGACCAGCAGCTCGATGATGTCGGCCCGCGCGGTTGGGTCCAGTGCCGAGGTCGGCTCGTCCAGCACCAGCAGCTTGGGCCGGGTGATCATCGCGCGGGCGATGCCGACGCGCTGCTGCTGGCCGGCGCTGAGTTCCGCCGGGTAAAGCCGCAGCACCCGGTGGTCGAGGCCGACGAAGCCCACCGCCTCGGCCGCCCGTGCCCGCCGCTCGTCGCGTGGGGTGCCGAGGGCCAGCAGCGGCTCCTCCACCGCGGCGCCGATCCGCATGCGGGGGTCCAGCGCGTCCGCCGGCTCCTGGAACACGATCTGCACCTGCCCGCGCAGCGACGCCGGCTTCTGTCGCCGGGTGAGCGACAGGTCGGCGCCGTTGAAGGCGATGCTGCCATCCGAGATGTCCGTAAGACCCAGGATGCAGCGGCCCACCGTCGTCTTGCCCGACCCGCTCTCTCCCACAAGGCCGAGCGTTTCGCCGGGCGCCAAGGTGAAGGAGATGCCGTTCACCGCCTGCACCACGCTGCGCGACCCGGCGATCGGGAACCGCTTGGTGAGCTGGCGAACCTCCAGAAGCGGCGTCATGGGCGCACCGGGAAATGGCAGCGGGCGAAGTGGCCCAGCGCCAGCTCCCGCAACGCCGGATGCTCGGCGCGGCAGCGGTCCTGCGCCAGCGGGCAGCGCGCGACGTAGCGGCAAGCGCCCGCCGGCTCGGCCGCGCCGGGCAGGGCCTCGGGCCGCGACCACATCCGGCGCAGGCGCTGGTTGTGCGAGAAGGCGGCCATCAGCATGACGGTGTAGGGGTGGCGCGGGCGGAAGAAGAAGTCCTCGCGCGCGGCCAGTTCCATGACCTCGCCGTCGTACATCACGGCGACGCGGTCGCAGAAGTGCGCGGTGATGCCGATGTCGCGGGTGATGAACAGCATGGCGCTGCCGCGGTCGAGCACCAGCCGGCGCAGCAGCTCCAGGATCTGCGCCTGCACCGTGACATCAAGGCCGCTGGTCGCGTCGTCGGAGACGATGAACTTCGGCGAGCAGATCAGGGCAATGGCGATCACGATGCGCTGGGCCATGCCGCCGCTCATCTCGTGCGGGAACGCGCCCATCCGCCGCTCCGGATCGGGGATCTGCACGGCGCGCAGCATGTCCAGCGCCATGCGCCGCGCTTCGCGGCTTGGGACGCGGAGATGCACCCGCGTCATGGTGGCGATCTGCTCGCCGACGGTGAGCAGCGGGTTCAGCTCGGCGCGCGGGTTGGGCACGATCATGGACAGGTCGCGGCCACGCAGCCGCTGCATCTCGGTCTCGTTCAATTCCATCAGGTTCCGGCCCGCCAGCCGGATTTCGCCCGCGGCGATGCGGCCGGGTTCGGGGGGCAGGCGGAGCAGCGCCCGGGCCAGGGTGGTTTTCCCCGCGCCGGACTCGCCGACCAGGCCGAAGATTTCGCCGGGCTGGATGGTCAGGTCGAAGTCGCGCACCGCCGTGACGGCCGCCCCCGCCATGGCCGCGAACTCCACCGTAAGCCCGCGCACCGCCAGCATCGGAGGCCCGGCGGCGGTGGCCTCGGTCCCGCCATTCGCTGCTGACACATCGGTCGCGGCGGAGTTCAGCACGTCAGCGCCCGATCCTGGGATCGATGGCGAAGTACAGAATGTCCACGGCCAAATAAACGAATAGCGAGAAGATCGCCGAAAGCAGCACGAAGCCGAGCACAGGGTAGATATCGGAGTTCAGCACACCCTGTACCGCGTACTGCCCGGCGCCGCCCCAACTGAAAACGATCTCCACCAGCACCGCGCCGCCCAGAAGGTAGCCGTAGAGCACGCTGATGATCGTTATAATGGACGGCAGCGCGTTGCGCAGCGCGTGCCGGACCACCATGCCGCGCGGCAGGCCGGACAGCACCTCGTAGCGGCTGTAGTCGGAGTGCAGCATCCGCTCCACCGTGGACTGCGTCATCTTCAGGATCGGCCCGGCGTTGACGAGGCCCAGGGTCAGCACCGGCAAGCAGAGATGGCTGGCGGCGGACGCGAACGCCGCCCAGTCGCCGGCCAGCAGGCTGTCCACCGTCAGAAAGCCGGTGACGGTCGGAGGCGGCAGCACGGCGAAGTCGATCCGCCCCAACGGTGCCGGGACGACCTGGAGGATGGTGTAGAAAACGAAGATCAACACCAGCGCCAGCCAGAAGTCCGGCAGCGCCCCGGCGGTCAGGCCGTAGGCGTTGGCGATCCGGCCAAGCCACCCCCGCTCGTGAGACGCCGAGGCGACGCCGAACGGCACGCCCACCAGGATCGCCAGCAGCAGGCCGAAGGTGACCA
The DNA here is from genome assembly GCA_937873175.1 of uncultured Acetobacteraceae bacterium. Lineage (GTDB taxonomy): Bacteria > Pseudomonadota > Alphaproteobacteria > Acetobacterales > Acetobacteraceae > CAHJXG01. The sequence continues at coordinate 3,905 of CALMVT010000287.1, read as the reverse complement.
GTTCCAGCGTCGCCGGGAAGCGCTGCAGCAAGTCCTCCAGCACCGGGCGAGTCGTCTGCCAAGAGGTGCCGAGGTCGCCATGAACGAGGTCCACGAGGAAATACCAGAACTGCATCGGCAGCGCGTGATCGAGGCCGAGCTTGGTGCGCAGCGCCGCCACGGCGTCGCCGGTCGCGGTGGGACCGAGCATGAGCACCGCCGGGTCGCCGGGGATCGACTTGATCAGGAAGAAGCTGACCAGGAGGATGCCGAAAAGCTGGGGCAGGATGAACAGCATGCGCTGGCCGAGGAACGGCAACAGGCCCCTCACGCCGCGCGCTCCCGCCGGCGCGCCGCCAGGTCGCGGGTCAGCCGGCGCATCTTCACCGGGTCAGCGAACAGCTCGACACTGCTGCCGATCAATGAGAAGCCGAACACGGTGACGGCCAGCGCCAAGCCGGGGAACACCGACGGCCACCATTCCCCGGTGACGACGTTCTGAAAGCCGCTCGCGATCATGCTGCCCCACTCGGGCGTGGGTGAGCGCACGCCGGCGCCAACGAAGCTCAGCCCGGCCGTCAGCAGGATGGACCAGCCGACGTTGACCGAAAGCTGGGCCAGCGCCGGACCCATGGCGTTGGGCATGACGTGCCGGGCAATCGTGCGCGCGTCCGACAATCCGGCGACCAAGGACGCCTCGACGTAGCGCATCTCGCGGATCGTCATCACCTGGGAGCGCATCAGGCGCAGGTAGATCGGAATGTTGACAAAGGCGATGGCGAGAACGACCGTCTGCACGCTCTGGCCGAGGCTGGCGACGAGGGCGATGGCGAACACGAACACCGGGAACGCCTGCATCACGTCGGCGGCGCGCATGACCAGGTAGGCGAGCCACCCACGCAACCCGCCGCCGCGGCTGTGATAGCCGACCCAGGCGCCGATCAGGCAGCCGACCACCGCGGAAAGCAGCGTGCCCGCGACCGCGATGGCAAGGTCGATGCGCGGCGCGTAGATCACGCGCGAGAAAATGTCCATGCCGACCGCGTCGGTGCCGAGCCAATGCTGGGCGCTGGGCGGTTGGAGGAACTCCGCGGGGTTGGCCTCGACCGGGCTGTAGGGCGCCACGAGCGGCGCGAGCGCCCCGGCGAGGACCGCGGCGAGCACGATGACGTAGCCCAGCGCGAAGCGGGGCCGGGCGCGCGCCACCTGAAGCAGGGTGGCGAGCCGAGAGGTCCGCCCCGTCTCGGCGATGGCGCCCGTGGTGGCCTCAGCTTCGGGCAAAGTCCTGGAACCGCAGATTGTTGGATGTGTAGTAGGTGAAGCCGCTCAGCTTCGCTTTGCGCGCAAGGGCGTATTTTGGATAAGCGATGAAGCCCCAAGGCGCCTCGTCCATCAGGATCTTCTGCACCTGCCCGTAGGTCGCTTTCCGCTCATTGTCATCGAGGGTCTGCAGACCGCCCTCGATCAGTTCGTTTACTTTCGGGTTGCTGTAATTGCTGTAATCGACGTAGCTCTTGTCGTCGAAGTACAGGAACGTGGCGTATCCGGGGTCGGGCGTCCAAGGAGAGTCCAAATAAAAGATGATCGGCTTCTCGCGCTTGGTGACGTTCTCGTAGAACACCCCCGCGGGAAGCTTTTCCAGCTGCACGTTCACGCCGATCCGGCGCAGGGAGGTCTGCAGGATCAGGGCGATCGGCTCCTGCACGGGGTCGCCGGCATTGTAGCTGATCGTACTGGAAAACCCGTCCGCCAGCCCGGCGGTAGCCAATAGTTGCTTTGCTTTGTCCAGGTTCAGGTCGTAGCTGAAGTACTGCGGGTCCGCCATCGGGTAGATGTACGGCACCGGGGCGGTCAGCTTGTCCGCCAGGCCGTAATACACCGTTTTCACGATGTCGTCGTGCGGGATCGCGTAGTTGATGGCCCGCCGCACGTCCACGTTGTCGAACGGCTTGATCTTGGCATTCAGCTCCAGCCAGATCATCGAGGACGCGTTGACGGTGTCCACTGCAAGCGTGCGCGACGTCCCAATCGACATGTACTCCCGCGGCTGCAGGAATTGCGCGATATCGACCGCGCCGCCTTGCAGCAGGGACAGGCGGCTGGCGGAGCTTGGCACCTCCCGCATCACCACGGTGCGCATGAACGGCTTCTCGTCCCAGTAATCCTCGCGCGCCTGGAACACGGCCTGCTGCCCGCGCACGATCTGCTGCAGCTTGTAGGGGCCGAAGCCGGCGCTGTCGTTCTTCAGGAACTGCACGCCCCAAGGGTCATCGGCGCCGCCGACCTGCGTCAGCTTGGTGCTGTCGTAGATGGGGTTGGCGAGGTTGCACTGCTGCTTCAGCAGCAACGGGTTGGGCTTCTCCAGGCTGAAGGAGATCACGTGGTCTGCCTCGACCTTGATCTGGTCCGGCGTCTTGAGGCCGAGCACCGCGGTCTGGAAGATGCCCTGGCCCTTCAGGTTGAACTTGCGGTCCCAGGTCCACTTCACGTCACGGGCCGAGAAGGTGTTGCCCCAGTTGCTTTTCACGCCCTGGCGCAGCACGAAGGTTGCCTTCAGCCCGTCCGGCGAGATGTCCCATTTCTCGGCGAGCCGGCCGCGCAGCGCCAGGCCGTTCGGGCGGTCGCCGTGCACGCCGATGTCCTCCCGCATGACTCCCGGCGCCTTGGGATCGGGCATCTTCTCGTAGGCCAGCATGTAGTCGTATAGTGCGCCGAGCGCGTCGATGGAGCCGAGGCTCACGTCGAACTCGATGTCGAGGCCCTGCGGCGTGGCCGGGCTGGCGATGACCAGGGTCCGCGCGGCGTCCTGGGCGTGGGCCGGACCCGGCCGCGACGCAATGCCGATCCCCGCGGCGGCGCCAAGCGCCGCAGCCCCCTGTAGAATGTTCCGGCGTGATGCGTGGAGCGGACCCGCCTGGTGTTGCGACATCGGTCACTCCCCCATTCTGCACAGCGCGCAGGTATTGGCCGTGGTCTGACCAGTTTTCCGCCGCTGTTAGTCTGAACCTACGCCTTGCTCCTCGGGGCTTGTCAAGCCGGGAGTTCTCCGGCTGAATGACAGTTAAAGGTGATAAACCGCTTGGTCAGTCCAGAAGCCTTGGACCGACCATCAGGGGAGCGTTCTTGCACCATGGACCGGCCGGTCGCACTCGTCCCGCACACCACCGCGCGCCGCATTCAAGAGATGATTCGGGCCAGCGAACTCCGCCAGGGAGAGCTGCTGCCGTCGCAGCGCGAGCTGTCCGAGCATCTGGATGTGAGCCGTTCATCGCTTCGCGAGGCGCTTTCGGTGCTGGAAACCCTCGGCGTGGTGCAAACCGAGCCGCGCCGCGGCACGCGCGTCGTCACGGCAGAGGCATCGGCTGGACCCGACCTCCACCGCTGGCGGTTCGCGAAGCGCTACTCCCCGTCCGAGGTGTATCAGTTCCGCTTCGTCACCGAGGGCCACGCGGCGCGCCTTGCCGCGGTGCGCGTGCCACCAGCCGAGCTTGCCGCCCTTCTGCAAAACCTCAAGGATTTCAAGGATGCGGTGCGCGAGCAGGACCTCGTCGCCAGCTCTCAGCTCGATTTCGGCTTTCATCGGCTTGTCATGGAATGCTCGGGGAACCGCGTGTTCGCTGACCTGTATGGCAGCTACGGCTCCGTGCTGCTGGAAAGCCAGCGCCTGCCGCTGACACAGCGCGAGCGGCTGTGGGAACCCGTGACCGAACACGAGAACGTTGTGCACGCCATCGAGAAACGGGACCCGGACGGTGCATGCTATTTCATGCATGTGCATATTATGCGGGCCGCCGACCGCGGCGGCATCGCCTTGAGCGAGGCCGTATGACCTCGCGGGCAGGCGTTCGCCGCCGCGGGAAACAGTCAGGCAAAGGAGAACCGTGATGGCCAAGGAGATTTTCTGTTCGTTCGGGGTGGATGTGGAT
>CALMVT010000286.1 GCA_937873175.1 uncultured Acetobacteraceae bacterium | reverse complement strand
CAAGAGGCCAAGAGGGATCACGCCTCGGATTGACCGTACCTGACTTACATAGGTTAGTCCGATAATCGATAATTACGGAAACTGGGTAGGACGGAAGCTGTCCACGGTACCTGGCTTCGGTGTCAAACCGCGACGCGCAAGCCCAGTTCCACCACGCGGTCTGCGGGGAACCGGACCGACCAGCGTTGGCGCAGGGCACGTGAACTCGATCGCTACAATGGATTGACCTAGGGACGCCTTCTGCCCGTGCAGGCCCATGCCGCGCTTCGTTCCAGCGGAGTCCCTCCCCTGGCTGGGCCGCTGGGCCGCAGGCGCAGAGGTGGCGTTTACGTTATGGCAACAAAATCCTCCGATACTGCGCGTGACGGATCGCGCATCATGCGTACCCGCGACACACATCGGGCAAGGCCATGGCCAGACTTCTGCAGAACCTGGGCAAAGCCGTCCTCAAGCACTGGAGGACGCCGGAGATAGTGGCCGAGGAATTGCAAGTAGGCGAGGACTACGTCCGCACTTACCGTTGCCAGGTGCTCCACCTCGGCGTGGGCATAGCGGCACTTGGCACGGGCGCCCAGGTCATTGCCGGCTGCGCCACCGCGGCACCGCTGTGGCAGGTGCTCGCCATCAACACTGCCTCGGCGTTCTGGCTGCTGGTCACGCTCAGGCTGACCCGGGCCGGCAAGCCGGGACGAGCCGTGGTCGGCGCGAGTGTGTGCACATACCTCACGGTGTGCCTCGGCCTGCTGCACCTCAACGGCGGCTACGACGGGACCCACCTCTACCCGGCGCTGTGGGCCTACTCCGTGATCGGCATCGTCGGCCTGTATGGATCATGGCTGCTGACCGTGATGGCCGCAGTTGCCGGCATCGCCGTGGTGGTCATTGGCAAGCTCGCCGCACCCGGCTTTGTTTTCGGGATCGGCGCCGACCAGTCCTGGGCGCGTGTCGCGGCCATGAGCGCGTGGTGGGGCGCCGGCCTGCTGACCGCCGGCCTGTGCGGCCACCGGGTCCTGCACCTCGCCCGGGCCGCCATGCGGTCACGCGAGGCGCTGCACCGGGCGCGGGCGCGGGAGCAAGCGGTGACGGCCGCTGCGGCGAGGGCAGCCGAGCTGGCCGACGCGCATCGGGTCGCGCGCATCGGCACGTGGCGGCGCGACCTGGCCGAAGGCACGCTGGCGCTGTCGGACGAGTTGCACCAACTGCTGGGCACCGACCCGCGCACCTTCGAGCCGTCGGCGGAGAACCTCCTGTCCCTTGTCTGCCCCGAGGACCGGGCGGCAACGGCGCTTGCGCTCGCGTGCGCTGCGGGCGGAGAGGGTGCCGTCGAGCACGAGTGGCGCATGCTGCGCCCCGACGGCGCCAGCGCCTGGTTCTGGGCCGAGACCCGGCTGGAAAGGGACGCTTCGGGCCGTGTCGTCGCGGTGCGGGGCGTGTGCCAGGACGTCACCGAGCACCGCGCCGCGGCGGAACGGATCCACACCCTCGCCCACCACGACGTTCTCACCGGCTTGGCCAACCGGGCGCTGCTGCACCAGCGCCTCGCCGAGGCCATCGCCCGCGCCCGTCGCGTGCCGGACAGCACCCTGGCCGTGCTCTGCCTCGACCTCGACGGGTTCAAGGCCGTCAACGACCTGCATGGCCACGCTGCCGGCGACTGCTTGCTGCGCGAGGTCGCCGCGCGTCTCGGCCGCAACGTGCGCGAGACCGACACCGTCGCCCGCCTCGGCGGCGACGAGTTCGTGGTGGTGCAGACCGAGCATGCCCAGCCCGAAGCGGGGCGAGCACTCGCCGAGCGGCTCGTTGCAGCGTTGGCGGAGCCCTACGACCTTGGTTCGGGCGAGGCACAGAAGGTGGTGACGACGTCCATCGGCATTGCGCTGTTCCCGGGCGACGGCAGCGACCCGGACGCCTTGCTGCGCAACGCCGACACGGCGCTCTACCGCGCGAAATGGGCGGGCAAGAACGGCGCTGCCTTTTTCCGCCCCGAGATGGATCGCGAGCTGCGCGAGCGCCGGGCGCTGGAGCGCGACCTGCGCCAGGCCACGGCGCGCGGCGAGTTCGCGCTTGCCTGGCAGCCCCTCTCGGCCGCGAGCGGCGACAGCGAGGTGACGGGGTTCGAGGTGCTGCTGCGCTGGCACCATCCCGAGCGCGGGTTGGTGCCGCCCGACCTGTTCATCCCGGTGGCCGAGGCGTGCGGCGCCATCGCGGCCATCGGTGCCTGGGTGCTGCGCGAGGCCTGCCGCGAGGCCGCGCGCTGGGCGGTGCCGCTGGGGGTTGCCGTGAACGTGTCGCCGCTGCAGGCGCAGCAGGGCGAAGCCTTCGCCGAGATGGTGGAGCAGGCGCTTGAGGCGTCGGGCCTCGATCCGTCGCGCCTTGTCCTGGAGGTGACCGAGGGCGTGCTGATCCGCGAGGCCGATCGGGTGCTGGCTGCGCTGAACCGGCTCAAGGCGCTGGGTGTTCGGGTCGCCCTGGACGACTTCGGCACGGGCTATTCCTCGCTCGCGACCTTGCGCGCGTTCCCGTTCGACAAGATCAAGATCGACCGCAGCTTCGTCGCCGGCATGGGCGTTCTGGCCGATGGGAAGGACGTGGCCATCGTGCAAGCCGTGCTCGGCTTGGCGCGCGGCCTCGGGTTGCCGGTCGTCGCAGAAGGGGTGGAAACGGATGCGCAGTTCGGGGTGCTGCGCGACGCGGGCTGCGAGGAGGTGCAGGGATGGCTTGTCGGCCGCCCCGCCCCCATCGAGAGCTTTGCTCACGTCACCGGAGCAACCGTTGCAGCCTCGGCCGCTTGAAGCGGGCCGTGCAGGTCACGCCCGCTGGAGAGGCGCGGTGAAGCACCGTTACCCCCCGCATGGGCTCAGGCCATGGAACAAACCTGGGCTTTGGCCACTCGACATCCATGCGACCGCTGAGCGGGTCCAAGGATTGCTGGCGCAAGCGATCGGGAACGACCACCTTGCCGACATGGCCGTGCTGGTTATGCAGACTTGCCGTTAGCGTCGGATCACCGTCGTGCTTAGCCGCTCCATCCTGCTCACAGCAGGA
>CALMVT010000285.1 GCA_937873175.1 uncultured Acetobacteraceae bacterium | reverse complement strand
AGTTCGAGGCGGCGGGCGATGTCCGCTTCCCAATGGTCGCCGCTCGCGAGCACTTCCTTCCTGCTGTGGAGCAGAGCTCGGCGCGTCTCGGTCGCGAGCTCCAGGTCCGGAGTCATGACGATGCCGTCTGCCGGGCGGACCGCCCTACGCAAGTCGCAGGCGAAGCGGTGCCCTTCGCCGCCCTGATACGTCGGCGTCATCCTTGGTCCACACGAGCAACGCAGCATCAGGTCGAGCCTGGACACCGTCTCGTCAGGTAGGAGACTGCGGACAATGCGGTCAAGAGAAGCTGCATTCACGGCCTGCGACATCACGGCACTACGGGCAGGAAGGGTAGCAATCTGTTCAGATCAGGACACTGATCCAAATGAAATTACTCTTCACAGTCGCGGTAGGCGATATGGCCATGCCGCGGTGCCCCGACATCGCTCCTGGCCTTGTCAGGCTGTTGAACCCGGTCGGACCCTGGCAACGCATCAAGTACAATGACCGCCCTTCGCGACTTCCATTCGGAAAACTTGCGCCAGCTCGTAGCCTAACCGCGCTCGGTGCCAAGCGAGCACCCGAGCGGTCCGAAGGTGCAGGGTGATGAGGCGATCGAGGCAGATGCCACCAAACGGCACACTTGCCGATCGGGGTTCCTGGACCGATCGCCTGCCACCCGGAGGCACCACAATACGGCCACCAGCGATTGTTGCCGCCTGAAGCAGCCAGCCCAACAACCGAGCCAGCATGCCTCACCCTGGAGTGATGCCGTCCAGATGGTGCTCACACTTTCACGATCTCAGCAACCGCGGGCGATACAGGCGACAAAGGTGCAGCAAAGGAGATTGTCCTTTCGGCATGAGTGATGACGCCCTTACCGCTGGGCGTTTGCTCTCGGCCAGCGGCTTGGAACCACAGGGTCAAGGACGTTTGCCGCTGCCCGGGCCTGGCGACGAGCCCCCTTCGGAGCCCGACTTGGCTGCCACCCCAGGAGCGCCGACGCCGGCTGCGCCTTGTTGCAGGCCGGTGTCCGATTGCCCGGAACCCGCCGGGACTGCGGGATTCTGCTTCTGCGCTGTCGTACTGGGCATAACTGGCGTCCCGACGGCCGGGCCGGACGTGATGCCATTCTGCTGCTGCGCCAAAGCTGGCGGACCGAAAGCGAGCGAGGCGATCAGAATGCCTCCCGCGGCGTGTACGGCATGGCGCGTTGACGTCATCGGCTCCCTCCTTTTGTGATTTTCGAACTCAGGAGAGTGCAAGTTAGACGTACGATTTGATACCTACAATGAATGCACGAATACTTGAAGCGTCAGCCAAGCGATTTTGACAAGTGGGTCCGAATTGGAGTCTGCCGGCCCATAGTCCAAGCTGGATGCTCGAGAACCTGTCCCGCAACGCTTGATCAGCTTGGTGTGGACGGACCGGCTCCGCGCCGTCAAGCATTGGACCCCAAAACGCTTTCTTGGTCGGGAAGCCCAAGCAGCGGTTTACTGGCTGATTACCGGACGGCGCACGGGCACCTCGTTGAGTGTGACAGCCACGCCGTGGACAGTTTGGCCGAGCCGGTCCGTTCCGAACATTGTTCAAGATGCGTAACAATTCTGCCAAGACCGTGCGTCAGCAGGTTTCAGTGCCCCGCGGGTTTGTTGAAGGAGAAAGCAAGGCGTAACCGCCGGGCTGCTTCCGCTTCTCGCATCGCCGCTTCGGGCTCGTCCCGGGTCCACGATGCCACCAGCGCGTCAGCGCACTGATCCTGCTCCATCCGGCGCCGGACCAGGAAGCACGCATAGGCGCCTTCGACCGGCGGATGGACCAGGAGCCAGAGCGAGCCACATTCGGCCGCCATCGTGTTGTCAGGCCGCGTGTGCCACGCCGGCCTCACGGTTTGGCCCAGCCCCGCGCGCCTGTCCGGGCATCCCATCGGCAGCGCGCTTCCGCGGCGAAGCCGCGGCGCCGCTCACAGCATCGGACGCCCGCCGGTGACGGGGATCACAGCGCCCGTCATGTAGCTCCCCAGGTCGGAGGCCAGCAGCACGTAGGCGCCGGCCAGTTCCGCCGGCTGCCCGGCGCGGCCGAGCGGCGTGTCCTCGCCAAAGCTTTCGGCCTTCTCCTGCGGCATGGTGGACGGGATCAGCGGCGTCCAGATCGGCCCCGGCGCCACCGCGTTCACCCGGATGCCCTTGCTCGCCACCATGCCCGCCAGTCCGGCGGTGAAGTTGGCGATGGCGCCCTTGGTCGTGGCATAGGCCAGCAACTGCGGCGACGGGTTCTTGGCGTTGATCGAGGTCGTGTTGACGATGGCCGCCCCCGGCTTCATGTGCGGCACCGCCGCCTGGCACAGAAAGAACTGCGAGTAGATGTTGGTGCGGAACGTCTTGTCCCATTCCTCCGCGCTGATCTCCGAGATGTCCTCGTGGGTGCGCTGCATGGCCGCGTTGTTGACCAGGATGTCGAGCCGGCCGAACTCGGCCACCGCCCGCTGCACGACCTCGCGGCAATGGCCTTGCTCCGATATATCGCCCGGCATCAGCACGGGGCGGCGCCCGGCGTCGCGCACCCAATGGGCGGTCTGCTCGGCGTCCTCGTGCTCGTTCAGGTAGGAGATCAGCACGTCGGCGCCTTCCCGCGCAAAGGCGATGGCGACCGCGCGGCCAATGCCACTGTCCGCGCCGGTGATGATGGCGGCGCGGCCGAGGAGGCGCCCGGAGCCTTTGTAGCTGTGCTCGCCGTGGTCGGGCTGCTGCGACATCTCACTTGTGTGGCCCGGCGGCTCGATCGGGTGGGTGTCCATCGGCGGCTGGGGATGGCTGGTAGGATCGTCGGCCATGGGGGCTCCTCCTTGGGGGTTGGTGACGTTACCGAGGCCCGCGCCGTGGATGGCGGTCGGTCATGCTGATCAGCGCAAGCTCGCCCAGGCCGATGGCCGCCAGCAGCAAGCGGTGCGAGGGCTTCTGCCGGTGCAGCAAAAGCCCGGCACCCAGGAACGACAGCGACCCCGCGGCGTCGCAGGCCAGGTGGGTCCGCATGCCGAGCAGCGGCACCACCCCGCCCTCGTAGCGGGTCAGCAGGGTATAGCCAAGATGCCAAGCTGGCCCGACCTGCATGATGCGCCGCACCGGGCCGCCGAACCGCCCGCTGGCGGCCAGCGCCGCGATGCCGAGCGGCAGCAGGTAATCGGTCCAAGCATGGGCGCGGGTGCTGATCATACCGGCACAACGGCGACGCAGCGGGAAAACACTATGCCGTTCAGCAAGCAATCGCGTGAAGCAACGCAACGTGAAGCACTGGAGCGTGAACAGCCGGGATGCGTGCGCAGTGGAATGTGTAGGAGCCATGGCGCCCAGCGGCTGCAACTCAGGCTTTCAGAGTCGGTTGCGCGGCCGCCCGTGCCCGAGTGCAGAACAGAAAGCTCCTTGCATGAACCCACGCCGCTCCTGGCACGTCGGATGCCTTGTCACCTTCTCGGTGTTGCTGGCCGGCTTGACAGCCCCGGCGGCATGGTCTGCGCCCCCGCAGCTACCCGCGGAGGCCATCAGGCCAGCCGCCGGGCCGATCCAGGTCTCGATGCGCGACGTCGTGCTCTACCCCTACGACGACGTGCCCACCGCCGTCCCAAGCCTGACAGGGCAGGTGGTGGCCGAGCACCCGCCGAAGCCGGTTGTCATGGACGACCCCGCCTCCTACCGGATCAAGGCGGAGGCCTCAGAGATGCGCCTCACAGCCGAGGGCATGACGCGCCTGATGAACCGCCACATCCTGCCGGGCGGCCGGACCCCGATCCGCCAGATGGAGGTGGCGTTCAACGAGGGCACGGTGTCCATGAGCGGAACCATGGTCAAGCTCGGCACGCCGGTGCCCTTCAGCGCCACGGCCAAGCTGGAACCGACCACATCCGGGGATCTTCGGGTTCACGTCACCTCGATGCGCGCGGCCGGCGTCCTCCCGAAAGGACTGACCGACGCGCTCGGCCTGCAACTCGACACGCTGGCGCAGCCGGCGAACCGCGGCGTGTTCCACATCGAGGGCGACGACATGATCGTGCCCGTGGCATCCATGTTCCCGCCGCCCCGCTTCGTCGGCCGGCTGGCCTCGGTCCGGGTCACGCCGCAGGGCATGGTGGCGGTCCTCGGCAAGCCCGCGACGCCCGCGGAGCCGCCGGTCCAGTCGGCCAGCTACATCTACTTCCAGGGCGGGACGCTCAGCTTCGCCAAGCTCACGATGCGCGACACCGATCTGGTGATCGTGCCCGAGGATGCCTCGAAGCCGCTCGCCTTCTCGCCGACCCGCTACTACGCGCAATTGCAAGCTGGACGTACCGAGGCGCTGCC
>CALMVT010000284.1 GCA_937873175.1 uncultured Acetobacteraceae bacterium | reverse complement strand
CCAGCACCCCGAACGCTTCCGGGTCGCGGAAAAACCGCGTCACGCCGATCAGCAGCTCGCGAAACAGCAGCTCCGCCTCGTGCGGCTGCGTCCGCAGCCGCTCGACGTAGTCCGCCACCTCGTCCGTTTGCAGCACGTGCATCCGCCGCTGGATGCGGCGCATCAGCGTGCCTTCCTTGTAGTTCCTGAAGTCCCGGCCAAGCTGGCTGTGCAGCACCGCGCAGATCGTCGCAAGCTGGCCCGGCAGATCCTGGCGCAGGCCGTCCGGCCCCTTGTGGGCGTCGCAGATGTCCCGGTGCTGCCGGTAGTCCAGCAGCGCCCGGGGCATGTCCTCCACCGGCAGCACGTGGTCCACGAACCCGCCGGAAGCGGCGCTCTGCGGCATTCCCGGCATGGCATGGTGGTCGAACTCGGCCTGGCTCAGGGTGAGGCCGCCGTGCTCCTTGACGGCCGCGATGCCCAGCGTTCCGTCGCTGCCGAAGCCCGACAGGATGATGCCGACCGCGTTCCCGCCCTGGTCCTCCGCCAGTGACGCCAGGAACGTGTTGACGGAAGTGCGGCGGGCCGCAAGGGGCACCGGACGGGCGAGGCGGAGGATGCCGCCCTTGATGGTGAGAATGGCGTTGGGCGGGATGACGTGGATCGTGTTCGGGACGACCAACGCGCCGTCCTCGGCGACGTGCACCGGCATGCTCGTGCTGTCGGCAATGATCGCAGCCAGGGCGCTTTCGAACTTGGGGTCGAGATGCTGGACGACGACGAAGGCCATGCCGATGTCGGCCGGCATCTTCGAGAAGAAAGCTTTGAAGGTTTCGACGCCGCCGGCCGAGGCACCGATGCCGACGACCAGCCGGGTCCGTTCCGGCACGGGCGCGGGCTGCCCGGCTTCGGCGCCCTCGGCGCCCGGACCTTCCGTCGGTCCGGGGCCGTCGAGACGCTCGGCATCCGCCTCGTTGGGCAGGGTGGGATCAATGGGCATTACGCATGACAGGCTTCCATCCCGTTCCTTGGCTATGTAGCTTGGGTGTGCAGGGAGGTCCGCAACCAGGAAAACGGCCGGTAATCTGGCGGTCACCGCATAGGATGCGGTGGGAGGTCTCAGCCGCAAGAATACCCGTTCAGATATTCAACACGTGGATGCCTCCTGGCCAACATCTTTCCTGGTGCAGGGATGCGCGAGAATTTGGCCCGGTTATGCTGAGCTCGGCATAAGCGCGGGTCCTAGGTTATGGTTCTACATCGCTTGTGCGCCGGCTGCGGGAAGGTTGCGCCAAGCGCTTCAGCGTAGCCACTTGTCGGAAAAAGTCGTAACGGGACTGTGCGGGCGATCCGAGGACGGTGGCGCCCGGTGCGATGTTGCCGATGACGCCGGCCTGGGCACCCACTTGCGCGCCGCGGCCAATGCGGACGTGGCCTGTGAAGGCAGCCTGGCCGCCGACCTGGACGTAATCCTCAAGCACCGTCGAGCCGGAGATGCCCACCTGCGCCACAATCACGCAGCAGCGGCCCAGACGGACGTTGTGCCCGATCTGCACGAGGTTATCGATCCGCGTTCCGGCGCCGATCACCGTGTTCTGCATGGACCCGCGGTCCACCGTCGAGTTGGCGCCGATCTCCACGTCGTCCTCCAGCAGCACCTGACCGAGTTGCGGGATGGTGAGGAAGCCGGCCTTGGTATGGGCGAAGCTGAACCCTTCCTGTCCGATCCGTACCCCGGGATGCAGGACCACGCGTGCGCCCAGCAGCGCGTGGCTGATGCTGACATGCGCGCCGATGCGGCAGTCCGGGCCAATCTGCACGCCCGCGCCGACGCTGGCGTAGGAGCCGACGCGGCAGCCAGGCCCGATGCTGGCGCCGGCCTCGATGCAGCAGAACGGACCGACCTCGGCCGAGGGATCGACCGCGGCGTCCGGTGAGACCAGGGACGACCCGTGGATGCCTGGGTTGATCGGACGCACCGGATGAAACAGGCCGGCGACCCTCGCCCAGCCCTCGTAGGTGGCTGAGACTGGGATCGCGACGGCGCCGGGAGGCACTTGGCCGGCCATGTCGGGGTGGACGACGATTGCGCCGGCGCGGGTGGTGGCCAAAGCGGCTGCATAGCGCCGATCATGCAGGAAGCTGACCTCAAGCGGGCCGGCGACGTCCAACGCCGCGACCCCGGTCAGCATGAGCCCCGTCTCGGCGGCCACGCCGCCAGCCACGCGGGCCACGTCGCAGACGCTGAACGGCCCGCTTCGGGCGTAGAAGCTCGGGTTGCCGACAGGGTTGATGCCCATAGT
>CALMVT010000283.1 GCA_937873175.1 uncultured Acetobacteraceae bacterium | reverse complement strand
CAAAGCCGCCACCGGCCACCGCGGATTTAGGCAACGCAGTGCAGATCGAGGCTGCCGCCAGACCTGCGCACAGGAGCTTCTTCATGGGGAAACTGCTCTTATCGATAGAATCTGGATGACTAAAAATTTTACCGCTAAGGTGCAATCATCAACTCCCGCCCTTCAACACATATTCGCGAACGCAAGGAGCAGAGGATTGCTTGTCCTGTGAAGCTGAGCGGGCCTGAGCGCTCCCCCAACACGAATGGTCAGCGGGACGCGCCTACGTCATCAAGGTGATCACTGCCGCGACTGCCCGTTTGGCCGTAGCCCAAGTTAGGACCAGCCTGGTGCGGGTCGCGCCAGTCCTGGCTCGCACGGCATGCTGCGTCTGGTCCATGACGCTGCCCACCGCAGGCGTGTCGCGTCTCATCGCACGGGAGATGGTCCCCAGTATCCGACGCCGATAGTAGTGTTGTGTCCGGTAGGCCCTCCATCGCCAATCGACCTCGCTGCAGATCGCCCGGCGAAATCTGGCGTCCTGAATGGCCCGGCTGTCGAACCGCTGTTTCGCCGGGTCCTTATAGAATTGTGCAAGCTTTTCGATGCCCATGCCGGGCGTTGCCAACCATGACGGCAGGAAACGGCTCAGGGCCTCCACATCGGTCAGGATGCGCCCAATGCCCGTTCCGACCGCCGGGCAGGAGGATTGGTAGGCGTCCCCGATCAGGACGACGCCCTGTCGCTGCCAAGCATTGTCGGCCCGATGAATGGAGTTCGGCCGGACCTGAACCTTGCCGAGGACCTCGAAGAAACCAATGGTTTGTTCAAGCGATGGCATGACGCCCAAGAGGGCCTGTTTGGGATTGCCTTTGAACAGCTTGACCCAGGGATCATCGGGATCGAGGTAGCAGAACAGGTTGGCGCGCATGACACCGCCGATCGGGAATATGGCTAGGTAGTCCATCCGGTCGCCGGGCCGCTCGCCGTAGCACACCAGGATGCGGCGCAGCGTCGTGTGCAGGTCAAACCCGAAAGTCAGCGAATGGTGCTCGCTCAGCATCGTGCGGCTGATCCCGAGCGGGGCAAGCAGACCGCCATCGTTCGGCCCGGTGGCCAGCACAACGAGTCGAGCTTCCAGCGCCGTTCCGTCCGCGAGCACTACCGTTTGGAAGTCTGGACCTGTCGTGACCTGGGTAGCGCGTCCGGTGACGAACTTTGCCCCGACTGCCAGGGACCGGGCCGCGTTGACCATGTCGGCATAGTGAAGCCCATAGTGCAAGCTATGCGTTTGGTCGATAACCTTGCCGTAATAGGCCGACGTGGCATCGAGCATCGGAGTTGTCTGCCCGACGATGCCTTCCAGCAGCCCAAGGCGCCGCAGCGCGTCGGTTTGCGAGCCGACGAGCTGCTCGGCCCGGAAGTCGGCAGGGTAGGCCGCGTGCCGGTCCACGATCACGACGTCAAGCCCGGCCCGGCTGAGAACCACCGCGGCGGTGGCGCCGCCCAGGCCAGCGCCGACGATCACGACATCGATCGCCACGTTCCGCCTCCGCCTTGACGCTGCGTTTTGAGGATCGCCAGGAATGTAGTTGCACTCGCGTGCCGGACAACGTGCGGCGCCATGGGGATGGGTTGAGAGTCGATCAAATCTTGGAAAGGACGTTGTTTCCCAATATTGCTAGTTTGATCGAAGCGTAGTTTGTTAATACTAGTTTAACAGCACTCTGCTGGACCGATCTTACCTTGTTGAATGAAATTCCCGAAACGAAGGCCGGCGGTTCAGCGCCGGCGCGGGGCGAGTTCCGCAGCCTGGCGCAACGCCTCCACCAGCGATCCCTCGTCGGCGACGCCCTGCCCGGCGATGTCGAACGCCGTTCCGTGGTCCACGGAGGTGCGGACGACCGGCAGGCCGACCGTGATGTTCACGCCGGCTTCCAGCCCCATCACCTTCACCGGGCCGTGCCCCTGGTCATGGTACATCGCCACCACAAGGTCGAAATCGCCCCGCGCCGCGCGGAAGAACAGCGTGTCCGCCGGCAACGGACCGTCCACCGCCCAACCCTTGGCGCGGCAGGCCTGGACGGCCGGAATGATTTTCTGCTC
The DNA here is from genome assembly GCA_937873175.1 of uncultured Acetobacteraceae bacterium. Taxonomy (GTDB): domain Bacteria; phylum Pseudomonadota; class Alphaproteobacteria; order Acetobacterales; family Acetobacteraceae; genus CAHJXG01. The sequence goes on along the minus strand of CALMVT010000283.1, from coordinate 13,410 downwards.
CTCCTCGCCATGGCCGAACAGGCCGTTCTCCCCGGCGTGCGGGTTGATGCCACACACGCCGATGCGTGGCTCGGCCAGGCCGGACTTCACCAGCGTGTCCCGCCCCCGGGCGATCACCCGCTCCACCAGGCCCGGCTCGATCCGGCGGATCGCGTCCAGCAGGCCGACATGCGTGGTCACATGGATGACGCGCAGCTTGGGGGCGACCAGCATCATCGACACCTCCGGCGTGCCGGTCAGGTGGGCCAGCAGCTCGGTATGGCCGGGATACTTGTGCCCGGCGGCGTGCAACGCCTCCTTGCTCAAGGGCGCAGTGCAGATGGCATCGGCCGCGCCGGCCTCGACCAAGCGGGTCGCCCGTTCGATATAGCGGTAGGCGCCGTCCCCGGACACGGGCGACAGCGTGCCCCATGGATGGCCGGACGGGATCAGGCGAAGGTCGATGCAGTTCACGGTGCCGGGGGCATAGCGGGCCTGCTCCGGGGCGGCTAGCGCGTCCACCCTGAGCGGGCTGCGCAGGATCGCGCCGGCTTCTCGCAGCCGGCCCGCGTCGCCGACCACCAGCGGACGGCAGAACGCCCAAACATCGGGGCGGGCCAGCGCCTTCATGATGATCTCCGGCCCCACGCCGGACGCGTCGCCCATGGTGATGGCGATGATCGGGCGGGCGTCGTCCTGCGTGGCGTTCATGGCGGCTCCGGCCGCCGGCGGCGGCGCAAGTGGGACAGGCAGCGGGCCAGCGTGCCGGCATCGCCGAACGCGCCGGCCTTTGTGACGACCGGGATGGCCAGCATGCCGCGGGTCCGCCCCAACGGCACGCCGGGTTCGATCTCCTCGATCATCTGGATGCTGGAAACGTCCATTGCATCGAGCAGGGCCAGCGCCGTTTCGCCCCCGGTGGCGAACAGCGCGCCCAGGCCGGGTGCCGCCGGGCGCAGCAGCGCGGCGAGGCTCCGGGCGAGCGCCGCACCGTGGCGCAGGTCTGCGTCCGGGGCGGCCAGGGTCTCCACCAGCACGTCGGCGCCGGAGGCCAGGGCCTGCTTGACGCGACAGGTTGCGTCCTGCCACGCCGGGGCGCCCGGCCCGTCATGCAGCACGGCGGGCGAGATGCGTTCGACATGGACGGCGCCCTCGGCGGCGAGCAGGGCGGCGGCGGCGCGGGACGCCTCGGCGACGCTGCCCACGACAAACAGGATGCCGCCCGAAACCTCGACGGGCGCGGGGGCGGCTGGTCTCCCGACGCTGGCCGCAAGCGCCTCCGCCAAGCCGCCCGATCCGGTCCAGAACAGCTCCGCCGCCCGCGGCAGCGTGGCCTCTGCCACCCGGCGCAGGTCCGCCGTGGTGAGCGCGTCGCAGACCAGGGCGTCCGCTCCGGCCGCGAGGGCGTCGTCCACAGCCTCCGCTAGCCCGGCCCGCACGGCGTCCAGCCCGGCCAAGCGCACGCGCAGCCCCGCCGAGCGCAGCACCGCCAGGAGGCCGGCGTCGGGGTAGCCGTGGTCGCGCGCCCAAAGCGGGGAGTGTTCCAGCGGCTGGCCGTCCATGTGGATGCGTCCACCCAGGGTCGTGCGGCCGGTGGCGGGAAAGGCCGGGGCGACGATGGCCATGGCGCCGCGGCCGCGGGTGCGGAGGTGCTGCACGGTTGCGGCCAACTCTGCTGCCGGTTGGCCGCGCAGGGTGGAGTCGATCTTCTTGAACAGGCCCATATTCTCGCGGTGGCGGGCCTGCAGCAGCGCGAGGTGCCGGGCGGCGGCGGCGTCCGGCGTCAGCCGGCGGCTGTCGGCATCGAGCGCCAGCACCGTGTCATCTGGCGGGTCACGGCCCCACGCGACGGATGCCGACATGCCGCGCCGGGCAAAGGCAACCGCGCTGTCGGCGGCGCCGGTCAGGTCATCGGCCAGGATCAGCCAGCGGCCCGGCGGCTCCGGCCAGGTCAGCAAGGGCCGGCCCCGGCGCTTGCAGCCGCGCCGGCCGGGGGCACACTCCATGTGTCCTCGCGGCGTTCATGAACTTGCCCGCAGCCCGTCATCCCGCAGAGCCTAGCCAGGAGAGACTTGCCGTGTCGAGCCGCCCGCCCGTGGCCACCCTTCACGCCAGCGCCAACGGCCTGCTGATCGAGGAAACCGGCCGCAAGTTCCATTGGCCGCCGGCCGGCGGCCAGACGGCCATGCGGGCTTGTCCGAACCCGGGCTTCAGGCAGGTCGGTGCGGGTCGGAACCGATGCCGATGCCGCCGCGTTCGGGATGGCTCAGCAAACGATTGAGGAGTCCATGACCCGTATCCTGACGGCTGCCGCCGCGGCGTTGCTGTTCGCATCCTTTGCTAACTCTCTTCTAGCGCAGACCACCCTCGACCAGACCACCACCGTTCCGGCCACGACGGCCGGCCCCGAACCCAAGCCGGCGCCGATCACCAACATGGATCGCCAGTTCCTGGTCAAGAATGCCCAGGGCGGCGCCTACGAGATCGCCATCGCCGCGTTGGCGCAGCAGCGCACCTCCCGCGAGGACGTAAAGGCTTATGCGTCCCGCATCATCACCGACCATGCCACCTACAACCAAGCCTTCCAGGAGTTGGCGCTTGCCAAAGGCGTTGAACTGCCGACCGACATGACGGCGAGCGACCGGGTGCGCTTGAACGGCATCAACGCCTATACCGGCAGCACCGCCGACCGGTCCTTCATCGAAGAAGCCATCCGCATCAATACCGAGGACAAGCAGGATGCCGCCGACGAGGCCGCGAAGACCCCGGACCCCGACATCAGGGCATTCCTGCGCAAGTTCGAGGCGGTGGATGCAGAACACGAACGGTTGGCGCTTGCCCTGCGTCGATAGCGGGCGAGGCGGGATAGGTCGGTAGCGCATGAACGCGACATATCCCAGCCCGGTTCTCGCAGCTCGGCGCGGGCGGATCGTGGTCGCGGCCATGCTGGTTTCGACCTTCATGGCGGCGGTCGAGGTGACGGTGATCAGCACGGCGATGCCGACCATCGTGGGGCAGCTCGGTGGCTTCGACCTGTTCACCTGGACTTTCGGCGTCTACCTGCTCGGACAGGCCGTGACGACACCGCTCTACGGGCGGCTCGCCGACCAATACGGGCGCAAGCGGGTTTACCTCGGCAGCGTCGCGGTGTTCCTGCTCGGCTCCCTGCTATGCGGCTTTGCTTGGAGCATGGCGTCCCTGGTCGGGTTCCGCGCGGTGCAAGGCATCGGCGGCGGCGGGCTGATCCCGCTGGCGAACATGATCATCTCCGACGTGTCCAGCCCCGCCGACCGGCCGCGTGCCCTGGGCTATGTCAGCGGCATCTGGGGCATTTCGGCGATCATCGGGCCGCTGCTCGGCTCGTTCTTCACCGGCACCTTAGGATGGCCCTTCGTGTTCTGGGTCAACCTGCCGATCGGGTTGCTGGCGGCCGCGCTTGTTGTCCGGTTTCTGCATGAACCCGCTGCGGCCCGGTTGCGGACGCCGATCGACGCGGGCGGCGCCGCGTTGCTGGCCCTGGGCATTGGCGCGGTGATGGCGACGCTGGTGCAGGGCGAGTCCTTCGGTCGCGCCGGCCTGGCCGCCCTGCTGGCGCTCGGCGTCTTGGCGCTGGCCGGGTTTGCTTGGCGGGAAGGGCGAAGCGCCGCGCCGATCCTACCGCTGCATCTTTGGCGCAACCGGTTGATCGTATCTGCCAACCTGTCGGCCCTGGCCTGCGGCGCGTTGATGATCGGGGCGACGGCTTTCCTGCCGCCCTGGATTCAGGGCGTGCTGGGCCGCAACGCGCTGGTGGCGGGCTTCGTGCTGGGCGTGCTGACCGTAAGCTGGACGGTAGCCAGCATGGGTCTCAGCCGTGTGCTGAACCGGGTGGCCTATCGCCCGGTGGCGCTGGTTGGCTCCCTCGCGTTGGTGGCCGGCGCCGCAGGGCTGCTGCTGCTGCGGCCGGGCCAGAATGCGGTGGGGGTGACCGTTGCCTGCGGGGTGCTCGGCGCTGGGCTGGGCCTGCACAGCCTGGTGTTCAACGTGGGGGTGCAAGGCAGCGTGGCACACGGTGAGCGCGGCCGGGCAACCTCGCTGTTCTTCTTTTCCCGCTTGATCGGCCAAGCCCTGGGCGCGGCGGCGTTCGGCGGCGCGCTGAACGCCGGGTTGGCTGCGGCCGGCCCGGCGGCGCACGATGCGATGCGCGACCTGGTGGAACCCGCGTTGCGCGCCGCCGTGCCAGCGGCGGAATTGGCGCGGCTGACCGGAGCGCTGGCGGAGGCGCTGCACGGCGTGTTCATCTTGGCGGCCGTGATCGCCGCGGTGGCGCTGCCGATTATCCTCCTGGTTCCCCGCCGGGCGCGATTGCCGCGGGACGGGTGAGCGCCCCGGCTTATTCCAGCTCCCCGGCCGTGATCGAAAGCTCGCCTTCGGGCCTGTCCAGCAGCAGCGTCCCGTCATCGCCCAATCCGCGGAATGTGCCGCGCACGCGCTGCCCGCCGGCGCCGACCACGATACGCTCGCCCGGCGCGTGCGCCGTGGCAAGCCATGCGGCCCGCACCGGCGCGAAGCCCTCGGCAGCGTAGCGTCGTCGCCAGCCTTGCAAGGTATGCAGCAGACGATCCGCAAACACCTCGGGCGCCGGGGCAGCCGTGGCCAGGCAGGCAACCGGCCGCCCAAGGTCCAAGGGCGCGCCCGCCAGGTTCACGCCGAAGCCGATGACCAGCCATGGCCCGGGAGCGAAGCCCGCTTCCAGCAGGATGCCTGCCAGCTTGCCCCCGTTCAGCATCAGGTCGTTCGGCCATTTCAGCCGCAAAGCGTCGGCCGGCACATAAGGGCGCACCGTGTCGGCCAGGGCCACCGCTGCCAGGATCGACCAATGGCCGGGCCATCGCAGATTTTGCGGGCGCAGCAGCACCGACAAGTGCAGGTTGCCATCGACCGTGCGCCAAGGGCGTCCCAGCCGGCCACGCCCTTCGCTCTGCCGCCGGGCCAGCAAGGCGGCTTCCGAACCGGGGCAGGCGGCCCGCGCCTTGAGCGCATCGGAGGTGGAGCCGATCTCGTCCACTGTTTCCAGCGGGATGTCCTCAATCATCGGCGCCGCCCATGCTAGGATGCTAGGCCAGCAGCTTGCCCGCCACCAGAGCCAGCGTGGCGGTGAGCATGCCACGCACCACCGGGACCGGCACCCGGGTCGCGAGCAGGCTGCCGAGCACGACGCCCGCCACGGAGCCGGACAGCAGCGACCCCAGCAGAACCCAATCAACCGCGCCCAGATACCAATACCCCGCGCCGCCCAGCAGCGTCAGCGGGATGGCGTGTGCGATGTCGGAACCGACGATCCGCACCGGCGACAGCCGCGGGTGTAGCAATGTCAGCGCGGTGACGCCCAGTGCCCCGGCGCCCACCGAGGTCAACGTCACCAATACTCCCAACGCCGCCCCGGCCGCCACCGTCAGGCCCCTGGACCAAGGCAGCGACAGTTCGGCGCTGTGCGGCCCCAGCACGGCCAGGAGCCGGTTCTGCGACAACAGGAGCAGCACCGTCAGCAGGATCGCCACCTCCAGCACGGGCGTGATGACCCGGGACACCGCCACCGTGTGGACATGGAGCCGACGCAGCAGCAGCGTGAGCGCCGCGGCCGGCAGGCTGCCGCAAGCGAGCCGCCGCGTCACCGGCCAATCCACCGTCTGCCGGCGCGCATGGACCAGCACGCCGGCCGACTTCGTGCAGGCGGCATACAGCAGGTCCGTCCCCACCGCAGTGGCCGGGTGGACGCCAAACAGCAGCACCAGCAGCGGCGTCATCAAGGAACCGCCGCCCACCCCGGTCAGCCCGACCAGCGCCCACCGCGAAACCTGAAACACTGTGGAGCGGGTCGATCATGCCGACCGGCGCCTGTTCAGGCGAACACGCCGCGTCGGCGCAGCTCCGCCACCACGTGCTCGGCCAAGTCCTCCGGCGGCGCTTCCGCCGTGCGCAGGTGCAACTCCGGCGCGTCCGGTATCTCGTAGGGCGCATCCACCCCGGTGAAGCCGCGGAGCAGCCCGGCATCGGCCTTCTTGTACAAGCCTTTGGGATCGCGCCGGCGGCATTCGTCCACGGGCGCATCGACGAACACCTCGATGAACTCCCCGTCCGGCACCCGGTCCCGTGCCCGTGCCCGCTCGGAGCGATAAGGCGAGATCAGGCTCGCGATCACGATCAGCCCGGCGTCGGCGAACAGCGCCGCCACCTCGGACGCCCGGCGCACGTTCTCCGCCCGGTCGGCTTCCGAAAAGCCGAGATCCCGGTTCAGCCCGTGGCGCAGGTTGTCGCCGTCCAGCACATAGGTGTGCCGGCCAAGCGCGTGCAGCCGGCGCTCCACAAGATTGGCGACCGTTGATTTGCCCGCGCCAGACAGCCCGGTGAACCACAGCACCGCCGGGCGCTGCCCGTCCAGCCGCCCGCGCGCCGCCCGGTCCACGTCCAGCGCCTGCCAGGTGATGTCCGTGGCACGGTGCAGGGCCGCATCCACCATGCCGACGCCCACCGTGGCGTTGGTCAGCCGGTCGATCAGGATGAACCCGCCGAGGTCGCGGCTTTCGGCATAAGGCTCGAACACCACGGGCGCCTGCAAGCGCAGCTCCACGTGGCCCAGGTCGTTGAGGCGCAACGTATCCGTCGGAACGGCCTCGCGGGTACTCACGTCGATGCGGTGACGGATGCGGCTGACGGCGCCGGGCACGCTGCGGGTGCCGAGCTTCACCAGGTATTCCCGCCCGGCGGCGAGCGGCGTGTCGTGCAGCCAGATCAAGCGCGCCGACAGCGCATCCGCCATGGCAGCCGGCGCGTCGGCCGCCGCCAGCACATCGCCGCGGGACGCGTCGATCTCCCGGTCGAGCACGAGCGTCACGGCGTCGCCGGCGCCAGCCGAGGGCAGCGAGCCGTCCATGGTGACAATGCGCAGGATTTCGGCCTCCGTGCCGGAGGGCTGCACAACGATACGCTGACCCGGCCGAGCATGGCCGCTGGCCACCGTGCCGGAATAGCCGCGGAAGTCGAGGCCCGAACGGTTCACCCATTGTACGGGCATGCGGAACGGACGAGACAGAGCCTCCGGCTCCACCATCACGCTTTCAAGGTAGGACAGCAGGCTCGGGCCGGCATACCAAGGTGTGTTGGCGCTCGACGCGACCACGTTGTCGCCGTGCCGGGCAGACAAGGGAATGACCTGCATGGTGCGGAAGCCGAGAACTGCGGCGCTGGCCCGGAACTCGGCAGCGATGGACTCGAATCGCTCCTCGCTGAACCCGGTCAGGTCGATCTTGTTCACCGCGAGCACGATGTGACGGATGCCCATGAGCGCGGCGATAAAGGCGTGCCGCCGGGTTTGGGTCAGCACGCCCTTACGCGCGTCGACCAGCATCACCGCGAGGTCCGCGTTGGACGCGCCGGTGGCCATATTGCGGGTGTATTGCTCGTGCCCCGGCGTGTCCGCCACCACGAAGCGGCGCCGCGAGGTCGCGAAGAAGCGATAGGCCACGTCGATGGTGATGCCCTGCTCGCGCTCCGCTTCCAGCCCATCGACCAGCAGGGACAGGTCGACCTCGCCCCCCGTCGAGCCGTAACGCCTGCTGTCGCGCCGAAGCGTCGCGAGCTGGTCATCAAGCACGCCGCGGGTGTCGAACAGCAACCGGCCGATCAGGGTGGATTTGCCGTCATCGACGCTGCCGCAGGTGAGGAAACGCAGCTGGCCGGGCGCCGCGCCGCCGTCCAGGTGAATGGAGGACCGCAGGCCCGGCTCCATCAGAAATACCCTTCGCGCTTCTTGCGCTCCATCGAGTCTGCCTCGTCCTTGTCGATCAGCCGCGTGGCCCGCTCGGAGGTGCGCGAGGCTGCCATCTCGCCCACGATCTCCGGCAGCGATTGCGCGGTGCTTTCAACGGCCGCGGTCAGCGGATAGCAGCCAAGCGAGCGGAACCGCACCATGCGATGCTGCGGCGCTTCGCCCGGGCGCATGCGCATGCGCTCGTCATCGACCATGATGAGGTTGCCGTCGCGCTCTACCACCGGGCGCAGCGCGGCGCGATACAGCGGCACGATGGGAATGTCCTCCGCCAGCACGTAGTGCCAGATGTCCAGCTCCGTCCAGTTGGACAGCGGGAACACGCGGACCCCTTCGCCCGGGGCGACGCGGCCGTTGTACAGGCGCCAGAATTCCGGCCGCTGCTCCTTGGGGTCCCATTGCTGCGCCGCCGTGCGAAAGGAGAATATGCGTTCCTTCGCCCGCGACTTCTCCTCGTCCCGCCGCGCGCCGCCGAACGCCGCGTCGAAGCCGTGGCGGCGCAGTGCCGCCTTGAGCGCTTCCGTCTTCATGGCGTGGGTGTAGAACGCCCCGTGGTCGAACGGGTTGACGCCCTGAGCGCGCGCGTCCTCGTTCGTGTGCACGATCAGGTCGAGGCCATAGCGGCGCGCCGTCTCGTCGCGGAACGCGATCATCTCGCGGAACTTCCAGCCGGTGTCGATGTGCAGCAGCGGGAAGGGCGGGCGCCCAGGATGGAAAGCCCGGCGGATCAGGTGCAGCAGCACCGACGAGTCCTTGCCGACCGAGTAAAGGAGCACCGGGTTCCGGCACTCCGCCACCACCTCGCGGATGATGTGGATGCTTTCGGCTTCCAATTGTCGCAGGTGCGGCGCGGCGGCGAGCCGGGGAGCCGCGAGGGCGTCGGTGCGCGGGGACAGGGCGTTCATACGAGACGGCACTCGGTCAGGGTGTGGTGGGCATGGCTGGGGTGCGTGGGGCCGGGGCGGCGTGCGGCAGGTGGACGCTGCGCTCGGTCTTGCTGCGCCCGGCCCAGCGCCCAGCACGTCCGGCATGCTCCACCCCGCGTCATCCCCAGGTCTGGCGCTTTCGACCCGGGCGCTTGCTCCGGCCGCGTTGCGGCGTCGGTGGCTTGATAGGCATATGCAGATGTCATGGCCGCTGGTCCGCCCGTGTCCGCCGGGCTGTTGCCCTGCTCCGATGGCGGCAATTGGGAGCAGCTTTTTGGATACTGCAAAGGACCAGGGCAACTTAAGAGGGAATAAGCGTGCAGGTGCCGCAAGGATGAAGATTTGCCGTGGTCCTGGCATTTCCGCAACGATGGCACTCTCTTCCGCAGCCCTGAAAGCCCGTCGGAGTGCAAGGGGAGATGTCGCGTCCGCGCTTCGTGATCACCCTATGAGCGCGGCGGGTCCTTGTCTTGCGCGGGTCGCGGCCGCGTCGCCTCATCGAGCCGCAGCACCGTGCGGGCGTTGGTGGAACTGGTCGCCAGCGTGTTAATTACGCCGGTACGCAGCGCGCCCAGGATCGCCGCCGCCTTGGTGTTCTCGCTGGCGATGGCCACCACGTCCGGGATGCGGAGGAGGTCGCGGGTGGTCAGCCCGATCACCCGGCCCTGCATGGCCGTGGAGGATGGCCGACCGTGGATGTCGATGAAGTCGTAGCCCATAATGTCGCCGATGGTGCCGGACAGCCGCGCTTCCGCCACCTCCTGCGGCGAGAACCAGCCCATGCGCACCATGTTGCTGTCTTCGCTGAGGTCGCCGATGCCCACCAGCGCGATGTCGGCCCGGCGTGCCCGGTCGAGCACCAGGCGTACGGTGTGGTTGCGGTACAGCTCTTCCCGCAGCGCCGCGTCGGCCACCAGCGCCGGGGCGTAAAGCGTCTCGCTTTCCCCGCTGAAGCGCACGGCGAGGCGGCGGCAGATATGGTCGGGATTCATGTGCTCCCCCGCCCGCGCCGAGCCGCCGATGGCGCAAACAAAGGTGACGGCCCGGCGCACGGACGCCGGCGCGCAGTCGGCCACCGCAGCAACGTTGCGGCCCATTCCCGTCGCCACGATCATGCCGTCGGTCATCGTCTTCGCCAGGTGATGGGCGGCGAGGCTCGCCACCGCCACCCGCTGCGCCGCCGCGTCCCGCTGGTCAAGCGAGACCAGCAGCCGGTCGATGCCGAAACGGGCGATGAACTCGTGTTCCAGCTCGTTGCTGACGTTCGGGTGCTGGTGCACTCGGATCTCGACGATGCCCTCCTCTCGCGCGCGCTTCAGCAGCCGGCTGATCCGGGTGCGCGACATGGAGAACCGCTGCGACAGCTCTTCTTGGGTGATGTCCTGGTGGTAGTACAGGCTGGCGATCTCGACGATCACCTCGGTCGGGATGTCGCGCCAGTCGGCGGCAAACCGGCGCTCAACGGCGGCGCTCATGCAGGCCGGCTCTGCGCGGAGGCCGAGCCTCTTATCGCCTCGCGGCTTCAAACGCCGTGATGCGCGCCACCTTGGGGCCGGAGCGTTCCGGCTCGAACTCCGACGCGAGCCAAGCTTCCAGGACCACCTTGGCCAGTTCCGGCCCGATCACCCGGGCGCCCATGGTAATCACCTGGGCGTCGTTGCTTTTGCGCGCCCGCTCCGCCGAGTAGGTGTCGTGGCACTGCGCCGCCCGGATGCCCGGCACCTTGTTGGCGCTGATCGCCATGCCGATGCCGGTGCCGCACAGCAACACGGCGCGGTCGTTGCGCCCTTCGGCAATGGACTGCGCGGCGGCGAAGGCGATGTCCGGATACAGAACCGGCTCCGTGTCGAAGGTGCCGAAATCCTCGACTACGTGCCCGCCCTCCTCCAGCACGCGCTTGAGGATTTGCTTCAGCTCAAAGGCCGCATCGTCGCAGCCGATTGCGATTGCCATGACCGTTCCTTTTTCTCGCGGCGCGTGCCCTGATGCAGCGCACAAATATTCTGCCGCTGCAAGTTTGTATCCACTGCTTATAGTGGCTCCTGTTGCGACTAGGTGCAAGGCTCTGCCGGATCGGTCATCCGATGCGTGCGATTTCCCGCCGTTTGAGGGTCGCGCAATGTTGATCTTTAGGCAGTATCAGGCCAATTGATAGTCTGCTGTTCGCTCGCCAATGAACATTCAACCACTCGCTTGACATATGTGCAGGGGCGGGTGCACGCTTTTCAGGAGGTTTGCGGTTAAGCAAGCGACGCATTAGGTGGGGAGGACGGAGTGGTCGCCGAGATCTTGTCACTGAGCATAGCCGGGTGCGCGCTGTGCTGCCTGCCGAAGCCTGCGCCTTCCTCCGTCCAGGACGCTGCGGCATGAACCGCGTGATCAACGACCCCGATCAGGTCGTGGAGGATAGCCTGAAGGGCTATCTCGCCGCTCATCCAGACCTGCTGGCCGCGACCGAGCACCCGCGTGTGTTGCGCCGGGCCGGGCCGAAGTCGGGCCGGGTCGGGGTGGTCACGGGCGGCGGCTCCGGGCATGAGCCGGCGTTCCTCGGCTACGTCGGTCCGGGGCTGCTGGACGCGGTGGCCATTGGCGAGGTGTTCGCCTCGCCTACCGCCAAGAGCTTTGACGCGGCGTTCCAGGCAGCCGACAACGGGCAGGGCGTCGCGTGCCTGTATGGCAACTACGCCGGCGACAACATGAACGTGAAAATGGCGACCCGCCTCGCCGGCAAGGCGGGCATCGAGGTCAAGACGGTGGTTGCCAACGACGACTTGGCCTCCGCCGGGCCGCACGAGCGCGACAAGCGGCGCGGCGTCGCGGGCGAAATCCTGATGTGGAAGGCTGGCGGCGCCCGTGCGGCCGAGGGCGGCACGCTCGACGAGGTGATCGCCGCGGCGCAAAAGGCCATCGACCAGACCCGCTCCCTCGGCATCGGCCTGTCCGCCTGCACCATCCCCGCCGCGGGCAAGCCGAACTTCACCATCGAGGACGGCACCATGGAGGTCGGCATCGGCCACCATGGCGAACCCGGCATCGCCGTGGTACCGACCAAGCCCGCCGCCGAGATGGCCGCGCTCATGGTCGAGCGCATCGTGGAGGACTTGCCGTTCGGTCGCGGGGATGACGTGGCCGTGCTGGTGTCCGGCCTCGGCGCCACGCCGGTGATGGAGCTGTACATCCTGTATGCCCACGTGGACGAGATGCTGCGCGCGCGCGGCATCACGCCGCGGCACCGCTTCGTCGGCAACTACTTTACCTCGCTGGAAATGAACGGCGTGTCGGTTACGGCCCTGCGGCTCGACGCGGAGCTTGACCGATTGATGGCGTGCCCGGCCCGCTCGGTCGGCCTTACCGTGCTGGGGAGCTAGGCCATGAACTCGGTCAGCGAACAAGCGGCGGGTTCCGTCGTGCCCGACATGGTCGCCGCCATCGTGCGCGAGCAGGGATTCCTTGGCGAGATCGACGGCAGGATCGGCGACGGCGACCACGGCATCAACATGAGCAAGGGGTTCCGCCTCGCCGGCGACCGCTTGTCCGGGGGCGCCGGCCTGGCGCAGGGGTTCGCGACGCTCGGGGACACGCTGCTGGGCGACATCGGCGGGTCCATGGGGCCGCTCTACGGCACGTTCTTCACTGAGATGGCGGACGCGCTGAATGGGGCGGAGAGGATCGACGCCAATCGCTTCTCCGCTATGTTGCGAGCTGGGGTCGATACCGTTGCGGACATCGGGGGCGCCAAGCCCGGCGACAAGACGCTGATGGACGTGCTCGTCCCGGCGCAGGCCGCGTTCGATACCGCGTTGGGGCGGGGCGAAGAATTCGCCGCGTGCCTCACCGCCATGAAGGACGCGGCGGCGGCCGGGCTGGAAAGCACCCGCGACATGGTGGCGAGGATCGGCCGGGCCAGCCGGCTCGGCGAGCGTTCGCGCGGCACGCTCGATGCCGGCGCCGCGTCCTGCAACCTGCTGCTTGAAGCCCTGGCGGACGGTCTGCTGCGCGAGCTTGGGCGCGGCGCCTGAGCCACTTCCTGTCCAACCATGCCAAAACACTGGAGGGATTGCTGCCATGAGTGAGACTGCGGCCCAGGCCACCCGGCCCAACCAGCTTCCCGACACGATGCACGCCGTCGTCGCCTATGGTCCTGGCGATTACCGGTTCGAGACGGGGGACGTGCCGCGCGCCGGGCCGGACGACATCATCGAGGTCGAAGCCTGCGGCATCTGCGCCGGCGACATCAAGGCGTTCGAGGGCGCGCCGTCGTTCTGGGGCGACGGCAAGGGCTAGCCGCGCTACGGCAAGCCGCCCATGATCCTCGGCCACGAGTTCATAGGCCGCGCCGTCGAGCTTGGGGGGCGCGTGGCGCAGAACGGCGAGCATAAGGTCGGCGACTGCCTGATCTCCGAGCAGATCGTGCCGTGCGAGGAATGTCGTTATTGCAAGCGCGGCGAGTACTGGGTGTGCGAGCGGCACGACGTGTACGGCTTCCAAAGCAACGTCAACGGCGGCATGGCGAAGTATATGCGCTTCCCCAAGGAAGCGCGCACCCACCGCGTACCGCAGGACCTTGCGATGGAAAAGGCGACCCTGATCGAGCCGTATGCCTGCTCGGCCCACGCGGTGAACCGGGGGCTGATCCAGTTGGACGACGTGGTGGTGCTGGCGGGCGCCGGGCCGCTGGGTTTGGGCATGGCGGGCGCG
>CALMVT010000282.1 GCA_937873175.1 uncultured Acetobacteraceae bacterium | reverse complement strand
TTCGTTTCAATGCGCTTGATCGAATCGGTTGAATCTCTCCCGAGTTCATTCTCCTCTGCGACAACGCTGAGCGTCGGACCAAGCAGCTCCCGCGGACGCGGCTCCGGCTGAAAGGATGCACCCCAGGTCGGGATTGCCTACGCGAGCGCGGCGGTTCGCTCGTCAGGCACCCGGGACGGCACGGGTTCGGTTCGCAGTTACTGGAGCAAGGGATGTGATCCCAAGCCAACAGCACGACGCAGCCAGGGCCATGGCGACGATCTGCGCCTAAAGCTCACACATCACCAATCAGGAAAGATGCTGGCTGGGAAACAGCCTGGTGTTGAATTTCTGAACGGGTTTTTTATGTTCCAGACCTCCCGCGGATGCCTCCCCAGCTACCGCCAGATTACCCTCCGTTTTCCTTGTGCCTTGATTGCATCAGCAGTACCGGGCCGCCAGGGGCCTGTATGAGCTTTTGGTTCGGATCGTCGCTATGGCCCATATCGGATCCGATGCAAATGGAGGCCGTTCACCATTGCGCGCCGCTGCAGCCAAGCGTGAATCCAGCATTCGTTTCATGTCGTAGTCCCGGCGCGTGTGTCTCGCACAATTGCGCGATTATCAGATGGAAAATGCGCTTTCACAGCCAAATGAGTATTCAAGAGTGTAGAGTCACTCCGAATGAATGAGAAAATATGTGAGATGAGCTTGCGCCAGCCTTGAGTCAACATGCGTTGATTGCAGGAGCTTAATTTGAAAAATGTGCAGATTTAACTTAGAGTAGGCATAAGAAAGTTGATCGGATGGCGATCGCCAGCACATCGTTTATCGAACCCGGGATTGTCCAACTAATCCTTTGTAGCCGTATCGCCGATCCTCAAGATGCAAACAGGCTAGAGCGGGACATCGACCACATAGTGCGCTGTGCGCAAGCCGAGAACGCTAGACTGGAGCTAACGGGAGCGTTGCTTACCGACAGGGCATCATTCGCACAGGTGATTGAAGGGCCGATCGCCTCGATTGAAGGCATGTACTCCAGGATCGCCGACGACAAGCGGCATCAAGGTGTCGAACTGCTGCAGTACAACACCACCCACGTTCGCTTATTGCCGCTGTGGCCGCTGGCCTTCGTCGAGGTCGATTGCACCCCGGGCATCGGCAGGATCAACGGCCGTGATACGCCGCTCGACCGCCGGAAGGCCTGCATCTCCGTACTTGCGGCCCTTCGGCCCTTGTTTGGGTGACTGCGGCATGCTGTCCGGCCCCACAGGTGCAGCCACTTGCCGGCGCACCCGCCTTCTCAAGCTGTGAGGCTTCCGGCTCGTGGATCGCGAAAGCGTTCAACCCGGCCATGCGGGGCGAACATCTCGAGGCGGCACAGAGCGGCTAGGTGAAGTGGCAGGGCCACCGGGCCGTGGTAGCGCCCTCGGCTCAGGTCGCGCGCGCTCAGTACGGCATACCCGTCCTGCCACTCGCCTCGGTCCACCTCGTCAGGCCAGTCCTGGCCGCGCCAAAGCAAAGGTCGCAGGCCGTCCGCGTCCTCGATCCAGTGCCAGGCGCTCACTTCGGGATTGTCGGGGATGCCGTTCCATGTCGCAAGGTCATGCATGCTGGTCTCCCATGGCTGCAGCGCAACATCGATGACGGATCGACGCAACGAGCTCTGACGTGTGCTAGTCTAGAACCCAAGCTTAGAGATCGTCTCGCTGCGTGAGTCAAAACAACATTTTCCAGTAGAGCAATGTAACGATGACATACTAATTATTGCGACGTCATGTGAGCGGGCGGGTGATGGGCATGGAAGGAGAGGGAACAAGGATGCGGGTCGGCACTCATCCGACCGGCTCCGCCGCGACCCTCCGACCAGCGCACGCGTGGAGGCTGAAAGCCACACAGGTATAATGGAACGCGACCTGTCTCTGGTGGAGTTGCGCTCGATTGCCAAACCGGAGCAGCGCGCGCGCACGTCACTTGTCCACCCTGCGCCGCCTTGTGGAAGCTATGAGCGGCGGGCTGGAGATCGTGGCCCGCTTCCCCGATCAGCGCCATTTGCGGTTGCGCAGCATCGGCAAGGTAGACGAAGACGGGCGCATGGTGAGCATGCCCTAATCTGCGGTGTTCCGTTTCGTCAAACGGCTGCCCGCCGGAACAGTGCCACGCTTGTTCGGCAGGCCGACAGTTCAGCTATGGGAAGCCGACCGGTCGGCCCTCTAGGCGCGCAAGATGCGCTTCGTGCTGCCGCTGGATCTCTTCGAAGTTCGCGAGGAGCCGTTCTGCGGCCTCTGTGGGCCGCCCGTCGGCGCGCAGCTCCGCCACGAGCTGGAACTGCCGCGCCACGCAGGCGGCACCTTGGCGGACATGGCCGCGCACCATCTCCAGCTCGGTCTCCTCCCCGTTTGTCCTATCCTGCCACATCCAGGGAACAATAGCATAAGTTAGTTCCAGCGGGAGGCCCGGCCTAGGCGGCTGGCCCTTACCAGCCTGGCATCCTACAAACCTACGCTGTCGGGTCGCGGAGCATTGTTGGGATCCGGTCGGGTTGGGGGAGCGTCAGAAGCCTGGGGCAGCCTGCTTGCTTGTCTGTCTCGGGCTGATGGGCCTGGCTGATGTCTGACCATGAGGACGGCAGGCGTGATGCAGTAGACGGTGCGGCTGGGGGCGAGGACCAGCGCGGGCAAGGTGACGACGACGGCGCTGGCGACGTTCAGCCGGCCGGGGGTGGTCAGCACGCTCGCCGAGGTCGGCCTTGTGCTCGGCGAAACCAAGACGCTTTTGGCCAGGCTGCAGGCGGGTATGCTGTGCAGCCAGGTGGCGGCGTATGCGGCCCATCACCGGGCCTGTGCGGCGTGCAGGGTGCTGCAACCGCTCAAGGACCGGCGCACGCGCCGGCTGCAAACGCTGTTTGGCACGGTGGAGGTCGAGGCGCCGCGGTTCAAGGTCTTGCCGCTGCTGTCTGACGACGTCCCTAGCGGCAGTGACGGTCTCGCCGGTCGGCGCACTGCTGACCGCCCGCTACACACCGGACGTCAAGCAGGTCATGGGAGGCCTGTGCACCCTGGAGCCGGCCCCCCCTCGTCCCGTTCGACCATGCTCGGATCGACGTGGAACGACTGCGGCATCTACTCTGGAATGGCCACTATGAGAAGGCGTGCGAGGCTCTGAACCGGATCGCAAACTGGGTTAAGGATGCCATCGCGCTGGACGAACCCGGCGTCGAAGCCAAGGCCAGGCGCCTGGCCG
>CALMVT010000281.1:821-3523 GCA_937873175.1 uncultured Acetobacteraceae bacterium | reverse complement strand
CGTGTCGATTGCGGTGCTGACCGTGCTCGGCCGCTGGCTGGTGGCGCGGGACCATAACCGCCCGCGCATCCTGTTCCTGTCCCTGATCTCGGGCGCCATGTTCGCCGACCGGCAGCGCTGGGGCGGCGACAGCGTGGACCCTCTCGGAGAGATCCTCCATGGCAGCCGATAAGCACACCCTGCGATTCCTGCCACACATCGGTCACTGGTCGCGCGACGTGGGCATCAATCAGGACGGCTCGGTGTTTGCCATGTTCCACTTGGCGGGCTTGGCGGCTGACTTGGCGGGTGCTCGGGCTGTCGTGGCTTCGCACATGCGGGACAACCAGCTCGACCGCAACATCTCTGATCCCCGCATCGAGTGGTGGGACCACTTTGTGCGGCAGGACCGGCAGGACATGGCGTCGCTGCCTGCCGTGCCCAACTGGTTCGGTGCCCGGTTCGACGACGCATACCGCGCGAGCCAGGGCAACGGAACCCTGTTCCGCAACGACTTGTTCGTCACGATCGTCATGCATCCTGACGACGGGCTGCGCGCGGGGCTGCGCGCCATGGTCGGCGGCGGCGTGTCCTCGCGTCCGCGTGCCGACGACATGCTGATGCAGGATTTCGAGGCGGTGCTGCACAAGGTCGCCGCCGGCCTGTCCCGCTACGGCGTGCGCCGGCTCGGCATCCGCGAGCCTCATGGGCCGACGGGTCCGGCCTTCACGGAGATCGGCGAGGCGCTGCACCTGATCGCCAACGGCCGGTTCCGCCCGCTCGGGATCACGACGGGGCGCATGGGCAAGCTGATCGTGCCGGACCGCGTCGTGTTCGGGCATCGCGACTTCCAGATCATGGGCGAGGGCGCCCCGCTGTTCGGCGCCATGGTGTCCATGCACGACTTCCCGGCGCGCACGTCGCCGACCATGTTCGCCGCGCTCCGCAACGTGCCGTTCCCCATCACCATCGCCCACTCGACGCGCTTCCGGCAGAAGGCCGAGGCGCTGGGCAAGATCAGCCTGCGCGTGAAGCAGATGCAATCAGGCAACGACGCGGCCAAGAGCCAGGTGGCGGAGCTGGCGCAGGACGAGGACGACGTAATGTCGGGCCGCAGCGTCTATGTATCCTACTGCTTTTCGGTCGCGGTCCGCGCGCCGTCGCTGCAGGAGCTGGATCGCCGGGTTGCCACGACGCAAAGCATCCTGTCCGACGCCGGAATCACCAGTGTCCGGGAGACGGATGCGATCAAGCCGGCGTTCTACGGGCAGATTCCTCCCAACCTGCGCTGGCGCACGCGTCCCGGGTTAGTCAAGAGCATCAACGCGGTGGGGATGTCGGCCAAGCACGACGTGCCGCGCGGCATCTACCAGGGCCGGTGGGGTGCGCCCGTCGTCATGCTGCGCACCACGGCGGATACCGAATACGCCTTCCATTTCCAGGTCCAGGGATCGGCGCAGATCCCGGCCGAGGACCTGGGCAACTGCCTGCTGATCGGGCCGGCAGGGTCGGGCAAGACGGGCCTGCTGGGCAGCGTGTCGCTGATGGCGCTGCGCTGCCCGGAAGCCCGGATCGTGATCGTGGACAAGGACTATGGCCTGTCAGTCATGGTGCGCGCGGCCGGCGGCTCCTACCTCGTGCTGCCGTCCGGCAGCCCGTCCGGCCTGGCGCCGCTCCAGGGCTTGAGCAGTTCGCCCGACGATCTGACGTTCCTGGAGAAGTTCATCCGCAACCTGATCCTGGCGGATGGGCAAGGAGACCTGTCGTCAGACGAGGATGGGCGCCTGGGGCGCGCGGTGGCCCGGCAAATGGAGATGCCAACGGCTATGCGCGGCCTGGCCGGCATTGCGGTCATGCTAGGCCAACGGTCCAAGGACGGTGCGGCTGCGCGGCTGCGCAAGTGGTGCCGGGACGAACGGCTGGGCTGGGCGTTCGACAACGAGCAGGACGAGCTGGACATGACGCCCCGCATCGTCGGGTTCGACACGACGGCGTTGCTGCGCGACGAGCAGGTTTGCTCTCCGACCCTGTCCTACTTGTTCTATCGGACGCGCAAGCTGATCGACGGCAAGCCGATCATCCTGGCGATCGACGAGTTCTGGCAGACGGACAAAATGCCGGCGTTCCGCGACGAGAACAACGACCACCTGAAGACGATCCGCAAGAACGAGGGCGTGGTGCTGCTGGCGACGCAAAGCGCGCGGGACGCCATCAACAGCCCGAACGCGCACACGTTCAAGCAGCAGATCCCGACCAAGATCTTCTTCGGCGACGAGAGCGCCAGCCGCGTCGATCTGGTGGACGAACTGGGGCTGACTGACGCCGAATACCTTGCCGTCACCCAGCAGCTGCCGAACATGCGGCACACTTTCCTGATCAAGCGGCCCGGCGGCTCCGTGCTGTGCCGGTTCGACCTTTCGGGTGCCAAGGACAAGATCGCCGTCGTCAGCGGGCGGCGCGCGACGTACGAGTTGATGAACCGGCTGGTTTCGCAGCACGGTCCCAACCCGGAAGCGTGGGTGCCGCATTTCGAGCGGCTGGCCCCAAGCGTGGTCGATGCCCCCACACTGCAACCGGCGGAGGCCGCGGAATGAGGCGCGTAACACTAGCTTGCACGGCTCTTGTCGTGTGGGGGAGCGCGGCGCGCGCGCAGATGGCTGTTATTGACGTCCCATTGGAAATCAGCAGCGCGAAGTCGCTTGCCGAAGCCGTCATTGCCGCTG
>CALMVT010000281.1:0-811 GCA_937873175.1 uncultured Acetobacteraceae bacterium | reverse complement strand
AGATCGCGGAGTTGGCACGCCTCAAGCAGACCTATGAGGCGGTCAGCCATGGCGACATGGCTGCGCTCTCGAACCTGGCGCCCGAACTCGGCTCGCTTGGCCTGACATCACCGCTGGGCAGCGACATGGCGGACCTCGCCAACTCGGTTATCGGCCTTGGTGGGAACCTCAGCGCAACCGCCTCGATGAGCCAGGACCTGCTGCGGACAGACCAGCTCTACACGCCAACGGGCGGTGACTTCCGGGCCATCGCAATCAATCAGGCCGCGGCGGCGCTGGCTTCACAGAAGGCACTGGCCGAGCTGTCCCTGCAAAGCAGCGGGCAGCGGCTGGCCAGCCTGACCGCGCTGCGGCAAGGGCTGGGGGCCAGCCCCGACATCAAGTCGGCCGCGGACGCCACCGCGCGCCTGACCGGGGAGCAGGCAACCGCGACGGCGCAAGGCAATCAGCTTCTCGCCACGCTGATCCTGCAGAACGTCCAGAACTCGACCGACGCGGCACGCGAGCAGCAGCTGGCCCGGTGCAGCGCGGAACGGCTGATGGACGCTTCCCGGCGGGCGCAGGCGGCGGCGGATGGCGGCGCGGTGCAGCTCGTCACGGACAGCCAGGCGATCAAGTGCAACCTGCCGCCGACGACTGCGCCGAGCACGGTTGCCTACCAGACCGTCAGCTACACGCCGGGCAGTTACACACCCAGCGCCTCTGCGGCGGCTGGAACCAGCGACGGCACCGCCCTGGGCACGATGACGGCGCAGCCTTGGGGGCAGCAGGCGGCCGACAACGCGGCTGCGCTGGGCGTGGCGCCGGCCGC
>CALMVT010000280.1:58649-61033 GCA_937873175.1 uncultured Acetobacteraceae bacterium | reverse complement strand
ACCACGGACGACGGCGGCCGGCGCCCGCCGACCGACCCGACCGGCAACACCGCGCCCGCGGGCACGCCGGCGGCGCCGACGCGACTGTCGGAGCCGAATGCCGTGCCCAGTCCCCCCTCGACGAACAAGCCGTGACGCGAACGTCTAGGTTCCTTCGCCTGGCTGTCACGGCGGCGGCGCTGGCCGTCGCTGCCGTGCCGGCCCGGGCGGAGGAGGACGCCTGCGCCGCCCTTCTTGCCGCGGTGCGTTCGATCGGGACGGCGCCGCAATACCGCTCCGTCCTGGTCGCAACCTCGCCGACGCGGCGCCGCCCGTACGAAACCGAGCAGATTGTCGTCGGCGACCTGATCTACGCGACCTCGCCCGGCGCCGGGCGCTGGATGAAGCTGCCGATGACGGCGTCCGACCGGGATGCGCTGGCGGCGGCCCTGGTCCGCTACCCGCCGCACCATTGCGAGGCTGCGGACCCTGGCGGAGTGGCAGACTCTGGCGGGGCGGACGCGCCGACCCGCGTGTTCAGCTACAAGCAGGACGTGTCGGGGCCGGGCAGCGCCAGCAGCCGGCTTTGGGTCGGCACGAAAGACGGGCGGCCCCGCCGCTTGGAAAGCGAGGAGGGCACGACGCGCGTGGTGGTCACCTTGGAATACGAGGGCGTGACGCCCCCCGAACTGCATGAGCCTGCGCCGCCCCCATCGCACCCATGACGAAAATCCGGGTGGCATTCGCGCCAGGCTGGCACTACGCTGGCACGTTATCCAAAGCTGGCTGTAAAGCCTGGCGTCCGATTACGACGCCAACCCAGTGAAACGATCTCTGGCGCTGGCGGCCATGCCGTCCGCGGCCGGATTACCCGGAGGACATCCAAGCATGATCAAGGTCAAGATCAACGGCGAGGAGCGGAGCTGGGACGGCGACCCGTCCTTGCCGCTGTTGTGGTTTCTGCGCGACGAGCTGGGCCTGGTCGGCACCAAGTTCGGCTGCGGCCAGGCGCTGTGCGGCGCGTGCACAGTGCACGTCGAGGGAAGTGCCGCGCGGTCCTGCATCACCGCGATCTCCGACGTGGACGGGCAAAACATCGTCACCATCGAGGGCCTGCACCCCAAGGGCGACCATCCCGTGCAGAAAGCGTGGCGCGAGCTGAACGTGCCGCAGTGCGGCTTCTGCCAGGCTGGGCAGATCATGCAGGCGGCGGCGCTGCTGGCGGAAAACAAGAACCCGTCCGACGACGAAATCCGCGGCGGCATGGCCGGCAACATCTGCCGCTGCGGCTGCTACCAGCGCATCGAGGCGGCCGTCCGCGTCGCCGCAACAGGGACCTGAGCCATGACCTACTTTCAGGATCTGAGCAGGCAGACGCCAAGCCACCTGACATCTGGCCCGACAGTCGGCCCGGTGGAGAACGTGAGCCGTCGCGGGCTGCTGAAGGGCGTCGCCGCTGCTGGCGGCTTGGTGCTCGCGGCGTCGGTGCTGCCGCGCCGGGCGGCGGCGGCGTACACGACGGGCGCGGGCGCCATGCCGCATGGGGTCGTGACCGACCCGCGCGTCTTCGTCTCTATCGCGCCGGACGGCATCGTCACCATCGTCGCGCACCGCTCCGAGATGGGCACGGGCGTGCGCACCGCCTTGCCGATGATGGTGGCGGACGAGATGGGCGCCGATTGGGCGCGGGTCCGCATCGTCCAGGCGCCGGGCGACGAGGCCAAGTACGGCAACCAGGACACTGACGGTTCCCGCAGCGTCCGGCATTACCTGATCCCGATGCGGGAAGTGGGCGCGTCCGCGCGCACCATGCTGGAAACGGCCGCGGCGCAGCGTTGGAAGGTGCCGGTGTCCGAGGTCAGGACGGGCGTGCACGAGGTGGTGCATGACGGCTCCGGCCGCCGCCTGGGCTTCGGCGAGTTGGCGACTGACGCGGCGGCGTTGCCAGTGCCGGCGGCGGACAGCCTGCGGCTCAAGGACCCCAAGGACTTCCGCTACATCGGCAAGGGCACGGTCAGCATGACCGACCTGCACGACATCACCACGGGCAGTGCCACCTATGGCGCCGACGTGCGGCTGCCGGGCATGAAGTACGTGGTGATTGCCCACCCCCCGGTCGTTGGCGGCAAGCTGGTGTCGTTCGACCCGGCGGAAGCGATGAAGGTGCCCGGCGTCGAGCGGGTCATGGAAGTGCGGGGCTGGCCTTGGCCGTCCAAATTCCAGCCGCTCGGCGGTGTCGCCGTGGTCGCGCGCAACACGGGCGCCGCGATTAAGGGGCGCAACGCGCTCAAGATCACCTGGGACGACGGCGCCAACGCCAAGTACGACAGTGTCGCCTACCGCAAGGAGCTTGAAACCGCGGTGCGCGCGCCGGGCCTCGTGGTGCGCAACGACGGCGACGCGGA